>JAYVXO010000116.1:0-42790 GCA_043785105.1 Fimbriiglobus sp.
CTCCCGGTCGCCAAGTGGTGCCTCGACGACCGGGGCTCAAAACAATCGCTCAGGCAGGTTTATTCCGAAGGAAACTACGGGTTTTTCAACACCCTGCTAGAGCATTTTGAGTTTCACTCTTGCGGGGCGTACCCCGCGTGCCGGATGTCGTTGCGGCATTTGTCCGGCGGGAACCAGTCCAGGGACTCGCTGCACAACTCGCCACATTCCGCCTTCGTCCGCGGCTTCCGGTTGCGGATTTCGTTCTTGAACTTCGACATCACCTGCTCGATCGGATTCAAATCCGGACGGTACGGCGGCAGATACACCAACGCCGCGCCCGCCCGCCCAATCGCCTCGCGGACCCCGGCGACCTTGTGACTCGACAGATTGTCCATCACCACGATGTCGCCGGGCGTCAACACGGTCACCAACTGTTGCTCGACAGCCGCGCGGAAAATCGCGCCGTTGATCGCGCCGTCCACGACCAGCGGCTCCACCAGGCCGGTGGACCGCAGGCCCCCAGAAACGTGGTCGTCATCCCGTGGCCGTGGGGCACGGATTCGAGAACGCGCTCGTCGGTCGGTCCCCAGCCGTAGACCCGCGTCCTGTTCGTTTTCACCCAGGTTTCGTCGAGAACGACGAACCGAGCCGGGTCGGGCAGGCCGATCGGCCACTCCCGGAACGCGGGGCGTTTCGCGGCGACATCGGGCCGCGGTTGCTCGGCCGCGACGAGCGGGGGGGGTTGAACGAGATCTTCAACGCCCGCACCGCATGCCAGAGCGTGGACAGGTCGCACGCGACCCCGAGCCGGGTCCGCAACGCTTCGAGCGTGAGGCTCGGGTCTGCGGACCCGGCGGATCGCCGTTCGGCCTCGGGACGGCGGTGGACCGGCACCCGGCGATTGTGCGGCGGGCGGGCTTCGATCTCGCCGGTCTGCTGGAACCGGCGGATGAATTGCCGGACCCACTCGGCACGGGTGGCGTACTTGCGGCCCAACGCGGCGAACGTCCGCCCGGCCTGGAAATCGGCCAGAACCCGCGTCCGCAGATCGAGGGAGAACGCACGCATCGCAGACTCCTGTGTTACAAGGGAGACTAAGTATGGCGTATGTCACCTCAAAGCGCAAAGCGGGAAATCAAAATGCTCTAAATTGCTGGAACGTGACCGCTCGCGGTGGGGTTCGAGATCGCGGACGAATCGCGGATAGTCAGGTGAAAAGTGCGGTTTCGCCCCCGTAGCTCAGGGGGATAGAGCATCGGTTTCGTAAAGCTTTTAAGATTATCTTATTAACTCCTTGAAACATCGAATTCCACCTTAAAAACTAGTAAATTCGCGTCTCCTCGGGAAAGACGAATACGTCTTAAAACGACCCGAAATACCCGGCTGCGGTAGTACGTACTACCGCGTACCGAATCGGAAAAATGTCGTGTTGCAATTGAGATTCCTTTACTCCATGCGACCGTCGGGCTTGTCGTGCGACGTGGTTAGGCGGCTTCCGGGGGCGGCGTTGAACCATGCGAGGCAGCGGCGGGATAACCAGTCATGGGGTAGCCATGCTCTGTCATGGCGCTCGTCGAGTTGATCCCAGCGGTCGTCTGGGAGTTCTCAGGAAGGCATGTTGTCGCCTAGCAGGCGTCCCCGTCGACGTGGGAATCAATCAAGCGGTGGATGAGCATGACGGTGGCGTCGAACTTCTCAAACGACACCGGCTTGACGAGGTAAACGTCGAACGCGGACGCCACGAGCCGCCGCCTGCTGGCCTCGTCACTCATGGCCGTGACGGCGACCAGGATTTTGGGCCGCCACCGCTTGACCCGCCGCAACTCGACCGCCAGCTCGTCGCCGTCCATCCCGGGCATGTTCAGGTCGAGGAAGCAGACGTCGGGCCGAAACGTGTCGTTCAACTGGAGGGCGCTGGCCCCACTGTAACACGCCTCAGCCACCAGCCCCATCGCCCGAAGGAGGGCCGCCGTCGAGTCCGCGTTGTCGGGGTCGTCGTCCACGCAAAGGGCGCGGACGGGGGGCACGGCTTCGCCCAGTTCCAGGGTCAATTCCGCGCATTCCGGAAGGGATGACATGGAGGCGTTCACTTTGAGGAGGGGGTAAAGTTATGGCGCTGTTCAACTAGCATCGCACGAAGCGTCGTACTGGAAGCAGGAGCCAGCAGGGGTTTCAGCATTTGGGATGCCGATTCCCTTCCGAAATATCGGGGCCGGCAAAAGATGCACGGCCTTCTTGGTAGCGGGGCGGGGGTCGCCCCCGAGCAGGGGGGGTAATGGTACGATGTTCGAGGGCGTGCCAACCCTTCTGGGAGTTGTCGGCGGTGGTCGTTTTGCGTCTTGCAGCACGGCGGTTGCCCTTCTCCGCGTCCGAGTGATTCCACTTCCCGCTCCCGGAGTGCCGACCATGAGCCTGTTTTACCTGTTCTTGTTGGTGGTCGTGACGGGGACTGCGGCGGTACTTGCGTATGAGTACCAGCAAGAGGTGTCGGTGACGCTATTCAACGAGGGGTACACGACCAGCGTTCCCGGCCTCGGGTTCCCGCCCGTCGCCGTGGCTTCTCAGCGTGACAATCGACCCCGCCGCCTTCGGTCGGTCGCGGGACGACGTGATCGCCAAGTTGTCCCGGAATGGCATCGAAAGTCGCCCGTTTTTCATCCCGCTCCATTTGTTGCCGCCGTTCCGAGGGGCGTTCCGATCCCGCGGTGGTCACCCACCCGTAACGACTCGTCTCGCGGATCGCGGCCTGAATCTCCCCACGTTTACGGCCATGACGAGCCGACAAATTCGGTCCGTGGTTTTGGCGATCGGAAGCGCCGATCGCTGACGACTGACCGCACGACCCCGTCGAACGGGGTTCCCGTGGTCTTTTTGGCCGAGTCTGACGCCGGAGTTGCTAGACTCATTACCTGCGGGCGGGCGACCGGACAATCCCGTCACCCGCGACATACCCCGACACCGTCCGGCGGTCGGGTTCATTCCTGAAAGGGAGTTCTCCCATGTCGAAGAAAGCAGCGGCCTCGCACAAGAAGGCCGCCGAGCACCACGCCCACGCCGCCACCCACCACGAGGCGGGCGATCACGAGAAGGCCGCGCACCACGCCCACACCGCGAAGGGGCACCAGACCCACGCGACCAAGCACTCCGAGGACGCCGCCACCCACACGCCGACGAGCACGGGGCCAAGTCACGTTCGCTCCCTCCGGGACGCTTTAACCAGCGTCTCGGAGCGTTCTGCGTTCGTCATCGTCGCAAACTGAGAATAAAAATTTCCCCGTTACCGACCAACTCGGGTGTCAGTCAGGTTCTCGCCGACCGCTGACAACATAAATCGTAGCGCCTGTCATCGGTACAAAGATAATGTTCGTGTTCGGGATTGCCCTGATGTGTTTCCACATATGGCTACAGATTAATGCAGCGGACGCTTGCGTGTCTGACGCAATGTGTATCAAAGCGGGTGGGATAGGAAGCCGCATTGGGAGGGTTGCTACTTTAACTTTGCCTTGATGACTTCACTGGTATCGAGCGCGGCTTGCATGCCAACTCGGTCGCCTTGCATTTGACGGCACTTGGCTAGCAAGTCCCAGGCGGCGGGATCGATCGGCTGAATCGCAATCGCTGCCCGGCAATCGGCCTCCGATGCGACCCAGTCCATTTTTTGCATGAGACAGTACGCCCGCGCTAACCGTGGTTTAGCCGATGAGGGGCTAAATTCGATGAGCCGGGTCGTCGCGTCAATTGTTCTACCATAGTCACCCGCGATAGCTGAAAGATCCGCCAATGACGACAGGTAAACCTCGGAGTTCGGGCGTAGCGACTGTGCGGCTGCCATCGCCGTGATGGCCTCTTGCCGGTCCGCACGCTTGTTACTTCCCGAAGTGGATTTCAACATCGCGGTCGCGTGTAGTAATACCGGATCGTGAGGCGTCTGTCCGGTTGCGGTCGCTAACAGTTTTTCGGCACGTGTTCGCGTGACGGCCACATTGAATTTCATCCCTGAAGGCGGATCACGGGCGATCTGGGATAACGCAACGGCGAGGTCACGATCCTGTTGCGTTGCGGACAACCGTGATTGCGCCAACGAGAACGGGAAAATCGGGTAATCGGACTGCCGGGTCGATGGGTTGAGGAACTTTCTGGACTCGTTCGGCCTTCGACTGATGGTGTGATCCGTGACGGCGGTGTGGGCTATGTTCGTACTTGGCGCCTTCGGCATGTGACACAGAATGCAGTTGTTGTTCTTGGCAATCCGATCGGGTTCCGGTGCCGTGCATTTTTGTGTGGTGTGACAGTTCAGGCACTTCTTGTCAAAAAACGCAGCCGTGTCCGCCGGTTTCGGCTTGAAGTGCGGGTCGTGACACGTCGTGCAATCCATCTTACCGGGGCTGTTGGCGAAACATTTACTAACAACCATTTGTTCAACTTGACCGACCGACCGATGATAATCTGCCAAGTCGGGTTGTCGCACAAACACGCTGAAAAAAAGTTCCAACGGCATCCCAGGTCGGAAGTCGGACCACGTGCGATCCGGTTGCAGAACGGAGCTGACACCTTGCAGATGGCATTGTTGACAAATCGCCATTTTCAAATCGGTCGGCAAATGGGTCGGGTTGACGATGCTCGTATCCGGCTTGTTGAACGACAGTCCGCTCGACCGCTCGGTGACGTGAAGTTCCCCCGGACCGTGACACCGTTCGCAGCCGATCGCCGCCTGTCCGGAGATGAGCGGTTCCCGGAAACGGTTGATCGACTGCGGAACCGGATCCACTTGGTTGACGTGACAATAGAGGCATTTCGCATCGATTTCCCGTCGGGTTCCTTCAGGCAGTTGAAATCCCGGCGAGACATCCCACTTGCCACCCGTTTGGGAAAACCAACTGATGGGGGACTGCCACACCGCACCCGATTCCATCGACACGTAGGAACGGCCCCTCGCACCCGAGCCGATGGCGAGCAACGGAACCGTGGTGTATGTGGGGGCCGTTGGCGATCCTAACACGGACATCACGTGCCGAAACCCAGACGGGTGCTGTTCGACACGTAAGGTGAAACCTTGCGAGGTCGCGGGATTGTTCGCAGTCGAGTCGAACTTCTCAATGGTACTTTTTTGATCGACAAGAGTCGCCGAACGGCCCATCGGGTGTTGATGATAGGAGCGGTCAATTTCGACGTGACAACTCGCACAGGCTGCGTCGCCAGTGTACTTGACGCCGGGTCGAACGTTCCGGAACGGCGTCTCAAATGTTTCCCGTGGGTCTGGCGAAGCGGGGCTATTGACAGCAGGGGGTACGGGGTCGTCAGTTTGTCGTTCCGCGTTGTGAAAAACGAAGTACCAACCGGCAACACCGAGGAGTGTAATCAGCGCCAACGAAGCGATTGGGAGTGGTAGCCGTGCTGGTCTCATGGACGGCCTCGTTGCGACCTACTTCAAAACTCGTTTGTCTCGAAGTTGTGATTCACCTTGTACGACCACATGATAGCGATCCGCCGGGACATCCTGCCATTCGCTGCGGGTTTGGTCCGGCCAGACGACTGTAAGCTTCGCCACTTTTCCCACGGTACCAAGTCCGAAGACGTGGCGGCGGTCTGGTGATGAGGCGTAGCTTCCGCCGCCCTTGGCAAACCGCGTTTGGGTACGCCCATTGGCTTCAAGGATGATCCGGGCACCGACAACATCGGCACCGTTCGCGCCGACCAAGTCCACACCAACCCAGTGATTTCCCGGTGGTGCCACATTCTGCAATATCGCCGCAGGTTCATTCACGTTGACGACAACGATGTCCACTTTGCCATCGTTGTTCAGGTCCGCCAGCATCGCACCGCGGCTGAGATATTGCCCGTGAAAGTAGCTGCCACCGCGGCTGGTGGAAACATCCACAAACTTACCGGCGCCTTTATTCTGCATTAACACGGGACGTTGACGGCGGGTCGCACCCGTTGGGAACCGGATCGCGTGACCATCGGCGATGAACAGGTCTTCCCAACCATCGTGATCGAAATCGGCAAACCCGGTGCCCCACCCGACGAACTTCTGACCGATAGCAGCTATTCCAGATGACGGCGTTGTGAAGAGGAATTGCGCCCGTTCTTTTGTTGAGATATTCCGGTAAAGGGCGTGCAGTTCATTTTCGTAGTTGGTGACCCACAACGCCGGTTTCCCGGTCCCTTCGGGGTCAGCGGCATCGAGACCCATGCTTCCGTTGGGTGAACCACTGCCGTCCAGTGCAACGCCCGCCGTCAACCCCTGCTCCGACAGACGGATTTTCCCACGCTCCGAATGATTGACATACAGGAACTTCGGTACGGTGTCGTTGGCCACATAAATATCCGGCTTGCCGTCTTGGTTCACGTCGATAACCAGCACACCAAGTCCCTTGCTGGTGTTCTCAGTCCCAATCGCCAAACCCGCTTCAGCACTGACATCATTAAACTTGGTGCCGCCGATGTTGTGAAACACCTTGTGCGTTAGCCCTTTGAACTTTTTGGGCGGGCAGACGTCCGGTGTTTTACCGTCGTAGTTGCAGACGGGGTGGTTGGCGAACGACCAATCGACGTATTGGCAAATGTACAGATCGGGGAAGCCATCGCCATCGAGATCGGCCCAGGCCGCACTGGTCGCCCAGGTGATGCCATCCGCCAGCCCAACTTCTGTGGTGACATCGACAAAGCGTCGCCCACCCTTGCCATCGGGCACGTTATGGAACAGTGCGACACGTCCCCAGCCGGATACGAGAATGTCCGGCCAGCCGTCACGGTCGTAGTCCGCAACGGCAACGCCATGTGAATAAAACCACGGCAGGCCGCCCGCTAATGTGTCTAAACCGACTGCCTGGGTGACATCCTCGAATTGGAAATCCCCTTTGTTGCGATACAGCTTACAAGTCGCTCCCAAAATTTGCTTTTTATCGGGTCCGCCGAAATGGCCACCGCCGACAAAGAAGAGATCGAGCAAACCATCTCCATCAAAGTCAATGACGCCGCCACCGCCGCCCAGGGACTCCAGAATCGTCAGATTGGCCGGGGCAGTATCTTCGCCGTTACGGTAGCTAGAATTCACTCCCGACTTGGCTGTCACATCGGAAAAGAAGGGAGGTAAATTTGGAACTTCAACTGGTGTTGTGGCCACGGGAGTGCTGGACGTTGGCGGAGTCACGCTTGAGTTGCATCCAGAAGTGAAAACCACTAGGGACACTACCAAGCCCAGAATGACGAACCTGTAACTTCTCATCGTTTTCCTTGGTGAAACGCGACGCAAGGAACGGTTATCGTTGCGGTGGTTTCGGTTCGGTTGGAGATGGGGCAGGCAACCCACGGAGTTGTCGAGCGTGTGTTGCGGCCATCTGCAGATCGCCCTTCTTGTTGTAATACGCTGCGAGAAGCTGATGGGATCGTTGATTTTCCGGGTCTTTTTCGATGGCTTTGTTGAGCCAATACAGCGCAAGTCGTTCCCGTCCGGCTTGCATGAGTATGTCGCCGAGTTCTGCAAGCTCCGCCGGAGTAGACCGGGATGTATCAGCGGAGTCTTGAAGCAGTTGATTCGACCGGGCAACCAAGACCTTGTACCGCTCATAGTCTTGTAGGGTCTTTTCCGCTTCGTCGATTCGGTTTTGGAGCTTGAGTGCAGTGACCAACGAGTAAAGCGCTTCGTTGTCTGTTGCATCAGTTTCCAGGATTTTCCGAAGCCACTTTTCTGCCGCTGCGCCGTTGCCGTCCTGAATTTCGAGGTTCGCTAAATTCACGAGGAGCGGTGGGTCCGTCGGCATTTGCAGTACAGCCTTCTCCATTAACGCCCGTGCTTCCTGGGTGCGGCCTTCCAGCAACCGACACGCACCGAGTCGAGCCATGACTTCCGGGCGGTCCGGGGATTGCCGATGGAGGCGTTCCAGGTGGGGCAAGGCTTCGGGCGCTTGGTGGTCATCTAAGAGCATCTCTGCGACACGAAGACGGGCTTGAAACATTTCCGGGTCAAGTTCCAGTGCGCGATGATAATCGTCACGCGCCGCTTTGTGGTTGCCCAGCCGTTCCAGGCATAGCCCCCGTGTGTAATGGGCTTTCGGCAAGTTCGGGTTGATCTCAATCAGTTTGCTGAGACAGGCAAAGGCCGGCTTGAAACGGAGGTTGTGGATGTAGGCCAACGTCAATGTGTTCAGGATCAGTTGCGATTCGGGGTGGCCACCATCGACCGCCGCAAGCAGGGCTGGAAAAACCGTGTCCACTTCTCCGGTCTGGACCCGAAGTAGCAAAAACTCAAGTTGCAGAGCTTCAGTCGCTGCGCCGTTCTGTTGGAGACAGCGATTGAGAAAATATTCGGCTGATGGCAAGTCCCCACTGATACGTGATGCCCGCCCTGCCAGTAGTGAAACATCAGGATCCCAGCGGAACACCATCAATGGCAATCGGAGGTGCTGGAGTGCTTCGAGTGGCCGATCCGCTGATAACTCGGTGCGGGCGGTGCGAAATTCTTGCAGGCAGTACAACCAGGCAGCAACGAACAAAGTTGTGAGCAACACCACGAACGTGAGTAGCAAGTTGCGCAATCGGAGAAATCGACGAAGTGTGCCGACGACAAAGTTGCTTGTGATTGTTTGAAACAATCTCATTGTTGTGTATCCAGTGCGAAATCCCCGAATTGGAATTGAACGCCACTCTGAACGAGTCACCTCAGTTCAGTGTGGCGTTCAATTCCAATATTCGGGTCAGTCGGTTAACTCAAAATCTTTGGTTTGTGTTCCTTGCACGACAGTGTACGAAAGGCCAGAAGTCTTCTCGTTGGTGTACTTGACTGGAATCTTGACATAGAGTTTCGCCAATTCTGCAGCGAATGGGCCACCAAGACCGGTGCTAGTGTTACCGGCTCCTTTCTCGGCGGGTCCGCCTTTGCCCATCGCTTCAGCGTATTGATTTGCCGACTTCAAGCGGTCATCGGCTTGTCCTGCTGCTTTGGCGTAAACCGGGTGTTCGGCTGCAGGGTTGTACGTTTCCGTTTCAATTGTCACTTTAGCGAGACCAAGTGGCAAATCTGTGAATGCATAGAGACCATCTGAGCTAATCGCAGATGCCGCTTGGCCGTTTTCAAACTTAAACAAGACCGTGCCACCTTTGACAACCTGGCCCTTGTACGTGAACTTGCCAGATAATTTTGCTGATGGGGGCGGGCCACCACAACCAATTGCTGAGAATAAGAAAACGAAGCACATGAACGCAGCAGTACGGAATCTAAACATAAGTGTTCTCAATGCGATTTTAAGGAGAGAAAAGTTCACAATCAGGAAAACGCCTACAACTTTATAGGCGTTTCCATTGGTATTTCGGATTGCTAACATCGACGTATGTTACCAATCGCTGCCCATAACAAGGCCATCGTTTGGTATCAACGCTCGTGCTAAAGTATCGGTTGACACGCTGGTGTTAACACTCCGTACACTCCCATCCATCATGGCGACGAGCATACCACCTGCTGACATCGCTTGAAGACGAGACGTATCGCATTGCTTTTGCGTCGGTCGTGACTGGATCGGTAACAAGTATTTGGATTTACCTGTTATTAAGTCAATCGGGTAATCAGACGGCGGTGCTGGGTCGTAACCACCGGGAATGCTGATCCAGTAGGTTGGCGACATAAAGACTTGTGTGTTAGTAATATACTTTTGCGAAATAGGCCCTGGCAATTGACCATCTTCTGCCCAGATGCGCGAGACGTAGAGTGCCGAGTTCCAATCGTTGCGCGTCCCTGGCCCACAAATCGCGTATCGCTCAACGAATCCGATTGTGTTGGAGGTTCCGTCTGGGAAGCTAGACGAAATACGAGATTTGCCACCACTTTGCCAGTCATCGCCCCAGCCACCACCAAAAACATGCCAGTTTGCATTGTAACTGACTTGAGCTCGATCGCCCCAATCTTGTGCCTTGCCTGTCGTGGCGGTGAAGTCAAGGGGCGAGATGTAGGTCTTGATAATAATATCAGAGCTACCGCCGGCTCCCGTGTCACGCCAAGAGTTGGTCTTAGACGTTTTGTAGACCGCATCTTGTTCGATGTACGGCAACAAAAAGTGATGGATTGTACCGAAAGCGGTTGGAGTGCGGTCTAGATTCCAGTTACCGTTACTTCCATCTGGTTTTTTCTGTGGGATCACAGTTGGGTAAACGCCACATGCTGTCGGGAGTTTACCGTTCGTGCCATCAATGTTGTGGAGGGCTAACCCGATTTGCTTCAGGTTATTGGTTGACTGAGCCCGGGCAGCCGCTTCCCGGACTTTCTGAACTGCGGGCAGTAATAGCCCGATCAGAATTGCGATGATTGCGATCACAACAAGCAACTCAATCAGCGTAAAAGCTGATGGAGTCTTTGTCGGACCTCGGAGGGAGAGACGACGTAGCATGTGGCACCTGCGAGTAAGGGGGAAGTGGGAGATTTAGAAATACATGGACCTACGAGTGAGTCCAGCTATATTTCTTGCCGAGTTCATCGTCGAAGTCAAGACCGATTCATAGCTTTCCTTTCATATTTCCTAAATTTCCTTTCGTATCTTGCACCTTCCCTTCCGCAAAATACTTCCATAATTAAACTCTATGAAATCCCACGATAGTCCGGCATCCCATAATCACCCAGGTCTGACACACCCAAAGGAGCACCAATCAAGGCTGTTTTTGGGCACAAGTAGTGTCTATGTCGCCATTTTCGCGGGGCTGTTGGCATCGTTTCCCAACCGATCCGCCAACATTTTGGGGCACCTTGCTCATGGCCGAGACTTGTTCAGCGGTGACACGGGTTATTTGACGGCATCGTGGCTGTATGACCTCACAAATTATGTGGCATATCAGGTCTGCGGTGAACTCGCGGTTGTGGGGTTGAAAGTCGTCGTAGTGATGGCAATGGCAGTGGTGCTATTTCGCACGTCTCGCCTGACTGTCGGGTGGATTATTCCCCTCACCTGTACGGTGTTGACACTCCTCGCGGCGAGTATGCGATTTCTGGTATTACCATCGACGGTTTCGTATCTATTCCTGGCACTGTTAATTCGTTTTGCATGGCAGAGTCCACTCAACACGAACAGTAACGCTCGCATATGGCCGGGTTGGCGACTGGTTATCCTGTTCGCCATTTGGACAAACATTGATCCACTATTTCTCGTGGGCTTAGCAGTCCTTGCTCTGACTTGGATCGGACAGGCGTTCGATCGACGTGCTACGGACGGTCGCGCGGTCTTGGTGCGCGGCGTGGGTTCGATGGCGATCTTGGTCGTAGTGTGTGCCTTGAATCCGGCCTACCTGAAAGGGATGCTGTCATTTGCGGAAATCGTGTCGTTGCCGGCGTCCGATCCAAGCCAATCGCAACTGACATCACCGTTTACAAAGCTCTACTTGCAGACATTTCAGTACGTGCCGGCGGTCCTGGCGTATTACCCGTTATTGATACTGAGCGCCGGTTCGTTTTTCCTGACGCTGCGCCGTTGGCGTTGGATGTTGTTTTTGCCTTGGCTGGCGCTCGCCGTTCTCAGTGGGTTGCAAGTTCGGACGATCCCGCTTTTTGCGATCGTTGCGGGTCCGGTCCTGGCTTGGAACATCCAAGAGTTCCTGGCCGGTCGTTCGTTCCACACGGACGCCAGACCGTTCTTCAAAAAAACCGCAATGCTTATGTTTATCGCAATCGGGGCCGGGCTGTTGGTCTGTGCGTGGCCGGGCTGGCTTCAAGGGCCGCCGTTTGAACCCCGGCGATGGGCGAATGAAACTCCGGCAGCGGTCGAGGAGGGTGCGAACGTCCTGCGCGCGTGGCACACGACCGGGGGGCTAACGCCGGGGTCGCACACACTCCACGTATCCGCAGACACCTACGCCGCTTTCCGCTGGTACTGCCCGGAGGACGACGGCGTTTTCGACCCAAAACTTTCTTACGACTTAGTCACGATACAGGATCAACCAAAAGAACTGGCTTCACGCCTAAAACAAGCGGGCATCCAACGGCTGGTCGTTCACCAGAGTCAGCGCGGGTTACCGACCGCTATTCTGAACACCTTGTTACTCGACCCGGTCCGTTGGCCGTTGCTGCACTTCGATGGCGGGTTAGTCATTTTCGGATACCGGGATGGCGAGACAAATCCGAATTCTGACCCGTTCGTTGGGCGTGTGGTCGATCTGAATCAACTCGGCTATCAGCCGACACCAAGCAAGCGGGCGCCCCGAACGTCCCCGGCAAAAAGTGTTCAAAAAGGAGCTTGGTCCGAGGCATTTCGTTCGCCCGCACCACCACGACCCTATGACCGTGACGAAGCCACGGTTTTGCTGCATGTGGACGAAGCGATGCGTCTCACGGCTCCGAGTCGCCACCTGCAGAATTGGGAGGCGCTCCAAGTCGCGGGCCTGGTTGGGCTTCCCGGAGGATGGGTCGGTTTGAGTGCTCTGTCCGATACCGCCCTTCGACTGAATTTGATGCGCCCCCCTATCGAGGAGAATCAACCCGAGGGAACGGCATACTTGCCGTTCACGCAACTCACGTTCACGATGCAACAACGCTTCGTCTTCAAACAAGGCGATGTCCCACCAGCGGTGCTGTACTCAGCAGTGCGGGCGGCCAGACGATCGCTCATCATGAATCCGAACGACGCGACTACGTTTCTGATCTTGGGGAAGTGTTACTTGCGGCTTCAGGAAAGTAGTTACGAGCGTCCGTGGACGGAGCAGTTTCCGCAATACGTCCGGCTTCGACGGATTCAAGCCACAGCCTCGCTGAATCGGGCCGTCGAACTCAACCCGCAACTCGCTGAAGCCCATCTATTACTGAGCGGTATTTATCGCAGCGTCGGGTGCCTGGACTTGGCGTTGAGTCACTTGCAATCGTATCGCGGGTTAACCATGCCGTCTGCGAAATCAAGCGACGGGGTATCGGGTAGTCAACCCGCGTCACCTCTGAACCAAGAGTTGGACGACCTGACCGCAACCGTTGAAGCCCAGATCAAAAAATTTATTGAGGACGCCGGACGAAGCACCGTGGCGGACCGAGCGCTACTCGCGGCCCGTCGGGGCTTAATCGGAAAAGCGCGTGACATCTTGTTGTCATCCGATGTCTCCGCGTTTGGTGTGGAGGGGACGAAACTCGAACTTGAACTGCTCATGGTGACGGGTCGTGCGGCCAATGTGCTGGAATGGGCGACTCCAGAAGTGATGGATACAGTTGGTCGCCCGGAATACTACTGGCTCCGGGCACAAGCATTCGCCGCGTCCGGTGACTACGACTCCGCCGATCAGCAACTCACCAACTTAGCCGTGGACCGCAACGCCGTCTCGCCGCAACGGGTCGCCGATGGATACGCACAGTTGATCGGCAGTTTGGTTCTTGAAGAAAGGGTCGGGATGCAAAAAACGATGAGCAACCTCATCGCCGGTCAACTTGGGAAAATGGACTTCAAATCCGGAGTGACCGAATTCAGTCGAATCCTGAGTAAGCGCGCCGATGCTTCAACACTACGGGGCATTCTGTCACTCGAAGCCGGTGAGATCGAACTGGCCCGTGACTCATTTCGTGCGGCACTCGAGTTATCTGTGAACCAAAAAGACGGGCTTCAGTTCCCTGGCCGAACCGCCGCCCAAGACAGTCTGCGATGGATCGATGGCGTTCGGCCCCCCGAGTGAAACGACCCGGCGTGCAGTTCTAGCGCCGCTCCCTTTTTCCGTAGCGCCGTATCCGCAGTGGCGGCATTGTATCGGGATGCACTGATCGGTCGGTTGGCCGATGCGGGACCAAAGCCCATCCGAGGTTCGCGGAGCTACTGACCTCCCACTTTGAATGGGAAAAGACGGTTACGGTCGGATTGAGATCGTGACTACAGGAGAAGGTAACGAACGGAGATCCGACAGCGCGTAGGCCGCTCGAACGGGGGCAGTGTTGAGGCCAAGGAGATTGTCTAAGGCCGTCGGATCGGACTTGGAAAGGGCTTTGTTGGATCGGGACAGCCACCGCCCACGCTGGGTACCCGGCGGGTTCGCTGGTGGCCAAGCCGTCGTCGGTCTACGCGACGACGCGGTAGCGGTATTCGGCTGGTGGTATTTTCATTGGTGGGACTTCCTGGGATTGCCGACAACCTTAATCAGTCCCAGTATTATGCGCAAGAATGAAATTCGGGTTGTGGCCTATCAATATGGCGATAGTCTAACAATGCTTGTACCAACAGTCCGAAAACAGCAATCAATTATAAAAAGGCTACTACTGCATATCACGGCACCCGGAGTGGTCGGGATGTCTCACATCCAACCATTCGTAGTGGCCTCGCAGTGTGTTGATACTGCCGGAATGTCTCGGGCCACAGTTTTGAAATAGTGATCAATACACTGTTAGGCGACTCCCGAATTGAGACGTTCCTCCCGCACTCCACCATTGTTTCTGCGATACCTTGCCACCGACGTTCGTTACACTTCGTCATTGCTCTTAACAACAGGGAGCGAAGCGTGCAGTTCGGCGATGGGCATGTCTGCGATGTCCGTGTCGATCGGCGGTCGCGGTCTGTTCATCCATGCCCAGAATTCGGTAGTGTCTCAGTTTGCCAATAGATACCCATGATTTCTGCTTGTTTGGAACCAAACTGAGACACTACCAAAACTTTGGTAGTGTCTCAGTTTGGTTTGAAACAACAAGAAATCGTGGGCATCTCGAAGCAAACTGAGACACTACCGGATTTTTGGGGTCGCAAGCCCGACGGGAATCCGGGCGTCGAGACGCTGTGGCGTGGCGATCATCGCCTGCGAGATGTCATCCTCGGCTACCGCTGCCGAGCCAAGGGCCGCCCGAAAGATGTTGGTAATGGATAGCCCCCTAGCCCCCTCCCCGACGCGGAGAGGGGGAACCGGAAAAGACCCTTCTGGCTCCCCTATCCGCATCGGAGAGGGGCCGGGGGTGAGGTGGATTTCAACACTCCCGTCATCCGTGATGTCGGTTCAAATCCTTGCCAACCCCGCGAATAGATCGCATCATGGCAACATCCTCTCGCGCAATCATACCCAATGCTCAGGCTCCCACTATGCACGCTTCCCGCTTGGTTACACCCGTTCTTGGACTGATTCTTGCGGTTCCACTTTTCGCCGCGGACCCGCCGAAGTCGAACAAGGAAGTCGTCATCACCGACGCGGCCTTGCAGATTCAGCGCGAAGCATTGTTGATTGACGGCCACAACGATTTGCCGTGGGCGTTGCGGCAAAAAGCGAACTCGTCGTTCCGTGATCTGGACTTACTGCGTCCACAACCCAAATTCCACACGGACATTCCCCGGCTAAAAAAGGGTGGCGTCGGTGCCCAATTCTGGTCGGCGTATGTCCCCGTCGATATGGCCAAGAAGGGCGCGGCGGTCACCACGACTTTGGAACAAATTGATGTCATTCATCGTATGGTGAAACGCTACCCGAACGATTTTGAAATGGCCTACGGCACCGACGACATTGTGCGGGTTCGCAAGTCGGGGAAAATCGCCTCGCTCATCGGCGTCGAAGGCGGCCACTCGATGGACAACTCGCTCGGCGTGTTGCGGATGTACTACCAACTCGGTGTTCGGTACATGACGCTCACTCATTCGGAATCTCTGGATTGGGCCGACTCCGCGACGGATAAACCGAAGTCTGGCGGGCTGTCCGCGTTCGGCGAACAAGTGATTCAGGAGATGAACTCCCTCGGCATGTTGGTGGACATCTCGCACGTCTCGCCGGACACGATGAAGGCGACATTGAAAGTTACGAAAGCCCCGGTGATTTTCTCGCACTCGTCCGCACGGGCTATTGCCGACCACCCGCGTAACGTCCCGGACGACGTGTTGAAGTTGGTGAAGGAAAACAACGGCGTCGTGATGGTCAACTTCTTCTCCGGGTTCATCGTCCCCGAAGGCGCTCGCGCAATGCGGAAGATGTTCGACGTGTCTCGTGAGTTGAAGAAGAAGTATCCCGACGAGGCGCAGTACGAAGAAGCGATTCGCCAGTGGGCACGCGAAAACGATTACCCGGCGGGGACTGTCCACACGATCGTCGATCACATCGAGCAAATCGTGAAAGTGGCGGGCATTGACCACGTCGGATTGGGTTCCGATTACGACGGCATCACCCGAGTACCCGCTCAGATGGACGACGTGTCGTGTTACCCGTTTATCACGCAAGAGATGTTGAATCGCGGCTACAAGAAGGACGCCATTTTGAAGATTCTTGGCGGCAACCTCATGCGTGTTTTCCGCGACGCCGAACGAGTGTCCCGCGAACTCAACGGTGGGAAATGATGAGTCCCGAACGCCCGTGTGCCCAATTATGAATACTCGAAAGCCGATCCTGATTGAAGTTGCGATCGAATCACCCGATGACGCCGTTGCGGCTCAAACTGGGGCCGCCGATCGTTTGGAATTGTGTTCCGCACTGGACTTGGGAGGACTGACGCCGACGATCGGAACTTACCTCGAAGTGCGCGCGAAAACTCGGCTACCCGTCTTCGTGATGATCCGATCTCGTGGCGGGGACTTCGTCTATTCCGAGTCTGAAATCGCAGTCATGTTGCGGGACGTTGAACTGTTTTTGCCCCACAATCCGGACGGGTTCGTTTTTGGTGCGCTTCAATCAACCGGGCAAATCGACGTGGCGAACTGTACGGAGTTTCTGCTTCGTGTCGGTGACAAGCCGTGCGTGTTCCACCGGGCTTTCGACCGAACCGCGGACGCACGGGAAGCATTGGAGCAAATCATTGCACTTGGCTTTCAACGGGTGCTGACCAGTGGCCGTGAGCGATTAGCGTTAACCGGATCACCCGAAATCGCCAAGCTCGTCAAACTCGCCGACGGTCGAATCGAGATTCTGCCGTGCGGCCAGGTACGGGCGAAATCGGCCGTCGAGATTATCAAGCTGACGGACTGCACACAAATTCATGCTTCGTTTGCAGAACCGATCCCGGAACAAACCGGACGCGGCTATCGTGGCTACACCCAACGGTGTCACACCAGCGAACCCGAGGTGATCGCCACGAGGCAGGTTCTGGACATGTACTCGCTGGGGTTGGATTAATCGGGGATCGGGTTCCGCCGGTTCTCGCAAAGGGGTTGGCAGGTAGCGCAACGCCCACGAACGATCGTTCGTGGGCGTTCGGTGTTCCGATCCCCGATTACAGCGCTTCCGGGTTGTGCCGTACAATCGCGCCTTCCACGAGATAAATGACATCTTCCGCAATGTTCGTGGTGTGGTCAGCGATCCGCTCCAAGTGCCGCACTGCTGTGAACAACGATAGGCCTGGTTCGATCCATTCGGCGGATTGCTTCATGTTGGCAATCAATTCTTGAATGATGAGGGCGTTGTCGTTGTCCACTTCATCGTCCATCTTGATGACCGCGCGTGCGATGTTGACATCGTTGTGCATGAACGAATTCAAACTCTCCCGGACCATGCCGGCCGCCCGTTGCGTCATGGTGCGAATCCGGTTCGGAATGGGGACGTAGGGCATCTTCGCCAGTTGCACCGCCCGCTCCGCGATGCCAACGGCGAGATCGCCCATGCGTTCCAAGTCCGTCGAGATCAGCAGCACCGCACTGACCCGGCGCAAGTCCCCCGCAACCGGCTGATGGAGCGCCAAGATTTTGAGGCACTCTTCTTGAACCTCGTTCTCCAGCCGATCAATCTCCACATCGCCCGCAATGGCTTTGAGGGCGGTCGCGGGGTCACGATTTTGCAACGCTTCGGTGGCGTGAAAAATGGCTTCTTCAACACCACTGGCCATCGTCACGATGGCGTGCTGCAACTTTTCCAAATCGCGTTGCATATGTTTAGACACAAACAAGTCCCCTCGTTGGGAGAAGAAGAGTTGGGAGAAGAAGTCCCCGCGAATTTCGCTCAGAAGCTCACTATTATTAGAACAAGTTCTGGTAAAGCAAACTACTCCTGGAACTCGGATGCAAAATCGAGCAGTTCCACTTGTTAGCCCGACGCGCCTATTTTGAAGTTGCGCATTCGGAATACCCCGAAGGGGTTTTATGTAATAGCCCAGGGTCGCGGCGTTTCGTCGCGCACCCTGGGTTCTCGACACCACCTAGGCCGTACCCCGCAGGGGTTCCATCGTTCCTCGTGGCGCAGATGTAACCCCTGCAGGGTAAGATCCTTTTGCGGTCCGACCCAGGGTGCGCGTCGAAACGCTGCGACCCTGGGCTATTCGATTGAACCCCTTCGGGGTATTCCGTGAGCGCAACTTCAAAACGCGCCAGCGAGGGATGCGCTAGGCCCCTTGCTCGCGCGTCGGGCTAACAAAATTGTTGTCTCATTGAGGGGGTTTTTACATGTTGCCGACTGCGACCGACGTGTTCCGGAACCTCGTTCGCAGTCGGTTGTTTGATCTGGGGGTGCTTGAAAAGCTCTTGGTAACGGCCCAGACCCTGCCGATCTCGCCGCCCACGGACTTCCTGAATTTTCTGGTGGAACGCCAGGAATTAACGCAATTTCAAGCACAATCTTTGGCCCGTGGCAACTGGCAAGGGTTGCGTGTTGGCCCGTACCGGCTGCTTTACCCGATCGCACGGGGTGGCATGGGAAGTGTTTATTTGGCCGATGGCGGGCGAACGCAAGTGGGTGTCGAGCGAAAGCTTGTCGCGCTCAAGATATTACCGCCGAAGCGGGCCAAAGAAGTTCCCCGGATGCTGACGCGGTTTCAACGAGAGATCGACATTAGTAATCAGTTGCCGGTCCACCCGCACCTGATGCGGACTCTCGATTCGGGATTGGAGGCGGGCGTTTATTACCTCGCACTCGAATACCTCACCGGCAAGACGGTGCGGCAACTGGTTGTCGAAAATGGCACGCTGCCCATCGGCCAAGCCGCGAGGATCTTTTGCGACGTGGCGAGTGGTTTGCATCAGTTCCACAACGCTGGATTTGTACACCGGGACTTGAAGCCGGGGAATGTGATAGTCGCACCGGACGGGCGGGCGAAACTTCTTGACTTCGGCTTCGCGCTCATTCAAGGTGAAACGCCGCCCACGGACCCGACGATTATTGGCGGCAAAGGGTACACGGTCGGCACGATGGATTATCTGGCACCCGAGCAAGCTCAGGACGCCTCTCGGGTTGGTCCGAGTGCGGACCTGTACTCGCTGGGTTGCAGCCTTTATTTTGCACTGACCGGCACACCGCCGTTTCCGGAAAAAACAGCACAGGACAAAATCCGGGCGCATCGAACCCAGTACCCACCCGATTTGACGATGATGAACCCGACGATCCCCGCCGAGTTTTCACGCCTCGTGCAATGGTTCCTGGCGAAGCGACCGGACCAGCGCCCGATGTCTGCTGCGGAGGTTGTGCAACATTTGGAACCCTGGGCCGATTCGGTCTCGCTCTCTCCGAACAACCCGCCTTGGAACAGACCCGCTGCCGTGTTGCGAGAAGTGGAAGCCCGTTGGTTAGCGACTCGTTCACCAAGCAACGAGAATTCGGAATCGCGCATCGAGCCTGTTTTACTGCAAAGTGGGATTCGGTTGCCGTGGTGGATTGTCGGCCTACTGGCGTTGTCCTTGTCCTTCGCACTCACCGTGCTGTTTTTGTTGGGATATTTTGTTGCCTTTCACGTGCATCACTGAATAGCATCGAATATCAACACTCTCGGTTGGCGGGTTATGACAGTGCCTCCGTACTATTTGAAACGCTTTCGCATGGACTTGGATTTGCGTGGGCCGCTGGCAACACCGCAGTTGCCAGACGGATTTTATTGGCTGCCTTGGGAGGATCGCTTGTGCGAACTTCACGCGGATGTGAAGTGTGCGAGCTTTGAGCAGGAACTCGATTGCCAACTGTACCCCAACTTGGGGCACAAATCCGGCTGCCAAGAGCTAATGAGAGCCATCACGGAACACGATGGATTTTGTCCGCAAGCGACATGGCTGGTGGCGAATTCGGACTACAGCGTCGGGACGGTTCAAGGCTTAACCAATTCGTCACGGTGGGGGGCAATCCAGAATATCGGGGTGGTTCCTGCCTACCGGGGTTTGGGTCTTGGCGAGGCATTATTGTTGAAAGCATTGCACGGGTTCCAAGCCGTTGGGATGCGTCGGGCGTATCTTGAAGTCACAGCGCAAAACACGGCGGCGGTGAAACTTTATCGCAAGCACGGCTTCCGAAGTTTTCGCACCCTCTATAAAGTGGTGGTGCAAGCGCAACCCAGCCCAGTCGGCATGGGGATTTGATCCGCCCACCCCGTAGATCAAGCAGAAGGACATTGTCCCCAGTGGCCCAACAACAGCTTTTCCAACACACCTATCCGAACGGCCTGACCCTGCTGGCGGAACGTCTCGACCACGTTCGGTCGGCGACGTTTTACTTTCTCATCCCGTCGGGGTTCACCTACGATTCGCCAACGACGTTGGGCATGTCGTCGGTCCTCGCGGAGATGTTGACCCGTGGTGCCGGGGAACGAGACAGCAAGCAACTTTCGTTGGCACTAGACAATCTCGGAACCGACCGCAGCGAGAGCGTGGGGTCATTCAATATCGTCTTGTCCGCAGGCACATTGGCGCGGAACGTCCCGGCGGCACTGGCGATTTATGCGGACATCATTCGCCGCCCCCATTTGCCCGAAGACGAGTTGGCGGCGGTTCAAGACTTGCTGCTTCAGGACATCCTTGGTCTCGAAGACTCGCCGCAAGAAAAAGTGATCCTGGAACTGAAGTCACGCTACTACCCCTCGCCGCTCAACCGCAACCGTTACGGCACGACCGAGGGCATTCAGGCGATTCAAGCCAGTGACGTGAAGGCTCACTACGGCAACCGCTTTCAGGCGCGCGGTGCGATTCTTTCCGTGGCCGGTGCCATTGATTGGCCGGCACTCCAGCAACAAGTCGGCGAGTTGTTCGGCGATTGGCCGGGTCGAGACGAACCGGAACCTGTGATTGAAACCCACACACCGCTTTCCACCCACTTATTGAAAGACACGCAACAGACGCAAATCGCGCTCGCGTTCCCCAGCGCGTCGTTTACGGACCCGGATTACTACGCTGCACGCGGCGCCGTCGGCGTGCTTTCGGGCGGCATGAGTTCTCGCCTCTTCACGGAAGTACGTGAGAAACGCGGGCTGTGTTACTCCGTGTACGCCAGCCACGACACGGTGAAGGATCGCGGGGCAATGATTTGTTACGCCGGCACTCGTGCCGATCGGGCACAAGAAACGTTGGACGTGACCGTCGGCGAACTGCGACGACTCAAAGACGGCGTCACGGTGGAAGAACTCGACCGACTGAAAGCGAGCCTGAAGACCTCACTCGTCATGTCACAAGAATCGACCAGTTCACGGGCCAGTTCAATGGCAACCGACTGGTTCTACTTGCGCCGGGTACGAACGGTGGACGAAGTGCAAGCGGCGATCAACCGGCTAACAACTAGCCAAATCTTGGCGTACCTCGAACGGTTCCCAGTGAAGGACATCACACTCGTCACCCTCGGGCCGGACCCGCTGCGGCTGCCGGGATAGAAGTGCCAGAGTTGAGGGTGTGAGAGTGGAGAGTGTCAGAATTGACCGTCTTCTCACTCTCCACTCTCCACTCTCCACTCTCCACTCTCCACTCTCCACTCTCCACTCTCCACTCCCCACTCCCCACTCTCTCACCGAAAGGATCACCGCGTATGCCGTTTCACACTCATCGCTTGCCGAACGGTCTTCAACTCATCGGCGAAACCATTCCGACATCGCGGTCGATCGCCGTCGGGTTTTTCGTGCAGACTGGCGCCCGCGATGAAGTCGGTACAGAGTCGGGCGTGTCGCACTTTCTTGAACACATGATGTTTAAGGGCACGCCGCGTCGGACCGCCCTCGAAGTCAATCTCGATTTCGATCGAATCGGCGCGTCGTACAACGCCTACACCAGTGAAGAAAACACGGTCTACTACGCCGCCGTGTTGCCGGAGTACCTGAGCAACGCTGTCGATATTTTAGCGGACATCCTTCGCCCCAGTTTACGCTTGGAAGACTTCACCACTGAGAAGCAGGTCATCCTCGAAGAAATCAAGATGTACGAGGATTCGCCCGGCTCGATGGCCTGGGATCACGCCAAGCAGATTTACTTCGGCAAACACCCGCTCGGCAACTCCATCCTCGGCACGACGGCCAGCATCACGGCATTGTCGCGCGACCAGATGCAGGACTACTTCGACCGACGCTACGTGGCCAGCAACATCTTGGCTGTGGTGGCGGGCAATTTCGACTGGGCGGAGTACGTGCGGCTGATTGAAGCCGCGTGTGCGACGTGGTCGAACACAACCGCGAAACGCGATTCGATTCACGAAGCACGGAGGCAGGGCGGGGTTCACACCGTTGCGAAGGCGAACGCCACGCAACAGCATGTTCTTGTCATCAACCCCGGACCACCGGCGGAATCACCGTTGCGGTATGCCGCCTCGACGTTGGCGATGGCGATCGGGGATGAAACCGGCAGTCGGATTTATTGGGAGTTGGTCGATCCGGGTCTGGTGGAATCGGCGGGGTTCACCACGGACCAAAGCCAAGGCTGCGGGATTGCCGTGGCAACATTCTCGTGCGACCCGGAAGCCGCGTCCGACAACCTTGGTATCGTGCGGAAGATTTTGAACGAGGTGCAGAAAAACGGCATCACCGAGGAAGAACTGAACCAAGCCAAGAACAAAATCGCGTCGCGGATTGTGCGGTACAACGAACGCCCGATGGGCCGGATGCGGTCGATCGCCGGATCGTGGATGTACAACGCCGAGTATTCCGATGTCGATCAAGAAATGGCCCGCTTCGACGCGATCACCCTGACCACGATCCGCGAATACCTCGACCGCTATCCCGTGAACGAATCCACCGTCGTCGGCTACGGCCCGCTAGCCGAGTTGGCTTGAGGTGGGTGAGCAGCGGGGCGAGTTACGCCCCGCCGTCTGATACGGCGCCAGGTTTGGCCTGTCTTGTGTTCCCAGAGGTGTCTCATGGTGTCGGCCAGTCGTTATTTCTTCTTCCAACCGCGGATGTGTGAATTGGTCTTCGACAGATCGTCCAGTTTGGCCGTGAGCTCGGTTTCGGACTTCGCGTAGTCGAATCGACAGGTCGTGTTCGCAATGTCGGTTTCGATGTTCGTAAATCCATCAGCCGGAGTTAAAGCGCCTCGCACGGAGGCGGCGCAACCCCCTCAGGTCATGTTGGGGACCGTTAACGAATACATGCGGTCACTCTTCACACTCTCCGAAGTCGGGACGGACGACCCCGCACAGCCGATGACGGTCATCAGGCCGATTAGACACAACAGCTTGAACATGAACAACCTCTGAAGTTAAAGAAGACTCGTGATCGAGTGTAACAAACAGTCGAATGCCGGCAACTCGGAAGCGACGAATTAGCATGGGCCGGCAATCCACGCCGGTTCTTCGATGCGGAATCAAACTGTGCACATTGTGAAACCGCTCTCGGATCGTGTCAAGCAGAAATCCGAAAAAATGGGACACCGTTCGGACCACCGTATCCCAATCCGTTGGAACGAAAGAGAAAACCTCCCGGCGAACCGGCTGCGTTAGCTGCCGGGTGGACTCCCACCGCCGGGTCGCAACCTGCCAACTGCCCGTGGCCAACCACCCGGCAGCTAACGCAGCCGGTTCGCCGGGAAAATCACTTCTGCACTTTCAACAACACGGTCGGCGCAGCGTGTTCGGTGTTTTTGCGTTCGCTCTTGGACAGGACGACGAACGGGACTTCGACCGGCTTCACCCACGGTTCGGCGTAGATGACGACTTCCCGTTCGGTGCGATCGGGGGTGATGAGGATCCCATTCAGGCCAATGTTCTGAACGCGGACGCCGTGGGGCAGCCCGCGCACTTCGATCGGGACTCGGGCAGTCATGCCGTTTCGCCGTTCAATTTTGACCAGCATCCGGGATTCGTGTCCGGGTCGGATCACCAGTTCGCGGATGTTCGTCGTGGTCCCGAGTTCGGCATCATTCCCAACGGTGATGGGGCCACCCATCGCATCGCGGGTCACGTCTTTGCCATCAATCTGGGCATGGGCTGTGACCTTCCATTTCGACACACCCTTTACAATCGTCGCGTCACTTGCAGCAAGAGAAACCGTTGTCGTCAGTTGCCCTGCTTCGATGGTGGTGGCGGGTGCAGTTACGGGTGATGGCAAACCATCAAACTGAATCGCAATCGGGCCGTCAAACCCGTCCAGGCGTTTGGCGGTGACGCTCAGGGGAATTGCGCCGTTCTTCCAAACCTTCGGACTGCTGGGCGAAACACTGATCGTGTAATCGGGCTTCGGAGTTCTCACGGTCAGTCGGTAAGCATGGGTCGGCCCAACTTCGCCACTGGCATCGCGGATGCGGACTTGGTATTCGCCGTCCGTGGGGGGATCGAACACGATCCGCGAGTCTTTGCCGTACCCGGTGCCGCCATCGTCGTTCTGGTAGAAGAGCGGGAACAGCGGCATTCCGTTCGAGAGAAACGTTGTGCCGGGCGGGTGTTGCTCGACCTTGTAGACGGTGCTGCCGTTCGCGTGGTGCGTCGGTGTCGTGTCGGCGTAGCCAACTCGTTTCCCGTCGATCGCATAGAACTGGCAATCGTCATCGGGGCCTTTCGGTAGGTCTTTGATCCGCATCAACTCCCCGCCTACGAACAAGAAATCGTCGATGGCCAGTTCGTTCCACGTCTCCAGTCGAATCCCAGACGCCGCCGAATCGTTGTCGCGGAACGTGGTGTACGTCTTGGCCGTGCAACGCAGCATCGCACGCGGAACCGGGCTGCCCTGTGTATCCAGGATTTCCAGAAACGGATCAACGGGTGACCCGAGTCGGCTCGCGTCAGTCTCGATGATGAGCCGTTGACCCTTCTTCGCCGTGAACCGCAGCGTGTGGAAATGGTTGACTTTCGTGAGGATGCCATCCACGGTTGCGGGAATGCTCGTGACGGTTGCGGTCCCGATCGCAGGCATTCGCGTGGCTGAGAATTCCCCGATCGTGACTTCCGACCCGCCGATGGGGTCGCCGTTGGTGCGCGAAATGTTCAGCGAGATTTTACTACCGAACACAGCGTCCACGGCAGGCTTGACCAAAATCGGAGCCGTTGCCATCGCCCCCAGATTGACCCCCGTGATTTGCACGGCCGTTTCCTGACCGCGCGTGACGCCCAACGGAAAGACGCCAGTAATCACCGGGATCGGACCAACATGCAGTCGATACCCGTAGTCCGCTCCGCCACGGAATTCACGGTCGTGGACCGAGATCGCATACGTCCCCGCCGTGCCACAGGTGTAACCCAACAGACCCCCGTTGCCGCTTGCCAACACTTGACCACTGGTATCAGTCAAAGTCACGACCGGGTCGAATTTGGTGCGGTCCAGCGTGGTGTGAATTTGCACGCCGATTTGTTGTCCTGCATTGGCATTGAAGCGGAAAAAGTCCACGTCCCCGTTGCGGTCCAGTAACCCCGCAACAGTGGTCGGCAACGCCACCATCATTCCGTCCCGTGCGGAATCGGTTAGCCCGACTTCACGGACCATCGGGAAGCGATCCAACCACAACCGCATCGAATTCGACTCGCCCGCATCGCTGACAACCGTGAACGTAACCGCACCCGGAACGGCACTGGGAGTTGTCGTCACGTCAACGGAGAGTTGCGCCGGGTTGGTGCTGGTTGCTTCGGCAACTTGAAAGCTGACACCCGGCGTTGCGCACTTGATCGTGCTGCCAGATTTGAAGTTGGTTCCTTGCAGCATCACTCGGGTATACTGTCCTCTTACCACAGAATCGGGCGTGACTTGCGTGAGGGTTGCCGGCTTCAGCATAACGGGAAGTGGCGTCGCGATGAGCTTTGCCGTCTTGGCGTCGAGCAGTTGCACGACGCCGTCGAAGCGCCCAATGGCAAGTTGCAACCCGTCGGGTTGAAGGGCTGCCGAAAGGACCGCCTCGGGTTGGGTTGGAAACACGAGCGATTCCGTCAAGGTCTTCGCATCCCACGCTTTGATGATCCGGTCCTCACCGATTGTGAACACCGATTCCCCTTTCGGCCCGAACAGAATTCGTGTCACCGGCTTTTCATGGGCGAACACCGACGACACCAGTTTGCCGCCGTCCGCGTTGGCGTCCCAGACCCGCATGCTGCGGTCCACCCCGCCGGCAGCAAGTTGGTTCCCGGTCGGACTCCACGCCACGGCGTACACCCAATCGGTTGAATCGCTCAGGGTGTAAAGCCGTTGGCCGGTTGCCACGTCCCAGATCTTGACGGCACGGTCGGCGGCACCCGAGGCGAGCAGTTTACCGTTCGGGTGAAACGACAGCGAATAGACCGCGTCACTGTGGTCCGTGAGCGTTTTAACCGGCGAGTTGTTCGCGGGACTTGGAATCGCCCACAATTTAATCACCCGGTCATAGCTACCCGATGCCAGCGTCTTGCCGTCCGGACTAAACGCGATGGTATAAATGAGGTCTTTATGCGCCGGGATCGTCGCAATGGGTTTCTCGGGTAGTGGCTTGGTACTGAGGTCGTAAAGCTGAATCGTTCCCGATTTGCTGGCCTCGCCACTGGCCACGGCGAGCCAGTTCGCTGGCGAAAAAGCCAATGCCGTGACCTGCGCTGTTTGCCCCGGCAAGGTGCCGATGACCTCACCCGTAGCCGTATCAATCAACGTGACGACACCCCGCGAACCAGCCGCGAGAATCTTGCCATCCGCACGGTAGGCCAGTGCCGTAACGGGTGGCGCGGCCTGCACGGTTGTGGTGACAAGTGCCGTGACGAACAGACAGAAAATCCGGAGCATCATGGGAGTGGATCACATCAGTGGTTGAACAGGAATTCTTTGCCGGTTAACACCGCCCAGAACACGTCTTCGATCGCTTCTTGGCGGGTGTTGGAACCGTCCTTCGTGGCGTCTGCCAGAATCGCTAAGAACCGTGATTTTTCATCCGCAGTCGGTGACCGGGCCAGTGCGTAGCGGAACACCTGCGTGATGATTTCGTCATCGCTCGTTTTCAACTTCAGCCACTCGGCCATGCGGGATTTCGGGTTGCGGAGTTTCTCGTTGAGCGTGAGGCCGTTGTTGAGGTGCAACGCTTGCCCGACGCTGGAATCGCCAGTCCGTTCACAGGCACAGGTTTGGCTTCGCTCCGCACGCCCGAACGCATCCAGGAACCGCGAGACGAGTAGTGAGTCCGGCAGTTGCATCGCACGTGTGCCGGTGGGGTAATTCGCACCACCCACGCCACCGCTTGGCCCGAGGCTGACTTGGGTGAACGCCGTCGGCACGCCAGTAATGTCGGCGTAAGCGTCAAGTATCACTTCGGCGCTGAGGCGACGGATCAGATACCGGGAGTAAAACCGATCATCGGCAGCGTTGCCCGGCAACGGATTGGAGGAGCGTTGATACGCGGCTGAGTTCAAAATGGTTCGCACCAGATGCTTCACATCGAACTTGTGTTCGATGAAGTTTTTGGTCAGGGCGTCGAATAACTCACGGTTGGTGGGCGGGTTGGTTTCACGCATGTCGTCTTCGGCTTCGACCAGTCCCCGACCCAAGAAGTTACGCCACACACGGTTCACGAGGGCCTTCGCAAAGTACGGGTTCTCCGGGGCCGTCAGCCAATCGGCATAATACTGGCGACGGTCGATGCTGCTATCCAGTGACAGCGGCTTGCCGTCGAGTGGTGTCGGCGGCATCGGCTGCCCGGTGCGGAGATGGGGTGCATCACCGGCGGGCAGAGTCTGCACAATCACTTCGCCATTCCGGGTGCCATTTTTGAGGCCCACGCGGGAGAACAGATTGGCTTGCGCCCAGTATTGATCCTGCGTCCACTTTTCGAGCGGGTGGTTGTGGCACCGGCAACAGTTCACCGACATCCCCAGGAACGTCACGGTCGTCGATTCGACCAGATCCGAAATGTCTTTATGCAGCACGAAGTAGTTGCCACCACCTTCGGTTAAGGTGCTTCCAGATGCGGTGATGATGTCACGGGCAAAGCGGTCCCACGGCTGGTTGTTGGCCACGGACCGCCGGACGCTGTTGTAGAACGCCCACATCGCCGAGGACGGTAACTTGCGACTGGAAACCAACATTAAGTCCGACCACTTATGTGCCCAATAATCGACGTATTCCGGCCGTTCCAACAGTGCATCAATCAACCGGGCACGCTTATCCGTGCCGGTGTCAAGAATGAATTTCTCAACCTCCACGGGTGTCGGCAATACTCCGCACGTGTCCAGAAAGACACGGCGGATGAACTCCGCATCGGGACACGGTGCGGACGGCGGCAGGTTGAGAAGTTGGAGCTTGTTCAACACGTGTTCGTCGATGAAGTTCGCCTTCGGCGAGGTCGCAAAGGTACTCGCAGCGACTTTGTTCACGAACGGCGAAGTCACGGTGATCGTGGCCACGCGGCTACCGAAGAGCGCGGAGATCCCCGCTTCGCCGTGGCCGATCGCCGTGATTTTGCCGTCTTCATCCACACTCGCCACTTGTTCTTCGCTCGACGTGAACTTGGTCCACTCCGTCACATCGCTGACCGTACCATCGGAGTAAATGCCTTGCACGATCACACGCAATTTGTCCTGGGGTTTGACCCGTGCCGACGGCGGATTGACGACGAGTCGTTCAAGCTTGGGGTCAGCACTGCTAGGGCCAGGCGCACCGGCGGCGATCCATTCGCGGACCACTTGGAAATGCTTCGAGTCCTCACCGAACCGTGTGCCACCGCCGTGGGGCAAGACACGCATTGCTTTCTTGAGTAACAAACTGTCCGTTGCTTGCGTGGTATCAATGCGCCGAGCTAGGGATTGCCGGGTGATGGCAAAATAGTCCGACTCCGGATTGTAAGCCCGCAGGGACAACTTGAATCCACCCTTACCCGCCAACGCGCCATGACATGCGCCGGAATTACACCCGTTACGGGTCAGCGTGGCTTGCACGTGATTGCGGAAGTTCCACGCGAACGGCTCATTCGTTTTCGACACCACGACTTTAATTGTGGCCGTGCGGTTGTTGGCCTGGGCCGTGATCGTTGTTTCGCCATCCGCGATAGGTGTGACAACACCTGCATCGGAGACACTGGCAATTTTCGCGTCAGCGGTGGTGTACTTCGCAGTTTCGGTGTAATCGCGGACGGCCCGTTGTTGTTCGAGATCGACCACGAGTAGCTGCTGAACGGCGTGCTTGCCGACGAGGGTTAGGTTGCCGGGCAGGACCGCGAGGTCTGCGGCGAATGCCACCGAACCGCAGAACAAAAACAAGAGTGCCATCAACAGCCGTAAGCCCATCGCGTTGCTCCGAGAAATTACTTCTTGTTGGCCAGTGCCACGACCAAAAAGAGCAGACCAAGTAAAAGCGGTTGGCCGAAGATTGCCAACACAATCCCTGTGATGGCGTGCGCTTTGCCTTTCGCAGCCGGGTGCTGATTGGCATAGGAGATGCCCATGACCCCAAGCACCACGGCGATAACGCTCAGCACACAACCGAACACAGGGATCAGACTGAACACGCCACAGTAATACGCAGCAAGGGCTTTGCCGTTTTTGTACGGGATTAACCCGCCCGTCTCATCCCCCTCGTCGTCCCGATTTCGGCGGCGGCGTGGCCGATCATCCTCCTCTTCAAAGTCGTCGTCATCATCGTCACGCCGTTGCGGTTTGTGGCGTGGTCGATCATTGTCATCATTGGATGGCATGTCACACCTGTTGTGAAGTACGAAGCCCGAAATCAGAACAATTCCGCGATCGGCTTCAGGTTGAAATCGACAGCAGGGATCGGGCGGTTTTGCGGGCCGGGGAGTTCCTTGTGCGGGTCGATCCCGAGTCCTTGGTAGATCGTTGCCGCCACTTCGCCGGGTGTGACGGGGCGGGTTTTCGGGGCGTAGGCCAACTCGTCCGATTCGCCAATAATTCGCCCACCTTTGATTTTCCCGCCACCGATTAACATCGACCACACGCCGGGGTGGTGGTCCCGTCCGCCAGCAGGGTTGATCTTCGGCGTGCGGCCAAACTCCCCCGTGGCCGCGACGATGGTGCTGGACAGCAACCCGCGATCGGCGAGGTCTTCCAGCAGTGCGGAGTAGGCTTGGTCGAAATTCGGCGCGATGAACTTCGCCATCTCCGTGATGTCCGTGAACGGTTTGGAGCCGTGAATGTCCCAGGTGAGTTCGTCGAACACCGTTTCAAACATGTTCACGGTCACGAACCGCACCCCCGCTTCAATCAGCCGGCGGGCCATCAAGCAGCTTTGCCCGAACCGCGTGCGACCGTAACGGTCGCGGATTTTGGCGGGTTCCTTTTGCAAGTCGAACGCTTCGCGGGCCTTCGGGGACGACATCAACTGGTACGCCAGTTGAAACGTGTCGTCCATCTGCTTGGCGGCAGCACTGTTTTCAAACGCGGTCAACCCGCCGTCGATCGCCCCGCGCAACTTCTGTCGCCGTTCGGCGCGAATACCGCTGATGTAATCCGGCGGCAACAAGTCCGGCACCTTGAAATTCGGTAAGGAGGGATCGGCGTTCAAAATGAGCGGGTCAAATCGCTTGCCGAGATACCCTGCTGATTCGCCGTGTGGAAGATTTCCCCCGGTGCGGCCAATCGCTTTCGGGATCATGACGTGGGCAGGCAGTTCGCCACGTCCACCCTTTAAGTAACCTTGCACGCAACCGATATTGGGGTGTTCGATTCCACCCGCAAACAGGCGCCCCGACTGCATCATCTGGTAGCCGGTATCGTGGACCGCCGTGGCCGTGTGGTACAGGGAACGGATGACGGAAAACTTATCCGTGTGCTTGCTGGTCTGCGGCAGGATTTCGGACAATTGAATGCCAGGGACTTTTGACGCAATCGCTTTGAACGGGCCGCGAACTTCGATCGGCGCGTTCGGCTTCGGGTCGAAGGTGTCGAGTTGACTGGGGGCGCCGACAAGCATCAGCAAAATGCAGTTGGAGTCGCCGTCTTTTTTGGCTGCACCCGCGTCACCATCAGCTTTCGCGGCGGCCTGTGATGCGAACAGGTGTGACAGGCTCAAGCCCAACGGCGCTAGCGTTCCGGCGTGGAGAAAATCCCGACGGCTGACGCCGTCGCAGAACGAGACCGAACGCTTCGCATCGAGACGGATCATCCGCATTCTCCTGGGGTGAGGTTGGAGCGCGTGCAATGTGGTTACTGGATAATAAATGAATTGCCGCAATGCGGTCAATTCGATTACTCATATTCCATTTGATGGTCTGGTAGCACTTGTCGCCAATTCGGCCTCGTTTCTCATGGAGTTACCACCTATATTGTTACATACTGCTATCGCCGGTCAGACCTGATGACCGCGTCTTGATTTGTTACTCGAACTTGGTGCGACTTTGCGACAACTCCTCAGCACCGCAATATTGTGTTGTTTGTTTGCCACGAACATCGTTGCGGCAGATCCTGCGAAGACCACTTCTGAAGCCGTCGAGTTCTTTGAGCAGAAAGTTCGCCCCGTCTTGGTCGAGCATTGCACGTCCTGTCACGGTGAGAAGAAACAGCAATCAGGCTTGCGCCTGGATAACGCCACGGACTTCCTTAAAGGTAACGACGACGGCCCGGTCGTCGTCGCCGGTGACCCCGCGAAAAGCAAACTGATTCAATCGGTCCGGCGGGAAGGGGATAACCCGATGCCGCCGAAGAAGCCGATGCCGGCAGAAGCCGTCGCGGTACTCACCGAGTGGGTGAAAATCGGCGCACCGTTCCCCGCAACCAACACGACCAAGATCACACCTGAAGCCGCGTCCCGGTCCCATTGGGCGTTTCAACCCGTGCGCGATCCGGCGATCCCGGTGACGAAAACTAGCCCTGACTTTGCCAACCCGATCGACCGATTCGTCGTGGCCAAGTTGCAAGGGCAGGGGGCAACACTGGCGCCGATTGCGGAGAAGCGCACGCTGATTCGCCGAGCGTACTTCGACCTGATTGGGATGCCACCGACCTTTGAGGACATCACGGCGTTCAAGCAGGATTCGTCGCCGAATGCCTTCGAGAAGGTGATTGACAACCTGCTAACGTCCCCGCAATACGGCGAACGCTGGGGCCGCTACTGGCTGGACATCGCCCGCTATGCGGACACCAAGGGGTACGTGTTCCAAGAGAACCGCGATTACCCGTTTGCGTACACCTACCGCGACTATGTGATTCGGTCGTTCAACGAAGACAAGCCGTATGACCGCTTCATTCTGGAACAACTGGCCGCCGACAAATTACCACCCGGCGACGATAACCGCACGTTAGCGGCGATGGGGTTCCTCACGGTCGGGCGGCGATTCTCCAACAACATCCACGACATTATTGACGACCGAATTGATGTGACCACTCGGGGTTTTATGGGCCTGACGGTGCAATGCGCCCGGTGTCACGACCACAAGTTCGACCCGGTTCCGATTGCGGATTACTACTCCCTTTATGGCATCTTCTCGAACAGCCCCGAGCCGAAAGAGTTGCCACTCATCGGTAAGGTCGAACGCACTAAAGATTCGATTGCGTATGAAGCCGAACTCGCCAAGCGACAACAGGCTGTCACCGACTTCCGCACGAAACGGCACGCCGAGATTTTGGTTGAACTGCGGACCAAGGAATCGATCGCCAAGTATCTGCTGGCTGTGGCCCAACTGGCGGGCAAAGACCGTCAAGCCGTTCAGGCTGCCCTCCGAGAGCAACTCCTTCGACCCGCAGCCTTTACCCGTTGGCAAACGTACTTGACTGAGACCGCAAAGAAGCCAACTTCAGTCTTCGATACGTGGTTTATGCTGTCGAAATTGCCGGAAATAGAGTTCGCCACCGCCATCGACAAGCTGATTGGCGAACTCGAAGACGGCACCGAAACAACGGTTCATCCGCGCATCATGGGCGCACTAATCGAGTCCAACCCGAAGTCGCTGAAAGAACTGGCTGCGGTGTACGGCAGTGTGCTGGCCAACGTGGGTGAGCAAAAGCAGTTCCGCAACATCCTGGGTGCGGGGGGGCCGGTTGATGTCCCGTTCGCCGAAGTGGATCGGCTGTTTGATCGTGCCGACCGGGACAAGCAAACGGCACTACAGAAAAAGCTTGACGCCTTCACCGCCAGTTCGCCGTTCACGCCACCCCGCGCGATGGTCGTGAACGATGCGACGAACCTAAGTGACCCAGTGATCTTTTTGCGAGGCAACCCGAACAACCCCGGCCCCCAAACGCCACGACAGTTTCTGCAAATCACCACGCCGACACGCAAGCCGGTTACAGCAAGTAGCGGTCGATTGGAGATGGCACAAGCCATAGCAAGCCCTGAAAACCCTCTGACGGCGCGGGTGATGGTGAATCGCGTGTGGATGTACCACTTCGGCAAGCCGTTGGTCATCACACCCAGCGATTTCGGGCTTCGCAGTGAACCGCCATCGCACCCGGAACTTTTGGATTGGCTTGCCAAGCGATTCGTCGAAGACGGGTGGTCGGTGAAGAAGTTGCACAAACGCATGATGCTCAGCGCTGCCTACCAACAGTCGAGTCAGTTGCGACCGGAGTTCGCCCAGTCCGATCCGGAAAACCGCTTGCTGAGCCACATGAACCGCCGCCGGTTGGATTTTGAAGCGTTGCGCGATTCCATGCTCCAGGTATCCGGAAAATTGGACCGAACGCTTTACGGCAGGTCGGTCGATTTGTTCGCCAAGCCGTACTCCTCGCGGCGAACGGTTTACGCTTCGATTGATCGCCAAAACCTTCCGGCCACGTTCCGCTCGTTCGACTTCGCCAGCCCGGATCAGCACACCCCGCAACGCTTCCAGACCACGGTGCCGCAACAATCGTTGTTCATGATGAACAGCCCGTTCGTGGCCGAGCAAGCGAAGGCTGTGATCGCGCGACCAGAAGTGCTGTGGAGCATGACGGCTTCGGAACGGATCAAGCGAATCTACCACGCCATCCTGAGCCGCTCCCCGACGCCAGATGAAAGCAAACTGGCAGTCGAGTTCCTTACGTTGGCCCAAGAACCCAAGCCGAGCGCGGGGCAATTGTCTCCGGCGGAACTGTTTGCCCAGGTGTTACTCATCAGCAACGAATTTGCCTTCGTGGATTAACCGAATCATGAATACGCTTCCGCCCGTTTCTCGACGCGAAATGCTCACCCGGTGTGGCGTCGGGATGGGTCTGTTGGGCCTCACGCAACTGCTCGGGAACTCCGGGCTGTTGAACCCGATTGCGCAAGCTGGCGTTGATTCGGCGAACCCATTGTCGCCCAAGAAACCGCACTTCAACGCCAAAGTGAAACGGGTGATTCACCTGTTTGCGAACGGCGGGCCGTCGCAAGTGGACACGTTCGACCCGAAGCCGGCGCTTTTGAAGTATGCGGGCAAAACGCTCCCAGTCGGGAACCTGAAAACGGAACGGCGCACGGGCGCGGCGTACCCGTCGCCGTTCAAGTTCGCCAAGTACGGGCAATCGGGGATCGAAGTCAGCGAGATTTTTCAGCAGACGGCCAAGCACATTGACGACATCTGCGTGATCCGTTCGATGTACGCCGATGTCCCAAATCATGAGCCATCGTTCTTGCTGATGAACACCGGCGAGAGCCGGCTGGTGCGCCCGAGCCTCGGTTCCTGGCTGACCTATGGGCTTGGCACCGAGAACCAAAACTTGCCGGGCTACGTGGCGATGTGCCCCGGCGGAATGCCGCTGATGGAATCGCAGAACTGGCAAGCCGGGTTCTTGCCGGGCGTGTTCCAAGGCACCTACGTTGACCCACGCAACACGGACATCGAAAAGCTCATCGAGAACATCCGCAACAAGTCCGCACCCGACGGGATGCAACGCAAACAGCTCGATTTGTTGGCGAAATTGAACCACGCCCACGCCGAAACCCGACCCGGCGACGCGCTGTTGGAAGCCCGGATTCAGTCGTTCGAGTTGGCGTACCGAATGCAAACCGAAGCCACCGATGCGTTTGACGTGAACCGTGAGCCCAAAGCCGTCCGCGAATCCTACGGGCCGGGTGACCAAGCGCGGAGTCTGTTGATTGCTCGTCGATTGGTGGAACGTGGCGTGCGGTTCGTGCAAGTGTCGCACGGCCCGGTGCAACCGTGGGATAGCCACGACGACATCGAAGTGAACCACCGCCGGTTGGCTGGGCAAGTGGATCAAGGAATCAGCGCGTTGATTACTGATCTGAAACGCCTCGGGCTGTTTGAATCGACGCTCATCATTTGGGGCGGTGAATTCGGTCGCACACCAGTCGTGGAGATGCCAACACCCGGCAGCAACGCGGGCAAAATTAACGGGCGGGACCACAACCACTGGGGCTTCACGGTGTGGTTGGCGGGCGGCGGCGTGAAGGGCGGCACGGTTGTCGGGGCCACCGATGAATTCGGCTTCAAAGCCGTCGAAAACCGGGTCCATGTCCACGACCTGCACGCCACGATCTTGCACCTCCTGGGGTTCGATCACGAGAAGTTCACCTACCGTTATGCCGGTCGTGACTTCCGCCTGACCGACGTTCATGGCCGCGTCGTGAAAGAAGTGTTGGCGTGACTCCGGCTGAACTCCGAGAACAGGCTTTGGCCATCTGGACGGCGGCGGTGGATGCCGTGCGCCCGGAGCCACTGGTCCTGAAGGCCGTTCGGCAATTCCCGAAAGAATGGAAAGCCATGATCCGGGCAGCGCCCGTCATTCGCGTAGTCGGTTGTGGCAAGGCTGGGGCAGCGATGGCAGTGGGATTAGAAACGGCCATGCCGAGCCGATTAAAACGCATGGTCGGTGTTGTGAACGTGCCAGAAGGTTATCCGCCGAGTCTCCGTAAAATCCGCCTCCACGCTGCACGACCCGCCGGAAGTAATCACCCCACCGCAGCAGGCGTTGCCGGCGCGAATGAGATGCTCCAACTCCTCCGCGATGCGGGGCCGGAAGACGTGGCGATTTGTCTCATTTCCGGTGGTGGGTCTGCCCTGCTGCCCGCTCCCGTTGACGGCATCTCGCTCGAAGACAAACAAGCCGTGACGAAACTGCTGCACGCCTGCGGTGCCAGTATCACGGAGATGAACGCGGTGCGAAAGCATCTGTCGCGTGTCAAAGGTGGCCGACTGGCGGAAGTGTTTCGCGGCAAACTGCTGATAAGCCTGATTATTTCGGACGTTGCGGGTGATGAACTCGACGTGATTGCGTCCGGCCCCACGGTCCCGGATCGAACCAAGTTTGCGGGTGCGTGGCGGGTCTTGGAAAAATACAATTTGCTCGATCGGGTTCCCGACACCGTTCGGCAACACCTGCTGGCGGGGGTCGAAGGCAAGGTCGCGGAGACCCCAAAGGATTTAGGGTATCGGTTCGTCGATCGCGTGATCGGATCGAATGAGATCGCACTGAATGCCGCGAAACGAAAAGCCCGAAGTGCGGGTTGCATGGTCGTCGATCTCAACGTTGTATTCGATGGCGACACTACCGAAGTCGCGTTCGAGATTGCCGGGTTTGTAGCGTCGATTCGTAGCAACCCCACCCGCTTTCCACTGCCCGTTTGCATGCTGATGGGTGGGGAAACGACCGTCACGTTGGGTGAAAACCCCGGCAAGGGTGGACGGAACCAGGAATTTGTGTTGGCGATGCTCGTCAGGCTTGGCGAAGTCGGGATCAAGAACGTCTGCGTGCTGAGTGGTGGGACCGACGGCGAAGACGGCCCAACGGACGCGGCTGGTGCTGTGGCCACGGAAGAAACGCTACGACTGTCCCATGAAGCGGGTGTTGACCCACAGGAGTTTTTAACCCGTCACGACAGCTACCACTTCTTCCAGCAATTCGACGGCCTCATCCGCACCGGGCTGACTAACACGAACGTGATGGATGTGCGCGTGATACTGATTGTGTGAATCAACGAAATCCGTCCAGAATTTTGCACGAAGACTGCCACGCTTCGCCACTATTAACCACAACTACCTGAGGGCGAAGAAATGCGGCTCACATTGCGGACACTGTTGGCGTACCTGGACGACACACTACCGGCGGATCAAGCCCGCGAAATCGGTCTGAAAGTCGCGGAGAATCCGTCCACGCAAGAACTGATTGATCGGATCAAACGGATGACCCGGAAGCGGGGACTCGCAACGCCACCGTCTGGCCCGGCGGGGAGTGCCTCCAACGCGAACACGGTGGCCGAATATTTAAGTGACACTCTTCCGCCAGAATCGGTGGCAGCATTTGAAGAAACGTGTCTGGAGAATGACGTTTATCTCGCGGAGGTCGCGGCGTGCCATCAGATTTTGACGTTGGTGTTGTGCGAACAAATTCCTGTGCCGCCGTTGGCGCGTCGGCGGATGTACGAACTGGTGAAGGGGCAAGAATCGTTACCCAACCGCAAGCCGGGTAACACCATCCCGATCGGTGGCGTTCGGGACGACAACAAGCCGACGTTCGATGACGCAGACGACGCGCCGTTTTTGATGGGGATGTCCGCCTTTTCCCGTTCCGATTCCTCGCTGCAACGATTCGCCAAGATTTTGCTGATATTGGGATTGATGGCGTTGCTAGCGGTCGCAGGCTACTTGGCGTGGCCAAGTGGTCCAACGACTCCGCGTGATACTCTTGCGCTCAGTGCGATTCCTTCAACACCCGCCAGTGTGGCACCTGAGAACAAATCCAACACTCTGCCGGAACCCGAAAAAACTAAACCGGAGGGCGTGCTCGCACCCGGTGAACTGGAACCGAAACCCCAACCGATTCCCGTACCCGATGTTCCACTATCCCCGATTGAAGACGTGGGCAAGAAACCCACGGCGCCGATTGCGCGAATTGATCGGGTCATGATCGGCAGAATTGAGAAGAAAGAACCGGCGGCGATCGTCGTCCGCAAATCACCGACAAGCCCGTTGTATCAACGGGTGACGCTCGACGAACCTTCGATTGTCACAACCGACCCGCTCGTCTGTTTGCCGGGTTACAAAGCGATGTTGCGGTGTGAAAGTGATGTCGTCATTGAGATGTGGGGCAACTTACCTGATTTGTTCCAAGCCCAGTTACCGCTTCTCGCGGCGTCACTGACGCCGACGTTGCCTTACGACGGCTTCGATGCCGATTTTACACTTCATACCGGCCGGTTTTATCTGAGTACCAAGCGCCCCACGGGTGCGAAAGTTCGACTCCGATTCCGCTCGGAAACCTGGGATTTGATACTGCCCGACGACAAGTCCGAAGTCGCGGTCGAAGTCATCCATGAACCGACACCGGGTGCAATGGTGTCACAACCCAAGACGAGTGTGGGGCTGTACGTCCTGTTTGGAACCGTCACCAATCTCGGTGTGTCGAAAAAGCCATTGGTCATGGCGAAAGGCGAAGAAGTTTACTGGGATAGCACCACCAACACCACCCGGTTGCGGATCCACAACGATGCAAAGATCAAAGAAGCCCGCGTCGCCTATTGGTCGAAGTTCCCGGTGTACGTTGATGCGGCACGGGCGAACGCCACACTCGCCGCGTTGAACGGTTTTGCGAAAACACTGATCGATCCGCAGCGCGTCCGGGCCACGTTCGATGAAGCCCTTCAGGCCAAGCCGGATGCGCCGCCTCAACAAACGACAACGGGTGCCAGGATCGCGGTGCAGATGTTCGGGAGCCTAGGCGAACTGACCGGACTGGCAGACTGCTTGAGTGATCCGAATCGACCCGTGGTGCGCGAAACCGCAATCGTCGCACTTCGAGCTGCGTTCGCTGGGGATGCCACCTTGCCGGATCAATTCCGTCAGATTCTGATTGAAAAGTTGCGAATGCGTGAAGACCAAGCCGATGCCACCCTGCGATGGTTACGCGGGATCAATGCCGACGAACGCCAAGACGGAGACACACTCGATCGGCTCGTCAAAGGACTCAGCGCCGATGAGGTGACCGTGCGGGAACTTAGCTACAACGTGCTACTTTCTTACATCGACGTTAAAGAGGCAACGAACCGTAATTTGCTCACCTACGACGCGGGTGCGGCCTTAGAAAGTCGAGCCGCTGTTGTTGCGGCTTGGTCACGGAAGTGCGAAGAACTGAAAAAGAAGCTTCTCGATTCGCCGACACCGTAGCAGGGTCAGTTCTCGTTCTGGCGGCTAGTTTTGTTAGCCCGACGCGCCAGTTTTGAAGTTGCGCTTTCGGACTACCCCGAAGGGGTTCAATCGAATAGCCCAGGGTCGTGGCGTTTCGCCGCGCACCCTGGGTTCTCGACACCACCCTGCCGTACCCCGAAGAGGTTCCATTGTTCCTCGTGGCGCAAATGTAACCCCTTCGGGGTAAGTTTCGTTTCCGGTTTGACCCAGGGTGCGCGACGAAGCGCCGCGACCCTGGGCTATTACATGAAACCCCTTCGGGGTATTCAGAGCGCAACTTCAAAACGCGCCAGCGTGGGGCCAACCAAATTCCTTGCTGGCGCGTCGGGCTAACCCGAACGCAACACCGAAACTGAAAGTGCGCTAGCCAATGTGAGTGAAGTTGCGTGCCGTCAAATCATGCCAGTTGCGGGTCGAGGCCGGCCCGCAAATCGTTGACTTCCATTTCGACGGTTCGCTGCCCGTTCCATTCGTTTAGTTTGGGTGTGAAGACCAAGCAACAATTCCCGTTCTCGGACATGAGTTCGTCAAGTCGGTCGCCCATGCCGAACGCGACGGCGCGCATCAGGTTGTCGCCTTGGCGAATGCGGAACGACAGGTGGCGTTCTTCTTTGCCGATGCGACGTGGCATGCCTTCCACTTTTAACCCGGTCGCTAAAAAACGGGGTCGCGGGTTCTCCGCACCGTAGGGTTCCAACCGATCCAGGTCTTTCAACAAACTGAACGTCAACGCGGAGAGCGGTACTTCGGCTTCGAGGCGTAGCATCGGTTTCGGGAGTTGCCCGTTGAAGTGTTCCGAAACGTAGCTCGAAAACTTTGCCCGAAGTGCGTCAATATTGACAGGCAACACCTTGAAGCCTGCTGCGGCTGCGTGACCGCCGTGTGTGATGAGTTCGGAACCACAGGCTTGCAAGGCGAGGTGCAACGGGAACCCCGCCACGGAACGCCCGGAACCCGTCGAAGGGCTACCGTCTTCTTTCTCGGCGATCACCAACGTGGGCTTGCCGTAATGATCGACCAACCGCGACGCCACAATTCCCACGACACCGGCGTGCCACTCCGGTGCAGAAACAACAAGGCCCGCATCGTGGTGGTATCCCTGGGCTTCGACGATGTCTTTCGCTTGCTGTGTGATCCGCCGTTCAAGGCCCTGCCGCTGTGTGTTCAAATTTTCGAGATACTCCGCCAGTTCCCGCGCCCGGATGGGGTTATCCGTGGTGAGCAGTTCCACGACCAATCGGGCACACTCTAAACGGCCCGCCGCATTTAATCGTGGCCCCAGTTTGAAGCCAATGTCTTCGGCCTTCAACGCAACGCCGGGCTTCAACCCGGCCGCTTCGATTAGCGATTTCAAACCGGGGGAAGGGTGCTTCGTGATCCGCTCCAAGCCGTGGCGAACGAAGACGCGGTTTTCGTCGCGCAGGGGAACGACATCCGCTACCAATCCCATCGCGGCGAGGCCGAGCGAGTCGAGTAGGAAATCGCGGAACTTCGGCGCGACTTTTTCGCTGCCACTCGCTCGTTGGGCGATGGCCCAGGCTAATTTGAATGCCACACCCGCACCGGATAAGCCGTCGTGCGGATAAGTCGAACCGGGTAGTTGCGGATGAACAAGCACGTCCGCAACCGGCAACCGTTCTTTCATCGCGTGGTGGTCGGTAATAATCAACGAGAGGTTCAGCCGCTTCGCTTCTTCGGCTTCCTCCAAACTGGCAATGCCACAATCGACCGTGATGACGAGTTCGACACCCGTCCCGGCTAATTCGCGGATGGCGTCGCAGTTGAGACCATACCCTTCGTCGATCCGGTTGGGTACGTAGAATTCCGCCTTCGCTCCGAGCAGTCGAAAGAGTTTGAGCAGGATCGCGGTGCCGGTGGTGCCATCGACATCGTAGTCGCCGTAGACACAAATCTTCCGCCCATCGGCTACTGCCCGAGCAATGAAATCGGCTGCGGCGTCGATACCGGGGAGCAATTGCGGCGCGTGCAGCGCCGTCATCGGGCTTTCCAAAAACAACCTCGCTGCAGCATGATCCGTGATCCGGCGATTCACCAACAGTTGCGCGACCACCGGAGATATCCGCAACGATCGGGCCAGTTCCGCGACCGCCTGCGAGTCGTGTGCAAGCAGGTTCCAACTTTTAATGACAGCGGGCAAATCTCACTCCCAGTCGTGGATCCAGTTGCGAACCAAGCTCACCATTAACTCGACAAAATTCATACGCTGCAACCCCAACTGTGAAGCACACGGGGAGGAAAAAGGGGCGATTGCAATCACGAACCGCAGGCACAATCGACCCACGCGATTCTTTGCGCCCACCTGTTCAGAATCTTAGAGTTGGAGTTTCGGGCTTATCCGGTGCGGTCGTCTTCAATTTTCAGAACCTGGGAAAGTTTCGGTCAAGTCGTGTGCAGACTCCATTTCGGGCGTGTCGATCATTTTAGGACTTCGGTCCCGTGCGGCTTGCCTTCGGGCGGCGCGGGAAGAGGACGGTTCCGAAGCACACGTCAGGCCGGAGCATCGCGGTTGCGACTTCGTTGATCCAGTGGCCAAGGATTCCCGCCATCAGTTTGTTGTGGAGGTTGCATCCTGTGAACACCGCGTTACTTTTGATGAGTTCGGCATGGATTGCCGGCTCAGACCCCGGTTGTGCGCTGCCGTGTGCTGCACCGGCTATGGCGTCGTGTGACCCGTGTGCTGCGGGACCGGGTTTGTTCGCCCGGCTGAAAGCCCGCTTGCCGTCTCCTGGCTGTGGGGCGCCTTGTGGTACTCCCCTGATTAGTCGTCCACTCTTCGCCCATTCTTCGGCAGCCGCATGTGACCCTTGTGCATCGTCTAGCCCCGGCTTGCTTGCCAAGTTGAAGGCGAAGTTTGCCGCACCAGCGTGTGTTTCGGCATCACCGTGTTCGACCACGTCGGCATGTGCTTCCTATGCGTCATGCGGTAGTATCGTGATGGGTGTGGCACCAGTCACGAGTGGTTGTGCGTTACCACCCGTTCCCGGCACGGTGGCTCCGTCACCACCGATTGAAGCTCCGAAGGAAATGCCTAAGCCAGCCGAGCCAGCGAAGGATGCGGCCCCGAAAACCACTTCGATCACGATTCCGTCAGTCGTGGTTCCCACGACAAGCATCCCGGTTGGACCAACGGTCGGAGGAACCCGAACGTCGTTCTAGTTGGAATGTTGATTGAGCGAATCCCGTAAAACTGACCGCATTGAAGAATTCTGTGCGGTCGGTTTTGCTTTTCTGACTGTTTTCAGCACAACAAGAAATGTGGTTTTGTTCGGGGTCATTCTTGCTCGCAGGATGCCACTGAGTGCCACTCGTTCAATCAAGCTGACGACACGCAGGGAGCGCGTTATGAGTACCGGGGCATCCGGCGCTGACGGAGATTTCGCGCACAAGATTGCGAAGCTCGTCGAAGAAAAAGGCTGGAATCAGGAAGATTTTGCACGAATTTCAAACCTCAACCGACACACCGTTCGGCAAATTCTGAACGGCGGACCGGAGCGACGACTGCGGAACGCGACCGTCAGCCAATGTGCCGAGGCGTTCGGTTTAACCGTCAATGAACTGCGGACGTTGCCACTCGACCGATTGTTGATGCGCGTTCACGGCAAAGCCCCTGCCGACGAAGAAGCGCTCAAGCGGCTCCACGCCCAAGCAGCACTCCCCGAGTTTGTGAGTTGGCTGAACCGCAACCCGGAACGGGCTACGGATCTTCGCTCCGATGAAATCCACGAACTACTCGAAATGCAAACGGTCGGCGGCCCGATGGAGCGGTTAGGGGTCGAGCATTTCGTCGAACTCAT
>JAYVXO010000117.1:0-5752 GCA_043785105.1 Fimbriiglobus sp.
GGCCTCTGGTGCGTTTTCGTCAGGCATCGATTCGCTCCTTTTGTGAAGCAGTAGGATAGTTGGCCTTTTGTTACGCCCAGCGTGGGGGTTTAATGCGCCACCGAACGCTAAAGCTCAGCAGCCGGGGCCGCCGCTGGACCTTGTACCCCGAAGCACCGTAAGCGGCCCCGGTCTGCTGCAGCGCCTGGTTCGGCCAGCCTACCGCCCATCTGGCCCATTACTCCGAGCTGCGGAGCAGTGGCTTTTTCGTGTACTGCGCGGGCAGGGACACAACCGGCTCATACAGGGGCGCATCGGCTCGTCGGCGGCCCACGACGCGAACGTAGCCGAGATGGCTGCCGTCGTCGTCTGCCAACGCCTGGATCTCCGTCACATTATCGGGTGCGATCACCTGGAGCCAGTCCCGCCAGAATTGCCAACCGTCGGGCAGCGTGTCGGCCACCTTGATGTCCAGGATGCCGGTCCGGCCCCAGTGCCGCCGCCACCAGGCCGCCGAGTGCAGGCACCACGGAAGATCCTGAGTCCACCACGCCCGAAGATGCGAGGGAATTGGGTCGTCCATCTCGCGGATCAGCCCGGCCCCGGCGATCCCGACCGGGCCGCCCGGCTTGACGAACCGGGCGAGGTAACTGAGGTACAGGTCGTCCGTACCGTAATAGAAGAAGGAATCGATGGACACGATGGCGTCGAAGAACTCCGCAGCGAACGGCAGCATCCGCGCGTCCGCGTGGATCGGGAAGACGCCGTCCTCGACGCCGGCATCCCGGACCCGCTGGAGGTTCTCCGAGGCGCTAAACCACAGATCGGTGGCCCAGACCTGCACGCCGAACTCACGGTGAAGAAAGATCGAGGACATCGCCCGCCCGCAGCCGAGGTCCAGCACGCGCATACCGTCCCGCAGGTCCAGCGCCTCGGCGAGCCACTCAGTCAGCCACAGCGGGTTGGCCCCGCCACTGACGCTGGCGATCACCCACTCGGGGTGGTAGCCCGAGGCGCGGGGAAACCGGTCGGAGATCAACCGCTCGTCCATGGTGCTGTGTCTCCTGGCCGAACGACCCAGCTCAGCGGCGGCGGGGGCCGAATGAGCGATGAACTCCAGAAACGCTACATGCCCCCGCCGTCGGCTGCAGCGCCTGGTTCGGCGTGGGCTACGGCCGGCGAAGCGTGTCCTCAGCGAACAACGCCCGTTTGCCATCCTTGTCTTGGGACTCCATCCGAAACGTCCAGCTCTTTGCCTTCGCGTCCCAGGTGAAGGTGTTGTGGAAGGGTCCGTCCGGGTACTGAAACTCGAACGCGATGGCATCGCCGGACCGCTTGCCGCGGCCGACCGCTGAGAACTTGCCGCCGTAGGTGTCGCACCAATGGGCCACGTAGTTCTTGTCGGCGTGGGCGTAGCCGATCAAGACAAGGGCTTCATAGGCCGGCGGGTCGGCCACATCCTTTCATGTGGAGTTGGAGGAACTGGTGGTTCAGTACCCACTCGGCCTTAACCTTGTTTTCGACCTCCTTGCCCCGAATCTTGCGAGTGAGCTTCCATTCGCCGGACAAGTTCTCGATGAACTCATCCTTGAAGATTCGCTTCGGGCCATCCGGCGGGTCGTCCGCGTGAACAGCCAGTTCTGGCATGGCGATGACACTCGACAGTACCAAGGCACCGGCAAGAAAGTTCCAACGCATCATTCACCTCTAGTTCTGCCGCCGAACTTGTTATTAGACAGAACCGATTCTGTCTACTTCGACTGGTTGTTCTGTCTATCCTGACGGACCAATCGGCTACCGGAACTGTGTTCCAGTTGTTGTTTTATCACCATGACCGTTCACCGTAACGAAGTCAACTCAAATGTCCGAAAAAGTATTCGTCTCGGGTTTACACCCGCGCCGTCTTCCACTTGCCGCCGGCGAAGCGCTACAGGAAGAAGGCGCCGCGGACGTAGATGTCGATGAACATGGCGAGCCAAGCGCCGCGTAGGCCGTGGTCGAGTACGACGGTGAGCACGTAGGCGAGCGGGAGGCGGACGCCGGTTTGAGGACGTGACGCAAAAGTCGCAGTTGGTCAACCCGCACTGGGGGACGAGTTGCGCGTGGGGTGATCTCGATGGAGACGGTCTGCTTGATATTTACATCTGCAACTACGCCGACATCGACATTGCCAAGTACGTGCCGTGCGAAAACCCGAACGTCAAGAAACGGGACATTTGCCCGCCCAACGTCTTCCCGACTGTTGCCCACAAGATGTTCCGCAACAACGGCGACGGCACCTTCACGGACATGAGTGAAGCTGTGGGGCTGACGAAGGCGTCCGGGGGGTACGGGTTTGCGGTCGGAATCGTGGACCTGGACGGGGACGGCAAGCAAGATCTGTACATTGCGAACGACATGAAGCCGGCCTACTTGTTCCACAACAAAGGCGGGTGGAAGTTCGTGGAACGCGGACTCATGAGCGGTTCGGCGCTGATGGCAGGCGGACGATTCATGGCCGGGATGGGCGTTGCGATCGGCGACATTGACGGGTCAGGTCGCCCGTCGGTAATCGTAAGTAACTATCAAGACGAGCCGACGATGGTGTTCCTGAATAAGGGCGACATGGTGTTTCGGGAATGGAGTCACCCGTCCGGCCTCGGCCCGGCCACGATGAAAACACTCGGGTTCGGCGTCGAGCTTTTCGACGCCGACCTGGACGGCGCGTTGGACTTCGCCATCGCCAACGGCCACGTGATCCGCAACGCGCCCGAGTACGCCAAGGCGCCCTACAAGCAGTCGTCGCAAATTTTCCTCGGGAACGGCAAGGCGAATTTTCGGGAAGTGTCCGCGATGGCCGGCTCCTACTTCCAAGAAAAAGGCGTTGCCCGTGGGTTAGCCGTGGGGGATTACAACAACGACGGTCGCCCCGATCTGGTGTTCAGCCACGTGGGCGGGCCTGTCAAACTCCTTCGCAACGGCACCCCCACGACGAACCACTGGATCCGCTTCGATCTGATCGGGGACGGGAAACCGAGCAACCGCAACGCGATCGGGGCGAAAGTCGTTGTGGACGTGGCCGGTCGGAAACTGACACGGTGGGTCCACGGCGGCGGGAGCTTTCTGTCCGCCTCGGACCGTCGCGTGCTGGTGGGTCTTGGGGGCGCTACCCAAGCCGACATGGTGACGGTGACTTGGCCGTCCGGTCGAACACAGTTCTGGACCAATCTCGCCGGCTCCAAAGGGTGGCGAATTACGGAAGGCATTGACCAAGCGGACCCTGTTGTTGCTGGTCAGTAATGGAACCAATCGTGACGTGACCTGCCCGCACGGATCGAACCAGGTCGGATTTGAAGTTGGCATCGGGCGGACTGTGTTTCGGACATCACTCTCTTGAAGGTGGATCTTTTATGCGTATGCGTTTTGTCCTCGCAGGGTTGGCAATCGTCACGGCCCTTGCGATGCAAGGCTGCGGTGGCGGCGGGGTCGCGGTTAGCGGGAAAGTCGTCAACGGCGACAAGCCGTATTCGACCGAAGAACCAGGCGACATGACCATCACAATGGCCGGTGGGACCGGCAAAGCGTACACCGCCAAGGTCCAACCCGACGGCACGTTCAAAGTCGATGCGGAAGCGGGTGGGGTTGCCGCCGGGAGCTACAAAGTGTCGTTCACCCAATACCCCTCGAAGGCCGAGATGGCAAAATTGAAAGGCCCGCCAACCCCGAAAACGAAAGAGACCAGCGTGTCCTGGGATGTCACCACCGTGAAAGGTGATTTCACACTGGATGTCTCGAAGGCGAAGTGATTTCGCGCAGGATGACGGTCTCGGTCAGAAAGCCAAGCGTTCCGAGGGTGTGCGAACCGCGACACCCTCGGAGTGTTCCGACGGGATCCAACACACATCAATTGCGGAAGCCGTTCGTGAGTTCACGGAACTGGTTGCGTTCCTCGTCTCGCTTCTTGCCGCTCCGCTCGAATTGTTTCGCGTGGGTCTTCATCAATTCCGCAATCTCTTTCGGCACGCCTGACTTGTCTTCCAGCGCGGCGGGACAGACCTCGTAGAGGACACTCCACTGGACGAGGTCGGCTTCTTTGAAATCCGTCGTCGGCGCTGCGGACGGGCGGTGCCATAGCCCCGTCGTCCAGAGTAGCCGGTCCCAGTAGGTCGGTTCCGGTTCTTCGGTCCGCATCCGCATGGCGAAGTACCGCAGCCGGTTGATGAACTGCTTGAGCGACCGGGCCGTCTCACGCTTGGCCGTAATTTGACCGATCCAGATGCGAAGAGCTTGTGTGAACTGGCCGGAATCATGGACGACCACGTCGGGTTGTCGGAGTAGCCCAACAATTCCCACCACAGCCATCCCCGCAATTCCCAGGGCGACTAGACAGAACAACAGGGTACTGTCCGAGGGTGGCGCTGGGGCGAAGGCCGTGGCCGGGTTGGCCGGCAACGGCGGCACGTCATTCATCTCCTCCTTCTTCAGTATTCCAACTCCAGATGCTTGCCTTTCGTCTTTTGTCCCCGTTGAACCGGCCCCAGCGGGTGGGTCGGGTTTGATCGCGGTGTAAACCCAGAGCGGCAGAACAATCAGGCTGGAGATCAGCGCGAATGTCGTCAGGCGGTTCTTCCAGGCATCAAGTGGAAATTGCCACTTCGGTCGCGGCGGCTCGCCCTTCACCGGGTCCGTTTTCGGGAGTAAGAATTCCTGCCGCTTCAGGGCATCGGTGGTCGGAATTGGCACCTCGAAGTTGATCAGTTTTTCGAGGTACGAGGCGGCGAATCGCAAGCGGTTTTCACGGGCATCGGCACTCCCGACCGGCGCATCGCTCATGGCGTCCGCGACTTTCTCGAACCCTAACGCGACGCTTTTGAGGACGTAGTCGCGGTCCATGCCGAGAAAGATGAAGCAGTCGCCGGAACTCGAAAGGAAGTTGATCGACTCCATAATTTCCAAGACGTTTTCCGGGCGACATCGGTCGAGGTCGTCGATGAAGATGACGAGAGTTCGTGGGTTGAGTGCCGTCGTGACCTCGCGGAACTGATTGGCAAATGTGAGGCGAAAACTTGCCTTGGCGTCGAGGGTCGATAAGTTCGATTCCGAAGTCACGGTCGTCAACAGGGCGCTGGTGTCCACGCCGAAGGATTGCAACCCCTGTCGCGCCGATCGAAGGAACAGGATCACGCCAATCAATCCACTCGCCCCGAAGACCACGGAATTGCCATTTCCCTGAACGGACAATGCGATCAACAACTTGTCGATCGAGTTCGTGTCGAGGGCATTGATATAGCCGAAGTGGGCCAGCGCGGTGGCTGTCAGTACCGCACCGATCAGCAGTCGAAACCAAAGGCGTTGGAACCGCGTGTACAGGAGTTTGAAATAGAACACAAGCCCTGCCGCACTGAACCACGGCGGCGTCCCTTGGCGGATGACGTTGGCCAACAGGCCGGCGAGGAGTTGGTCTTCGTTCTTCGTGGAATGATGCCAAGCGTTGAACCAGACCGGGCAGAAGCCGATGGCTTCGAGGTCTTTTTTCAGCAAGTTCATCAGCGAGCTTTTGCCGGTGCCCCACTTCCCGGTTACGGCGGCGGTCAGCGGCGGGAGTGTGTTCTCGTTGCGGAGAAAGCGGGACAGGGCGGCGGCGATGTCGCCCAGCTTCATCACGTCCGCTTGCCCCGGTTCAAGCGGGCGGTCCGGCGTCAGGGAATCGTCGATGGCGTCGCGTTGATACTCGACGGCTTTCGTCGATTGCAAGAACCCGAACAGCGCGACCGCCAGTGCCAGAAGCAACCAC
>JAYVXO010000118.1:0-17442 GCA_043785105.1 Fimbriiglobus sp.
AAGCACCGTTCGACCGTTTTGGGCCAGTTGGCGAAGTGGCTTCAGACAGTCCGTCACGTCGGTCGCATGATTCTCGTCCCGCACCGGCCACAGGTCCGCGAGCGTGTCGATGATGACCAAGTCCCGGCTGTCCGCTTCGAGGTCGGCGGTCACGCTGCCGAGGAAACTGACCCAGTCGTCGTGGCTGGGCCGCCCGACGAACGGGCGGATCATGAGGGCGATTTCATCACCCAGATGGTGGCGTTTCTGGCGTTCCGACCAAACCGCCTTGTCTTCCTCGGTTAACACCACAGCCCGGCCCGGAAGAATGCTCCGACCCAGGAACGTGCCTCCGGTGGACAACGCCGCCAGCAAGTGCGTCAGAAGCGTCGTTTTGCCACACTTCGGTAACGCCGACAAGAGCACGATGCCGTTGCGGGGTAAGTAGCCGTCCCACAACCACCCCGTCGGGTTCGGGTCGGCTTCGACCTCCGCCGCGATCGTCGTAATCGCCACCGGCGACGGCCACCGCCGAGCCAGGTCCGCCGGTTGAGCTTTGTACTGCTTGGCGAGTTGGGCGAAGGCGTGGGCGATCTCTTTGCCGACGATCCGGTAGGCCATGCTATCGACCGTCGGCGTGCGGCCGGACGACTCGGCACTGAACACATTGAGCGAGTCGAGCAGCAAGAAATCGGTCGCCGGCTTGGGATCGGGTATCCGGGAAATCACCCACTCCCGAGCGTCCTTGAACCCGGTGGGCGGGCAGGCTCCCATCACCGTGCGGTTCGGGAACGCGGCGGCCAGTTGCTTGGCGATGACTGTGGCCCCATCCTTACCGGGCCACCGGCCGTCGGGCTTCTCGTCGTTCTCACCCATCACGAAGATCGGTCGCTCCTTCTCCACGCCCTGCAACATCGCGGCGATCATCCCGCCGCCGACGTGCGAACTCGGCCGGCCAATCACGCTGAGGCCGAGGCACGCCAACGCCACGGTGTCCGACATGCCTTCGACAATGAAGATCGGGCCGTCCAAGTCCGTCCACCCCGCCGACACGACCAACCCCCGCCGGCTGCTGGGAATGCACCGTTTCGTGCCGTCCGGCTTCCGCGTGCTGATCCCGATGATCGTGCCATTGCCGTCCACTTCCGGGATCGTGTAAGCGTAGGAGCCGTTATGCCACCCGAGGTCCGGCAGGTAATCCAACGCGAACACCGGCAGCTTCAGTTGCTCGGCCAGCGACAACCGTTGAAGTGGCGAAAAGTCTCGGGCACACTGCCGGGCGAGGTCCGGGAACGCCGGCCCCGACGGACCGGCGGCACTCACATTCTGGGGCGGCTTCGGAACTCGCGTCCCCCGAACGCGGGACGCCTCGAACGAACTCTCCCGGTACATCGTCCAGGTGGGGTTCTTGCTCGGCCCCAAGCAGACGAAGCCGGGTTGCTCCCCGGACATCCGCCCGCACATAAACAGCCCGTCCTCCGTGTAGCTACACTTGTGGTCGCCCTCGCACACGGGGCACAGGTGGTTCTTCGAGACAGGAATGATCTTCGACATGGGTGCATCTCCAAATTCGGGTTTGGGGTTTCGGGGTTCGGGTTTGGGTGAGGACACAGAAAGCCCACGGACGATCGTCCGTGGGCTTTGTGCGGTTGCTGGAAAATTTCCCGCAACGGGTGGGGTTAGAGGCGTTTCTTCCAACAAGAAAAGTGGGAAGTGGGAAGTGGGAAGTGGATAGTGGATAGTGGTTAGTGGATAGCGAGGAAAATCAATCTCCGGACTGACTCTCCACTCCGCACTCTGCTTTTCTGCACTCTCACTCTGCTCTATCCACTAACCACTTTCCACTCTCCACTATTTAGTGGCTTTGCACACCAAATGCCTCTTGCACAACGGTTCGGGACGCTGCACAACGAATCGGGTGAGCGGGAAGCTACTGACTTTGCACATTTACTCTCGATAAAAATTCGACGGTCGAGACAATCTGGCTCGATTCCCAAGACGATGGATCTACATACCTAGTGAACAATTGGTGTAGTACACCCCGTAGGTGTGCGATCACCTACCAAGCTGACACCATGAGATGGCTAAACAGAAGACAAATTAAGAATAATCAGAACAAATTATCTAACCGCAAAGATGGATAAATTTCTTGAATAGGTGTCTATTTGGGCTAGGCGCTACGATATCTGCCCTAGTAAGCTGGTCTAGTACACCTTAAGAGGGCTGGCTATATGGCGTCACTAAATACGCTCGCCGAGCGTGCATCTTCCCTAAAAGCTGAACTTGATGCTGTCACACAGGTGCAGACAATTCTCACGCAGTTGCGCAAGGTGTTTTCGGAATTCCCTGCCTTGCGAGAGACCTTTGCAATTGAACTTTCACTATTAGCAGAGAACCCAGATTGCGATGACGCAGAAGACGCGGACGTAGCCAGCCAGACGATCCCAGGGAGCAACTTGGACAGGATTAAACAATATCTGAAGTCGCTGAATGGACGCAGTGCTACGGCGAAACAAATCACCGACGCCACTAGCGTGCCATCGCCTTCGTTTCGGCTGATAGTCTATAAACGGTTCACAGATCAGTTCGACCAAATATCCAGCCCTGGGAAAGCTACCCTTTGGAAATTGAGATCAATTGGACCATCACAACAAGAAACGTTAATAAATCACGATAATGAGCGTGATCCGAAAAATGAGGGAAATGACTTCATCTAAACACAACAACCCCTGTGTGAACAGGGGTTGTTACTAAACCACGGTTTAGTGTCAGTGTCTGTGGAAACCAAGATTAGCGCGAACTAATTTTGGGATCAACACTGGCTACCCCGAGGAACCGTTATGAGTTGTTACAAGCAACCATTACGGCGTTTTTTTGATGGGTTGACAAGGTGGCAGCTTAACAAGCTGTTAGGTGTTGGGGCTGGGCTTAGAGCCTAATCCCTCACCGTCCTGGCAACTCATTAACTGTGCAGCCTGTTGCTGTCAGCAACAGGCTGCACAGTTAATTTATAGCCCCGGAAATCATCCTTGCCTAGCCAGAAAAGGAATTTCTCTCCCATGACTTTCCAATTCCGCTCGTGCGTCACGCCGTAACCGATCACGAATCCACTCGGAAATTTTCTTCCCGTCCAACTCGGCGGCTAGTCGAAACGCTTCTTTTTCCGCTATGCTAAGGCGGATTTGAAGCAGTTCGCGTTTTGAAACGGCTTCCGTTTTTTTTGGAGCGCCACGCTTTTTACCCATAACTAATTTGTAGTGACAAAAAAAACCTTGTCAACTGCCAACCATGCCTTGTGTTGTTATTAGTTGTCACTACAATTAAATATATCAACAGAGGGATAAGCTGATGACGCCCAGAGAAGAACGCGGCAAGGTAATTTCCGAGACCTGCACCATCACGAAGTGCGGTCGGTTGTGGCACGTCCCATCCCAATCGGGCAAGGGCAACTACAGCGTGAACCTTGAAAGGGTGTATTGTTCCTGCCCCGACTTCGCAGAGTACGGACAGGATTGCAAGCACATATTCGCAGTGCGGTTTACCGTAACCAAGACCGAAACACACCCGGACGGCTCCGAGACCGTGACGACGTTGACCGTCGAACAGGTTCAGAAGAAGTCGTACCCCCAAGACTGGCCCAACTACAACAAGGCACAGGTCAACGAACACCACCACTTCCAAGCGTTCTTGGCGGACCTGTGCGATTCGCTCCCGCCACCGGCGCCCCGTCGCGGGCAACGACCGTTGCTCCCGTGCGATGCCGCGTTTTGTGCCGTGTTCAAAGTGTACTCCACCATGTCGGCCCGGCGATTCATGGGCGACTTGGACGAAGCCCGCGAACACGGGTTCGTGACCAAAGTGCCGCACTTCAACAGCGTGTTGAACTTCTTCGACACCGAAGCCGCAACCGGCATCCTGCACGAGTTCGTCGCCCGCAGTGCCGCCCCGCTTGCGGAAGTCGAGACGGAATTCGCGGTCGATTCCACCGGCTTCGCGGGCGCCCGGTACGTCCGGTGGTTCGATGAGAAGTACGGGCGCCCGCGAAGCGAAATCCAGTGGGTCAAACTCCACGCCATGATCGGCGTGAAGACCAACGTGGTCACATCCTGTAAGGTCATGGCGAAAGGCACCGCCGACACGACGCAGTTCCCCGACTTGGTCAACGACACCGCCGAACGGTTCAAGATTGACGAAGTCAGTGCAGACAAGGCGTACACGTCCCGGAAAAACTTTGACGTGGTGGGCAACGTCGGCGGGCAGTTCTACCCGGCGTTCAAGAAGACGGCGACGGGCAAAGTGGGCGGGGCTTACGAGAAGGCGTACCTCATGATGTGCCTGAACCGGGAAGACTACATGGGCCACTACCACAAGCGGAGCAACATCGAATCGACGTTCTCCGCCATCAAGCGGAAGTTCGGCGAATCGCTCCGATCGAAGACGGAACTCGCCATGACGAACGAAGCACTCGCCAAGGTGGTAGCCCACAACATCACGTGCGTGATTCGGGCGATGTACGAACTCGGCATCAACCCGGATTTTGTAATCAAACCACGCTGCACAACGAATCCCGAACCTGCACAACGAATCGAGTGAAAAGGGCATTCGTTGTGCAAAGCCACATCCAGAACAAGTAATACTCCTTGTTCGCCGAAAGCAAATGGGACCGCCGCGAATTGTTAAACTGGGGCAAGTCAAGCGGGCTTGGGTCGGAATTACCGAAACCGTTGGGCGGCGTCTCGTGCGGGTGGAATTGCTTCCCCTCGCCGAATGACTACAATCCCTGCACTCACAATCCTCTGGTTTTTGATGGCGGTTGTCGCCTGAAATAGGTTGCCCGTGGCGTTGCCGCTGATCGTTTTATTGTGCGTCGGCGTGGTGCTTTGCTTAACGCCACTGACGATCTACTTCCTTTGGGTCGCGTCGGTCAACCGCCGTCCCCAACCGACGGCGATCAGTGCCGGGTCGGATTTCGTGGCCCTGATGGGCGGCCTCTGCGGGTTGCTATTCCTGGTTGGCATCTTGTTGTTGGTGACGGTGCAATCGAACTCACGACTGATGGTTCGTGGGAATTGGGAACAACTCCAAGACACTTGGGGGCAAGAGCGGGTCGTCTGGGGCAGCGTCGTCGTGGGGTATTTGTTGGCACTGGGCGGACTGATTGCCTTCACCCTGACCGCACGGGCCAAATCGCTTTCGGTGTACAACGTCACCCGCGACCACGTCGAATCCATCATCTCGGATGTGTTGGTCTCGATCGGACTACAACCCACGCGGTTTGGAAACGTCTGGTCGGACGGTCGGGAACTGGTCTCGATTCAGACCTTCAACGGCTTCCACCACGTCACGGTTCAATACCGCACCCACGACGCCCGCTTAGTGGAAGAACTGGATCGCGGCATCCGGATTCGATTGCTGACGGTGCCGGGTGCGGACAGTCCGGCGGGCGGGTGGTTCATGTCGTTGGCCATCACGTGCGTCGGGGCGATCGTGGCGTGCATGGTGTTAATGGCCTATTTCCTCTACCTGACACGCGGCTGAGTTGACCAACCAATTGGTAGTCTGTAACGATTTTCGGACTTGTGCAGATCGTGCCGGATTCACTTCATGCTCTCACCCTTCGGGTTCGCCGAATTCCCACGGGCCGGTGTCTTCTTAGGCCGATTCTGGTTGTGTCGAACGCGGCGAGGGTTAGGGATGACCGGAACCGCGTCGGGGAAACTAGGACTTGTTACCCGCGAGGAGATTAGCATGAAACGGATTTGGATCGCAATTGCCGCCGCGTTCGGCGTGTTAGCGACGGCCCAGTTCGGCCAAGCCGCCGGCGGCCTGAGTGGTACGGTCACGCCCGCCACGTCCCTGCCCGGCCCGGAAGCCATCAGCAGTGACGGCCCCCAGCACCGCTACGGGTTGATGCCGTGGCTCCGCAAGGGGATTTGGTGGAAGCAAGATGCGGGAGCGTGTGCCGGTTGTGGGTCCGGCGGACACGGGGCACCGACGGCGATGCCCGGTGCTGGGGTTCCGGGTTACCCGCAACCCGGCCAACCCGGCATGGGAATGCCTGGCACGTTGGTGTTTCCGCAACACCCGTTCGTTCGGAGTCCGCGCGATTTCTTTATGTGGGAAAAATAACCGGCTCTCGGCACCGAGAACTGTTCTGCTCATGGGTGCAAGCCCATGAGCTTTTTTCGTTGCTAGATGTTAGACAAGTCGGCGGATGAGTAGTCGGCTAAACACCACCAGACCCAACGCGATACCGATCACATGAGCCGGTTCCGGCACCGGCACACCGACGGCAAACAATGTCGCATTGTTGATCGCATAGACCGTGCCGTCCGGCCCAATCAGCGTGGGTGTATACGCTTCGCCAACACCGGCTGTGAGGGTCACCACTTGCGTGAACGTGTTGGTCCACAAGTCCCAGCGGTAAAGTTTCCCGTCTTCGCTGTTGACTAAAATGCTATGGGTCTTTGGATCCACGACGGCTGTGTTAATGCACCACTCCCGGACGGCGTTCGGATGATTTGCGAGAAACTCCGCGTCGGGCGTGACACCGGCAATCGTCAAGACTTCTTTCATCACCATTTGATTGGACCGGACATCCAATTGCATGGCATTCGGGTCCAGAATGGCAAGCTTGTTGACGCCATCACCACCCAGCCCGGCGTAGTTGTTGTACTTCGTCATCAACAAATAGTTTGAACTGCCAGTGTACGACGGCACCATCGTCGCGGGGACAATCGACGGCGTGTTGTCCCAGCCGAACGCCCCCGGCTTTCCGGCTGATGTGAGGTCGGCATTGAATTGGTGCATCCACCCTTTGCTGGTACTGACGGGGGATTCCAGCGTCCCAAAAAAGACACGGCCGTCCGGGCCAATCGTGGGTGATGCTGACCCACTATTTGGTATGGTGGACCGGGTGGTGGTCGGTGCGGCTGGTTCCCGCAGGTCAACCCGATTCAAAGCCGACATCGTCGCCGGATTCACTGAAACCAAATAGCCATTCCCGTAGTGACTGGAAATACTGTCGGCGGTGGTGACCGTGACGTACAGCTTGCTCCCGTCTGACGTGATCGCCGGTGCGGAGTTTTGTGCGATGTTCGTAATCCCGGCGTCGCCAGCCAGCGTTGCCGCCGACACGAAGGAGCCGTTGCCGCTGGAATCAATCTTGGCCAACCCACTCTGCAACCCGCCGACTAACGCAGAATTCTTGACTTGATACCCGAAAAAGATGTTGCCACTACTGTCACTCGTAATCGGGGTGTTGATGTACACATTCGCATCGTAAGCAGCCTTGCTGCCCGTGTACGTACTGTTGCCAAAGAACGCGAGTTGGGTTGGCGTCGTTGCCCCTGCGGAATCGAGATTTCCGCGTGTGTAAACCGTCCCCCCTGCGCCTGGGTAATAGACTTTGTTACCCGGTGCAATTGTCGGGGAGTAGCTCGGGGTCCAGTCGTGGGGCGGTAAGGTGTAGTCGGTGTTCTGCGTCCACAGCAAGGCGCCCGTGGTGCCGGACCGCCCCTCGATTCTGAAGCCATCGGTCGCCCCGGTTTTCACCGGAACTACGACCGTGTTTGCCGCAGTGATAGTCGGCGACCCGTAATGAATGTAGAGATTGGTACCGGTGTATTGCGGCGCCAAGTCCATTGACGTTTGCCAACGAATGCCCCCGAGCGTTTGGGAGGCCACCGCCGAGATCGCCGTGTGTTGTGCGTTGCCCGCGTACCCATTCCACGCTGCTGTTTGGGCAATGGCAAGCGATGGCGACGACAATGAAATCACACAAAAGATCAGACGCCACATGCAAAGAACCTCATTTGCCAGAGTTTTGCCGTTCCAGTTCCCGAATGTATTCGAGTGCATCGTCAATCGTGCCGACTGTTGCGCCGGAAACACGGCCACCGTTGTCGCACTCGCGGAGTAGCAAGAGGTCTTCAAAGTCGGGTGAGGCTTCCAGTTTCAGCCGTGCCCGATGGCCCAGTGTTCCTGCCTTGTATTCCAATGCTATCATATGGTTTTCGATCAAAAACTGGGTGCGATCCGTGATGAGTCCTTCGAGTGCTTGCAAGCCCGCAACCACGTGATCGTAGGGGTCGATCCCCTTGCCAATGTCGTGCAGCAAAGCGGCCAGCAAGAATTCTTCGTCGTAGGGCCGGACATCTTTTGCGAGTTCAAACACTTGCAACGAGTGATACAACACGTCTCCCTCGGGGTGGTACTTCACGTTTTGTTTGACCCGTTCGAGCGGCAATAACATGAGGCGGAAAAGTTGATAGGGATCGACCGTTTCTTCTTGATCCTCAATGGCCTCGTCCACGTTCAATTCGGGATACTCGGCGGCCAGGAATTGCTCGAATTCTGCGATCGACGCCCGTTCGATGGCCTTGCCGGTGATCGACGACTTGAACACGTAGTGGGCTTTATCTTCGGGGTAGATCGTCAGTTCAAAGTTGAACGTGTCGTAAACATGGATGTGGATGAAGACACGGGACTCGCCGTGCTTTTCAACTTGCTTCCGCTCCACGTCGTATTGCAGCCCCGTCTCGTCGAGAATGTTGGTGATGGCTTCCGTGCTATTACTAAACAAATGCAAGTCGATGTCGGAGCCTTTGCGGGTGTGCCCGGTCATGACGCTGCCGATCAACCGGGGGCGGAAGCGGCAGAGTTGCCGCATCATCCGCAGGGCGTGCAACCGCATCTGCATCAGGTTTTTCGTGCGGTTGTCACCCTCGTGAAGCCGCGCAAAGGTTTGGATTTGGTCGCGGATTTCCGCATTGGAAGGCAAGTCGCTGGGTTTGACATCGTTGCGGCAAAGCCGCTTAGCCGCTTTACGCTTCGCGGTGAAGTATTCCGACTCCACCCGTTCGTACATCAAGCGCGCGGCTTCAAAAGCAATTGCCGACCGGAGTTTGGCATCAGCCATGATATGGGGTGCGACGGATTATTTGCGGAGCCTATCCAATGCCGTCACGAGGCTCTGAGATAACAATACCGAACACCAGGAGAAAGTTCACTACTAAATGAAGCAACCCGGCAAAATTGCCGGGTTGCTTCGCTCAACGCTAACATGCACTTCGTGCATTAAGCAGTTTACTTCGCTGCCATCGCTGCGTGCTTAACCATCTCGCGGCAGGAAGCTGCACACTTCTTGCACGATTCAGCACAAGCTTTCATCTCGGGAATGTTAGAAAACTTCTCACATTCAGCGGCACAAGCGTCACACGCTTTCGCACAGGCTTCGCAAGCTGGGCCTGCCAGTGGACTCTGTCGGGCAGTTATCTTCGCGGCAAGTGCGCAGAACTCTGCACAATCCACGCTCAGGTGTGCTGCCTTAGCGTGGTTCTTGTTCCCCGACGCGACCAGCATGAAGCAGTGGTGGAAGTTTTTGTCGCAGATCACTTGGCAATCCGCGCACGTGTTCGCGCACTGTTCATACATAGCCGTGTGAGTTTTATCCTTGTCGTCGGCTTGAACCGGCACGACGGCCAAACCACCCAACACGGAAAGAACGGCAATCACACCCAACAACATGCTGCTTTTCATCACAAACCTCCAGATGCAAGTCATCTGTTAATCGAACTACCGCCTGCAATTTGCAGGCGGTAATTGTCAGATAGCAGATGTCATGCCGCCGGACTCACACATTACCAGCGAACGATCGCGTCCATAGTTGCGGTGAAGAGGTCTTGTTTGCCTTCAAACGGACGGTTGTTGTTGTGGTCGAACCGCACGCTCGGGCGGATCAGCAGCGATTTGACTGGGGACCAATTCACACCATATGTCAGCCCGGTGTACAACCCACTGGTGCCCGTCCGGACGCCCTTCGAGTCTTCAAACAACTCCGCGCGGAACGTGCTGCTGACCTTTTCGCACCATTGGTACGTCAGGTAGTTGACCGCACCGTACCAGTTGGCGGAGCCAACACCGGGGAAGCCGTCCATGTGCGAGAATGTTGAGTCCAACACGTAGGACCACTTGTCATTGAACTTGTGGGTATACTGGAGGTTATACATGTTGTAAATCGGGAACGCATTGGCAGTGTCGTATGTTGGGTCCGTCACTGTCACATTGAGCGACGCGGTCGATTTGCCTTCTTTCGGTGCCCACTTCAACTGGCCGAGGTACATGAGCCGGTTCGTCGAGTTCCCGATAAAGTTGTCACTACCCACAGCCACGCCGTTCGAGATTGTCCACGTGTCGTTGAGTGGCGAGATCGCCCAGACCCCAGTGTGCGTGAACGGGTTGTACTGGAAGACGTAAGAGCGGGACAAGAAGGGTGTGTCAACGGCTGGTATCACTTCATATTCACAGTGGGTGGCAAATTTACCAACCCGGATCGTGGTCCCTTCTGGCCCGACATTTGGTGCGAATATCTCCCCGTAACCCTGGTACAAGTCGATCGGGTTCTGTCGTGGCCCACCATTGACCCCGCTCGTGAGTTGACGGTCCAACAAACCGCGAGTGATCGTGAAGCGGGCGTCGGAACCGGGTAGGATCAGGTCCGCTCGGAAGCCGAGTTGAAACTCTTTTTTGCTGGCATCGACGGCCTTCGAGATGACCATGTAGTTTTGGTTCAACTGAAAGTCGTTGGCGAAGTCGTTGGTCGTGATCGGCGAGTTCGAGCGCCGGGCGGTACTCGCCGTGAAGGACATTTCAGTCCAACCGTAAATCGAGATGCCGCTCTTGTCCATCCGCTTGCCGAGCCACGTGTCTTCGAGGATGCTCATGAAGGCGTATTTTTCGGGTGGCTTGGGTTCTTCGTCTTTCTTCTCCTCGGCTGCGGCACCAGTACCGTTTGAACCGTTCTCAATGCGATATGTCCCGTCGCCGTTGGGCACGAGCTTTTCGCCTTCCTTCAACGTGAGCGGTGTCGCGGCCGTCCCGTTCGTGGACGGTACGGCGGGCATGGCAGCCGGTGCTGTTGTCAGCGGCAGCGGCATCGGGTTGACAGCAGGCAGCGTCTGGAGGATTGGCATCGGCATGGCTCTGGGAGCCACGGCCGGCGCTGCAGGGGCTTGGCCGAGGGCCAGCGCCGCACCAAAAAGGAGTTCGCCGATCATTTGTCGTCCTTGACATTTGATAAGGTTTAACGCGAGCCGGGAGACGACACATTGGAGAGCAGGTCACACCGACTGAAGCGTGAAGTTCTACCCCAATGAATCGGCGGGTTTCAGCGGTTGAATGAGTCACTAACCCCTGTTGCGGTGAAGACGAATACGCCGCGCGACGGACTTCGCGGTTATGCCGGTTGCAGAACTTGAAGGCTGACGCTTTTGACTAAAGTTGCGACCCGATTGCGGTACTCATCCATGTGCGGCGCCTTCAAGTGGGCGTACAGCGCGTCAAGGCTTTCCCATTTTTCCACGATCACGACGACATCGGGTCGCGGTGGGACTTGGGAGCGGATCGTCGTCGGGGTGTCGATCGCGGCAACGTATTCGATGCAACCGGCTTCGGCTTGGACCAGGGGTTGCACCCAGTGGAAGTGGGGCAGGTACTCGTCATGCTTTCCTGGCTGGAGTTCAACCGTTGCTATCACATGAATCATCGCAGGCTCCTGTTCGTTGTTGGTCAGACAACATGCTATCATTTTCTCAACGCCCCACCAAAACGGAACCACTCCTTATGCGACCACTTCTGTTCACCCTGTTATTCATGACGGGACTTGCCGTGGCAGCGCCGCCGTTGCCGGTTGCCGAACCCGATTTACCGGATGGCACTGCGAAGGGGCAAAAACTGATCGCCACCTTTCGGCACCCTGCGGGGTTGAAAGTGGAACTGTTTGCCGCCGAGCCGATGCTGGTGTCGCCGGTGGCGATTGCGTTGGATGAAAAGAATCGGGTCTTTGTCGCGGAAGAGTATCGGTTCAATCAAGGGACCGAAGAGAACCGAACGCGGGCGTTCTTTCTGGATGACGATCTGCAAATTCGCACCGTCGAAGACCGCTTGAAGATGTACGAAAAGCACGCCGGCAAGTTTAGAGGGGGCATGGACTGGTTCACCAAACACGCGGACCAAGTCCGACTGTTGGAGGACACCAAAGGGTACGGGAAAGCGGACAAGTCCACGGTTTTTGCGGGTGGCTTCAACGGCCCGCTTGATGGCCTCGCGGCGGGGGTTCTGGCTGCCAACGGCAAAGTGTACCTCACGTGCATTCCCAACTTGTGGGAACTGACGGACACGACCGGGAAGGGTGTCGCGGACCAACGCAAAGCGATCCACACCGGGTTCGGCGTCAACTGTGGCTTCCTCGGGCATGACCTGCACGGCCTGACATTTGGGCCGGATGGCAAGCTTTATTTCAGCGTCGGTGATCGTGGCTTCCATGTGACGACCCAAGAAAAGACCACCCTGAGTGGGCCACGCATGGGGGCAGTGTTCCGCTGTTACCCTGACGGCAGTGAACTCGAAGTGGTGCATCGCGGCCTACGAAACCCGCAAGAACTGGCGTTCGACGAATACGGCAACCTGTTCGCGGACGACAACAACTGCGACAAGGGCGACGACGCGCGATTGGTGTACGTTGTGGAGGACGGCGATAGCGGTTGGAACATGGCATACCAAAGTATGCCAGCGCCCTACATGGCCGGGCCGTGGTTCGCGGAGCGCATATGGCACCTGCAACACCCCGGCCAACCCGCTTGGATCGTTCCCTCCGTGGGCAAACTTGGCACCGGCCCCAGTGGCTTCACCTTCACCAGTGGCACGAGCTTACCGCCACGGTACAAGAACTCGTTCTTGATGTGCAACTACACCGGCAACGGCGGACTGGAATCGTTCCGGGTGAAGCCGCAAGGGGCAGGCTTCGAAATTGCCGATTACCACGACTTCTTGAAACCGATCCGCGCCACCGATTGCGAATTTGGCTACGACGGCAAGCTGTACGTCTCCGACTTTGTTGATCTCAATTGGGACGGCGGTTCAGCAGGCGGGCGGATTTACACGGTGTTCGATCCGGTGAAGCTGAACGACCCCGTCGTACTGGAAACCAAGAAACTGTTTGCGGACGGCTTCGAGAAATTGGAACTGACACGCCTGTTGAAACTTCTCGGGCACCCCGATATCCGCGTTCGACTGCGGGCACAATTCACCTTGGCAGAACGTGGTGGCAACGAGGTCATCAAGAGTCTGCTTCAGTCGGCGGCAGCGGGTGAGAGCCAGTTTTCCCAAATCCACGCCATCTGGTGTCTGGGTCAAATCAGCCGTAAGAACCCGAAGGTGCTGACACGACTCGCGCCACTCACGAAGAGCAACAGCCCGGAAGTGGCCTGCCAAGTAGCTAAAGTTTTGGGTGACTCCCGGCAATCCGAATTCGCCACCGAACTACTTCTGCTGTTGAATCACAAAGAACCACGAGTGCAATTCTTCGCGGCGCAAGCACTTGGCAAGCTGAAACATCAACCCGCGATGGCCAAGTTGTTCGACGTGTTGAAATCGAATGCAGACAAGGACGTGTACCTGCGACATGCCTGTGTCACTGCTCTGGCACGGATCGGCGATGCGAAGGCAGTGAACACGTATGCCAGCGATGAAAGTGCCGCAGTGCGGTTGGCAGTCGTGCTGGTGCAACGCAAACTCGGGGATCAACGGGTCGGGCAATTCCTCACCGACAAAGACCCCTACGTGCGGACCGAAGCGGCGCGGGCGGTCAACGATCTGCGGATGGAAAACCTCTACCCGCCACTTGCTGACCAACTGCCCAAGATCGGCGAGACACTGCTGCCCGATTCGGACGCGCTCGCCCGTCGGGCCATTCACGCCGCGTTCCGATTGGGCACACCGCAACACGCGAAATCGGTTCTGGACGCGGCGGTCAACGCCAACTACTCGTTGCCCGTTCGGGCCGAAGCAATCAGCGCCCTGAAAGACTGGAGCGACCCGCCGCAACGCGACCGGGTGACCGGCCATTGGCACACATTAACGAAACGTGACCCCGCCGTCGTGAAAGCCGTTGTTGAAGCAAACTTCCCGGAATTGCTGGCGAAAACGTCCGGCAAGTTGCAAAGCGATGTCCTGGTGATGATGCTGAAAGTCGGCGCCAAGGTGGACGAAACTACCCTCACGACCTGGGCAAGGGACGAGCAAAAAGACCCGAACACCCGCGTTGCCGCAATGCGGTATCTCGTCGGGCAAAGGTCGATCGCTGCGGACGGATTGTTGAAGGCGGCGCTGATTGATTCGTCCCACTTGGTGCGTGCCGAAGCCCGCCAGTTGACTGCGGAAATTAACCCGTCACGCGGTCTGGAACAGATTGCCTTGACGTTAAAAGAGGACAGCACTGCAACGATCTACGAACGCCAGCGGGCGATCGGGACACTATCGGAATTGAAGCTAAAAGACGCCAGCAAGTTGCTCGATACGCTCGCTGCTGAATTGGTTGGTGGCGAAGTGCCGGTCGAGTTGCAAGTCGATGTGTGGGACGCGATGAAGGCCGCTCCCTCACCGCAACGCGACAAGCTCCTGGCGAAATTTGAGAGCAGCATCCCGCGCGATCCGGTCGGTAAGTTTCAAGTCAGTTTGAAGGGCGGCAACGCCGAACGCGGACGGGATCTTTTCTACAACCACACCGCTACGCAATGTGTGCGGTGCCACAAGATCAACGGCAACGGCGGCATCGCTGGTCCCGACCTCACGAAGCTGGTTGAGCGCAATCCGGACAAGACCCGCGACTACATTCTCGAATCACTGGTGTTGCCGAACGCCAAAATCGCAGCGGGTTATGCTACTGTTTCGCTCACGCTGATTGATGGCCGCATCGTGGCGGGAACAGTATTGAACGAGGACGAAAAGTCCGTGACGACTCAGTCCCCAGACGGCAAGAAAGAGACGGTGTTGGTCGATGACATTGACGCCCGCACGGTACCGACTTCGGCCATGCCTGCTGTTGATAAGACCCTCACCCACCGCGAAATGCGTGACCTCATCCAGTACCTCGCAAGCTTGAAGTGATTCACTTGGTTGCCATGACAACATCCAACGGCGACCCGGTTCGCACGCCGGTTACATTGGTGAAGCCGATTTGCGTGAGCAACGCTTCGTACTCGACCAGCGTGCGTTCTTTGCCCTCAGTGCAGATCAGCATGTTGAGGGATTGCAACACCGCCCACTCCGGGCCGGCTTTGTCGTGCTGGAGCAACTTTTCTGCAACGAGGATACTGCCACCCACCGGCAACGCATCGTAGATGCGTTGCAGCAGTTTCAGAATTTTCGGTTCGCTCCAGTCGTGCAGAATACGCCCCAGTGTGTACAGGTCGCCTTTCGGCAATTCGTCCGCGAAGAAATCGCCGCCCACGATGTCGATCCGTCCGGCTACCTCAGTGGCACTGACCACTTCTTGGGCCAACGGCACAGCGTCGGGTAAATCGAACACAATCCCGCAGAGATTCGGCCAACGCCGACACGCGGCTACCACGAGATGCCCGGTTGCACTGCCGAGATCGACGAGCGTGTTGAACCGGGACAGGTCAACCGCGTTCACGACCACGGGCGAGCTAATCAGCCCGAAGCCGTGCATCCCGAACAGGAACTCGCGCTTCGATTCCTCGGTTTTGAAGAAGTGTGAAAAGATCGGCCCGTCCCAACCGTAGGTCTGCTTCCATCTATGGGTGCCTTCCCGCACCGCGTCGTCCAGGTGATCCCACAGGTGCCACAACACCGTGTCCGAATAGTTGGCGTACCCCAGCATTCGGTTCGGGCTGTCCTTCGTGAGGTACGCATTCGCCGTCGGCGTGTTGCTGAACTTGCCGTGCGACCGGATCAACAACCCCAGCATTACACAGCCACCCAGCAGCCGTTCGAGCGCATCCGCGTCGGCGTTCAGTTCTTTGGCTAACTCGTCACCTGTTTTCCACTGGTTCGCCAGACTTTCAAACACCCCAAGCGAGGATGCCGCGAACAGGATCTTCGACTTGCGAAAGGCGTTCAACAAATCCAAAACCGGCATCGGGTCCGCCGGGGTGAGGTCGTGGGCCATCGGTACAAACTCGCACGGTGATAAATGACAAGTAACTCCGTTCGATATGCGCCGGGCGTCCGCGATTGGCCAGAGTAAGAATGAATAACAGATGTGCCCGATGCCTGTTCAACTGGGCGAAAGGTGGCTATTTTTTGTCGAATTTCCGAAGGATGTCGTCGAGTTGCCAGAATTTCGCTCCGTCTCTTCCAGCAGTGACAATGAATTTATCGTCCGGTGTCACAATCAGTGATTTGGCGTGCTTTTCATGGGACTGAAAGGCGCCGATAAAGTCACCGTTAGTAGCCTTAAATACGCCGACATAACTTGGCCGAACCGCGCCCGTCGAACCGACAGCCACCAAATATTTACCGTCGTGAGTATATGCCACTTGTTCAAATGATGGCGATTCTTTGTTTTCATGAATTGCAGGGAATGCAAACGTAAATTTTAATTGCCATGTTTCAAAATCGTAAATACTAATTAAAGTATTGCCAGTATTGACCGCGATTGATTTTTGGTCTGGTGAAATCGCTAATGCAGCGACACTCAACGGTTTGTTAAATTTGATAAACCGCTCAGTATTTGTTTTTAAGTTGTACTCAACAATGCCAGGTGCTCTAAATATAAGTGCTGTTGTATCGTTCTTGACAAGTAACCCACTCGCGTGGATAACCCTACCACGCCATTCTTCAGGAAAAGTCTGACTGTTGGCGAGGTTGAATACCGGATTAACTTCGTTTTTAGCAAAGTTCCAGTCAAGCAATACCCCGTCGTAATGGGTTAACAAATAGGCACTTTCGTCATCCGCGCGGAATTGGATTCCTTCATACCAATACTGTTTCGTAGGTAGTTTATGCCTCGCTACTTCTTTGCCGGATTTTATATCCCAAACGATTGCCTCCGGTCCCGCACACACGCCAACACGAGTCCCATTTGCATTCAGTGCGATGCGATTAACTGTCGAATTAAACCCGTCCAGAACTCGAAACTCCTTGCTATTGACACACCCGACGTGGACTTTACCATGCGATCCGATCGCGATCACTCCATCCGGAGTTGATGTCATCACCCGTTGAAAAGGGTCAGTGTCGTCAAGTGCAAACTGCTTGACAGGAGATATGTTCACTTTTTTGTCCTCTTCACACCCTACGGTTAGAACTATAAATGCAAATATAAAACAACAGATGAGGTATCGCATTTTATCTCGAATCGAATTGGTAAGGTGTGGATACGGTAGTGGCCCGCGAGTCGGCATGTCCCTAGATTGGTGAGATGATCCCATCTACGCCTTAAGTCCCACCGATTCCGTCCGGCCCGCGTTGCTCGGCCACCCAGATCTGGCTCTTCGTCTGCCTGTACAACAAAAGCCGATCGTAGGGCCACTGTCGAGAATTTTACACCACAACTGCACAGATAGGAGTTACGCAGTCGCGGCATTTTGAAGGCGGTATCGCGGAGTCGTTCGGTACGCGCGGACGGCATCCTGGACGATCTGCCACTTCGCGGTCAAC
>JAYVXO010000119.1:0-5745 GCA_043785105.1 Fimbriiglobus sp.
TTAGGAGTTACGCAGTTGGGTGATTTTGTTAGCTTTTGTACACCATTTCGGCACTAATAATTCAGGCCGATGTCGGAATGCGAAAGAACTGGGCTGAAATTACTCGGGATGCAATCCTACCCAATATCCCAACTGCGTAACTCCTAACAATGTGGCGTAATCGAGCAATCCATGAAAACGCTTCCCCCCGATGTTCTCGCCCGCATTGACCGCCTCGAACTCGACGCCAAGCAAGTCGTCGAAGGGTACTTGGCGGGGCGACACCGTAGCCCGCGGCACGGGTTCGCGGTGGAGTTTTCCCAGCACCGCGAGTACGCGCCCGGCGACGACATCAAGCACATCGACTGGAAAGTCTACGCCCGCACGGAACGCTACCACCTCAAGCAGTACGAGCAAGAAACCAACCTCGTGGCGTGGATGCTGGTTGATGCGTCCGAGTCGATGAAAGTCGGCACCGTCCGCAATTCATCGGGCGAGGTCATCACCAAGTACGATGTTGCCTGCACCCTGTCCGCCGCGATGGCGTACCTGATTACACAACAATCCGACAGCGTCGGGTTGGTGACGTTTGCGGACCGCGTGAAGATGTTTTTGCGCGCGTCCAGCCAAACCGGACAGGTCCGCGAAATGCTCCGGTGGCTGTCCGACGGGCCGTTCCCCGAAGTCTCCAACACCGGCAAAGTGCTGCGGGACCAGGGCGGTTCGCTCGGTCGTCGCGGGGTGATTTTCGTGTTCAGCGATTTGCTGGACGACGTGGAAGACTTGGTGAACGGCCTGCGAATTTTGCGGTCGCAGAAGCACGAAATCGTCGTGTTTCAAATCCTGGACGCCAACGAACTCGACTTCAACTTCCGTCAACCGACCCTCTTCCGCGGCCTCGAACAGCACCCCGAAATCAGCACCGACCCCCTGTCCGTCCGCGACAGCTACCTAGTCGAACTCCACAAGCACCTCGCCGCCATCGAAACCGCCTGCCGCACCCTCGGCGCCGACCTCATCCGCGTCCGCACCGACGACAACCCCGGCCAAGTCCTCGCCAACTTCCTGCAGAAGCGCCGCGGGAAGTGAGGGGACGTAGCTGAGTAGTGTTGGTTAGGCAATTCTGTTAGTGGTAGAATGAAGTTAAAGAAGCGCGCATGACTTTCTAAAACGAAGTAGCACTGTGACCGGGAGTCAAAATAATGAGCAAATCAATCCGACGGGATGTGACCGCCAGTATCGGCGAGAATGACGAAGTGCAAGTGCTGGGAATGTCGCAATGCAAGCCGGTCCTGATCGACGAAGCGGCGAATGATATTGTCCTGGACCTCGATTTCGAGGGATTGGCGGCGCAAGAAGATGTGGCATGGATTGATGACCAGTACAATCTCGGGGCGTTGAAGGCGTATCGTGGCGAGTACATCGCGGTTGTCGGTAAACAGGTACTCGGCCACGACAAGAGCTTGAAGGCACTCCGCAACCAGGTTGCCGGTGCAACAGGCTACTCACTGTCTCGAATCGTCACTTCGTTCATTGACAATCCTGCACGCTGAAATCGGAGTTTGCATTGGCTCGCCTTCGCCTCCGTACTCGCATTCATACCGAAGAATTGACTTACCCCGGCACCGGGGAAGTGATCCCGATGCCGACCTTCCGGTTGCATGTCGGCCTTCATTTCGTGTCCCCAACCGCCGCAAGCAACTGGCAACCAAGTGGTCAGATTGACCAACTGCGGCGGTTTGATGCTATCGTCGATACCGGGGCGATGTTGACGAACATCCCCTATGAGGTTTGGGAACCCTTCTCGACCGAAATCCAGTGGCCGCAGACTGTGCCAGGACAGAACACAATCCAGATAGCCGGTGCCACACTTTCCTATCAACTCGGGCGGGTGATGTTGGCGGCCCTCGATAACGAGAACCGCTGGATGATGCCTGCGTGGACTGTCGCGCGTTGTTGGCACTATCACGAAGACGCCCCGCCACCATTACTAGGGCTAACCTCACCGTTCTTCACCAACAAACGCAGGCTACGACACAACGGATCGACCGAGACGGATGCGAATAACAAGCCGCCCGAATGGTGGCTCGAAGACCCTGGTGTGTGGTAACACATAGGGCCAATTCACCTCATCCCTGCAATCGACGTGAGCCGCGTGTACCAAGTCCCGTTCGTCGCCTGTTGTCACGCTTAATCCAGTTCGACGGACTCGTTGCCGGCGCGGGTGCCGAACGCGGGCATGACCGTGTCGGACTCGTAGCGTAGGAACCGGACGGAGCCGTCGGCGAAGCCGAACGTTGCGCCGCCGGGGTGGTTCGACCAGAACCGCAGCGCGTCACACCGGTTGTCGGCCCGGCCCGGTTTGAAGTGGTACGGCCCGTTCGGGCAGGAATCAAGGTCTTGGTATTCCCGCAACTCGCGGACGCCGAGGAGTGAATCGGCGGACCCGGTCTTGGCCTGACCCCACCCCGCGTACCACCAGCCGAAGTTGTGGTGGTCGCTCACGGCCCGCTCGCCGATTACCAACGTGTTACTGGTTCCGTCCGTGATGGCAGAAATCGTGACCGCCGCGTCCGTGTGCAAGACCCCGTCCCAGGAGTGCAGGTCTGTTCCGGACACCCCGAGATACGACGTGTACGCCGTGGTGAACGAGCCGAAGTTCCACGGCTCCTGGGCGACGACATCTGTTGGGCAGACGAACAGCCCGACCTTGTGTCCGAGAATTGGTAGGTGGGGCGGCTTCTCGAAGAACTTTTCTTGCTCAAACGCCGCCACGCTCATCCGCCACAGTGCGTCCTGTTCCACGTAAGGAAGGAGCCGCGTTAACCACGTCATGTGTGGCTGCGGATGCTTCCCCTCTTTGTAACTAACGCCGGCCGGGAATGACCGATTCGCGTCGTGATACTGATGCAGCGCGAGGGCGAGTTGCCGAACTTGGTTACCACACTTGGCACGGGCCGCAGCGCTTCGGACCCGTTGCACCGCGCCGAGAAGCAACCCGGCAAGCACGGCAATAATGGCAATGACCACAATCAATTCGATCAGGCTAAAACCGGCTCGTTCTCGTTCGATGCGACGCATAAATCACTCCCGCGGTAAGCCGATGTGCGTGACAACAGAAACCCAACCACCGCGACAGTGGAACAGGTCGCGGCCAAGGCCAACGTTCCGCTGCTAACGGGCAGGCTATCGGCGGCCCCGAAACAGCCGCACGAAATGTCGAGTCCCCGGTTCAGAGCAGAGGCTTGAACAACCGTGAACCCGGCGAACAGGACGGCACTTGCCACGTAAGCACCGCGTGCCCACCAACGGAAAAACAAGCAGACTGCTAATGCGATCTGAACAGCCGGCAGAGTCGCGGCGGCGTACACGCCAGCTTCGGTCCCAATGATTTGATACGAGTAGACACTCGATAGGAAGTAGTACGGGTTCCCGGCATGAACGGCGGCACTGCGAAGCAGCACGACGGCGAGCGCAAGCCCCGCGCCGCGCTCTGCAATCAACCGCAACCGGGTGAAAGTATTACTCATAGCTGACCCACTCCCGCCAGCCGCCGCGAAAAACGACCACGTCCGTGAAGCCACGGTAGTACAGGTCGGCGGCAACCGCGTCTGCCCACTTGCACCCGTTGCTCTGGCAGTACACGACCACCCGTTTGCCAGGGGGCAATGAGCTTGCGGCGACTCGTCGTTCCGCTAGCCCGGCGAACACCGGCAGGCTGACCGCACCCGGCAGATGGCCAGTAGCGAAGTCGGCGGGTACTCGTGCGTCGATGACTGAAACCGTCTTGCTGGCAACCAACGCCTTGACCTCGGCGAAGTCAATCTCCAGGATGGTGGGCTTAAAATGTTGCCCCGCGACTTGGCCGACGGCGGTGTGATTGCGGAGCAGGCCGTCGGGACTGGCAAGTTGACTGCCAAGCCCAACGGCACCGCCGATGGCCAGGATCACACTACCTGCGGACCACGGCCGGAGGCGATGGGAGAGCAGACACCGGCAGGCCGCCAACGCTGCCGTCACCATTGCTAGGAGAATGGCCGATTCAGTCCAGGCTGCCAGTCGTAGTTTACTTTCGTCCGCCGGCCCGTCGGAAACCATGACGCCCACGCCGTCCCATAGCGCGGCTAATTCGGCAAACGGCACCAGTTCGACGCTACCCGGCGGATCAATAACGCGGGCGGAACCGTCCTGTTCACCGGCGTAAACAACCCAGTGGGCATACGGCATGGTATGGCCGGGGCGACGGACGTGGAGAATAATCGGCTGGGTACTGGCACGAAGCGCCGCAGGGGTTAGCCCGGTCATCGGGGTGGCCGTCAAGCCGATCGACTCGATCGCTTGCCGGAGTTCCGCGACCGTGCTGCCCTTGTACGACCCCACGTAATTCTGTGACAGCAAGTCTTCAAACGCAACGACACGGCCACACATCTTCGCCGTCGTGTAAACGCAGTAGACGCCGCAATACGGCCCACCCGAGACTTCGGCCTTAACCGGACGTTCAACGGCGACGATGACCGCCAAGTAGATTGCGACCCAAGACGAGGCAATCATGCCACCCTCCTGGCGCGGACACGCCACCAACCAAGTACGCCAACAAGCACCGCAGTCACTGCAGTGCCAGACAACCACAGCCACGTTCGGTCCCGCTGAACGGGCGGCACGAACACGTGGCTACCCGCACTCGCAACGGCTTCCTTGTTCACCGCCTTGACAATCTTCCCGCCCCGCCACTCGTATTGAATCGGCTTGTCATCCTGAGCGGTGACTTGGGTACCATCCGGTATGATCGTTGAGATAACAAATGGGTCTTTCTCCCAAATCTTAACAGGCTTGATGTCTGTAATAGATATTGCGTCAGTGACCACGTTCTGGGTGCCGTCACTATAATCAAGTATTTCTTTCCGGTTATATCCAGTAACCATTCGCCGACCTGCCACTGTTTCGATCTTGGTCGTGTCGAACTGTTGGACCAGTTTCGTGGCCCTTACAGGCGGCCTCTCGTTGGGATCCTTGATGTAACTCTGAAGTGGCTTACCCTCGTCAATCAGATCAGTCGATTGTTTCTCTTGGATAACTTTCAATGGTAGATAGTTGCGGGCAGGATCAAGCCAAAGGACGTGCTTGCCCCACACCCCTGTTGCCGTTAACACAACCGTATCGATCTGTCCGAGCTTTTCGGTGTGTGTCACCACTTTTGACAAAGCGAGGATCGCGGGCAGCGGCTGACTATCATTCCGCTTGATTCGGCCGTCAAGTGAGAGGCCGAATGGCCCGAATCCGGACCACTTCGCCAACGCTACTGGTATCGGTTTAACGTTAGCGGATACGCCACCATCCGCACGGCCCGATGCGTTGGCGGATACGGTGATCTTTCCCGTGTCGTGTACGACACTTTCCCCCCGTAACGAATACGTAGACGATTTGCCGTCCTTTATGGAAGTAGTTGACGCGCTCGTCGCCAATTTCCACCGTGGCGGATCTGTGTGCACCCGCCAAACAGTAATAGTGTTTGGTGGGGATTTTGGATCGTAGCTAGTCTTCATGGTCATAACGAACTGACCCCGCGTAACTGCGGGGTAGTTGCGGCCAAACTCAGTAATCGAGTCAGCCCCAAAAGAACATTGCGCCGCCAGAAGGGCTAACAACCCGATGGCAATATTTCGCATTTCTAGGCCGTGTTGATTGATGTTGTTGGAATCTGGGCGGCTTGGTAAACGGCTGGGGTAAGGCTGGCAAACTCAGACCGGAGAGCACGGATGCATCGCC
>JAYVXO010000120.1:0-42464 GCA_043785105.1 Fimbriiglobus sp.
TTAGCCCGAAGCGCTAGCGAGGAGCATTCCGGAATGCTCCTCGCTAGCGCTTCGGGCTAACGTCATTCAGTTTCTGAACCCTCAGCGCCATCGTGGTGCGGGCTGGTGGGGTCATCGGGGTCGAGTGACGGGCTGGTGGCGCTGTTGCGGCTTTGGATGAGCGCGAAGATGGTGGGGAGTACGAAGAGCGTGGCGAACGTGGACAGCACGACGCCGCCGAGGACGGCGCGACCGAGTGGGGCGGTTTGGTCGCCGCCTTCGCCGAAGCCGAGGGCCATCGGGATCATCCCAGCGCCCATCGCACAACTGGTCATTAATATTGGCCGCAACCGGGAACTGCCGCCTTCGGTCGCGGCGCGGCGGGCGTTGCCGTGCAGGAGGCGGCTGCGTTCGGCGAACGTCACCAGCAGAATCGCATTGGCCACGGCCACACCGACGGACATGATTGCGCCCATGAAGGATTGCAGATTCAGCGTCGTGTTGGTTAGCCACAACGCGAGTCCGACGCCGCACAATGTGGCCGGGACTGCGGAGACGGAAACGATCGCAAGTCGGACGGATTGGTAATACGCGGTCAGCAACAGGAAGATCGCCAAGACTGCGATGCCCAGGCCAACTGCGAGGTTCTGTAGCACGTTGTCGAGCGTTTCAATTTGCCCGCGCAAATCGACGTTGATCCCCTTCGGCGGTGCCCCAGCGTCTTGAATCGCTTGCTTCACTTCGCGGCCCACTTTGCCCAGGTCCGGTGTATCAATGTTGGCCGTAATGCTAATCATGCGCCGCATGTTGTAGCGGTCGATTTGCCCGGCCACGGTCGATTCCCGCACCGTGGCCACGTCCCGTAAAAGCACGCCATTCAGGGGCGTTTCCGCACTATGGCCATTCGCACCACGAACCGGCACCAGACCAAGTTCGGCGCCGCTGTTCATCCGTGGCGGTGGGATTTGCACTTGCACGATGTACGCTTGCCCGCTGTTGGGGTCACGCCAGTAAATCGGGTTCATGTACCGGCTGGAGGCCGTGGCGGGGATGAGCGCGTTGCCGATGGTTTTGGCCGTGAGGTTCATCGTGGCCGCTTGTTCGCGGTTGATGTTCACTTCGACCGAGGGGTAATCTTGGGCCTGGGCAATTTGCAAATCCCGCAGTTCGGGCACGTGTTGCAACTTCTCCAAAATCTTCTTGGCGTGCGCCAAGTTCTCGGCGAGTTTCGACCCGGTCACTTGAATCTCGACCGGGGTGGGTGACCCGAAGCTCATGACTTCGCTGACGAGATCGCCCGGTTCAAACGACAACCGCAACCCGGTGGCGCGGGCTTCGAGTTGGTCGGGTGCCACGCCTTCGTCTTGCCAGCGTTGCTTCAACCACGCCTTCAAATCTTTCGAGAGTGATTCTCGAAGTTGGGCTTTGAAATCGGCAACACGAATGCCGCTATTGGCGGTGAGTGCGACTTTCAAAATGAGTTCTTCCGGGCCGCTCGTCCACTGGTGGACCGCCTGGATCGGGTAGTTCGTCGGGAACATGCCGACGTAACCCACGGTGGCGCGGACGTTGCCCGGCCCGGCTTGCTTCTCGATGTGTCGCACCGCTTGCAGGGCCAGTTCCTCGGTCCGTTCGATGCGGGTGCCGGTGGGGGCCTTCATGCGAAGCTGGAATTGCCCCTGGTCGGTCGGCGGGAAAATCGCGGTGCCAATCAGTAGGGAGAACACCCCCAGCACGGCGGCGGTGGCGAGGAAGTACACCGGGGCGACGATCCACCGCAGCGCGATCAGCGGTAACAACAGGGTGTCATAGACCGATTGCAGCCGAGAAAACAGAGTTTTCTTCGAGAGGTGGGAGTGGTCGCGGCGGGGGATTTTCAACAGCCACACACATAGAATCGGGACGAACGTACTGGACAGCAAGTACGACGCGATCATAGCAAAGCCGACGGACATCGACAGTGGCACGAACAGTTCGCGGGCCGCACCCTGCATGAAGAACGATGGAATAAACACGGCCAAAACACACAGCATCGCAAGGAATCGCGGCACGGCGGTTTCCTGGTTACCACGCCGCACTGCTCGCGCCATGCTGTCGGTTTTCTCCATCTGGCTGTGGATGTTTTCGACCTCGACCGTGGACTCGTCCACCAAAATCCCGACTGCCAACGCCAGCCCGCCGAGGGACATCAAGTTGATCGTCTGCCCGCACACCCAGAGTGCCAGAACCGCCGAGAAGAGTGCGAGCGGAATGTTCAACACGACGACGATAACGGAACGCCAATCACGCAGGAATATCAGCACCATGAGGCCGGTGAGGATGGCACCCAGGGCGCCTTCAAACCCCACGCCCCACATCGAATTGATGACGATCGGCGATTGGTCGAACGCGAATTCGATGTCAATACCTGGTGCGTTGTCGCGCATCTTGGGCAGGGCTTTTTGCAACTCGTTGACGACCGAAATTGTGCTGGCGTCCGCCTTCTTTAGCACGAGCATGTAGACCGCGCGGCGAGCGTTCACCAGCACGTACCCGGCGGTAATGTCCGATGCGTCGTCGATGGTGGCAACGTCGCGCAAGAACACGGGTTGTTCGCCGAGCTTCACGGGAATTTTGCCGAGTTCGTCCTTCGGGTTGTTGCCGACCATCGCGTTGGTGTTGACCAAGAACATACGGTCGCCGAGCCGCACGTTGCCGGACGGGGTCACGGCGTTGCCTTGCGTGACGGCTTCTGTGAGTTGGTCGAGACTGATCTGTTGGCTCCGCAACTTGTCCGGCTCGACGCTCACCACAATCGCCCGTTGGTTGCCGCCGAACGCGGGCGGACTGGACACGCCCGGAATGCTGGCAAACATCGGGCGAACTTTCAACGTCGCCGTATCTTGGATGTCCTTGATGGACATCTTGTCACTCGACAACACGAGGTACCCCACCGAGGCACTTCCGGCATCCAACCGCGTCACGAACGGCGGCACGGTCCCCGGCGGCATCATGAACTTAGCCCGGTTGACGGAGGCCACGGTCTCGGCCATCGCCTGAGCCATGTCAGTACCGGGGTGGAAATAGAGCTTCAGGAGTGTCATGCCCTGAATGTTTTTGGATTCGACGTGGTGAATTCCGTTCACATACAAGAAGTGAAACTCGTAGTAGTTCGTCAGCAACCCTTCCATCTGTTGCGGGTTCATGCCGCCGTAGGGTTGGCAGACGTAAATAATCGGCTGGTTCAGGTTCGGGAAGATGTCCACCTTCGCGCGGAACATCGCCAACCCGGACCCAATCAAGACCGCCACGACCCCGACCAGGATCGTGTACGGCCGACGCAACGCAAAGATGATGGGATTCATACAAGCCGGTTGGAAGTTGTTCGTGGTGTTTTCGGGTTGTCCCGGTTTTGGATAGATGCGGGCGCGCCTGGGGTGTCGCTGCGCTCAACCCCAGGCTAATTGCTGACATCCCTACCGGGATGCTTTGTTTTTGGGAGGGTGCGCCCGTACCTGGGGTGTCGCTGCGCTCAACCCCAGGCTAATGGCTAGCATCCCTTCAGGATGCCTCAGGTTGTTTTTTATCCCGAAGGGATGTCACGGGTCAGGTTTAATATCCCGAAGGGATTACAGCGATTAGCCTGGGGTTGAGCGCAGCGACACCCCAGGTATCCGTCACCCCATTCTCGACGACCCCGGTAGGGGTCACAGCGCGGTGCGGACAACGACCTCCAATTCCGATCTCCGTGAGTTCCTGTCGTTAGTTTACCGGAACTGCAACAAAAGTGGGGCCACTTCAATGACTTTGAAGGTTCGCCGTCTGCTCTTTCGCGGCGGCTTGTAGGGCGCGCAGTCGGCGCTCGATGAGCACCTTGATGACGAGCGTGATGATCGACAAAAACGTCAGCAACGACGCCACGGCGAAGGCACCGGACTTGTCGTGTTCTTGAAGCAACTTATCGACGCGGATCGGCATCGTGTCGGTTTGGCCGGTGATGCGACCGGAGACGACGTAGATGGCGCCGAACTCACCCATTGCACGGGCGTTGCACAAAATGACGCCGTACAGCAGGCCCCACTTGATGTTGGGTAACGTGATTTTCCAGAACATTTGCCAGCCGGAGGCGCCCAGACTTCGGGCGGCCATTTCTTCATCCGGGCCGATCGCTTCCAGCACCGGAAGTAATTCGCGGGCCACGAACGGAAAGGTCACGAAGGCCGTCACCAAGACCAATCCCGGTGGCGCGAAGATGACCTGATAGCCGTGTTCCTTCAACCAACCGCCGAGCGGCGTTCCGGACCCGAAGAGCAACACGAACATCAACCCCACGACGACCGGCGATACGGAGAACGGCAGGTCAATCAACGTCGTCAGAATCGTCCGGCCTGGGAAGCGGAACCGGGCGATGGTGTACGCGGCGGCAATTCCGAAGACTGTGTTCAACGCTACTGCCACGGGGGCAATCATCAGCGTCAAGAAGATCGCGTGGCGGGTGTCCGGGGCGTTGACGAGCTTATCCCAATAGACCCCAACACCATCGCCGAAGGCTTGCGCGAAAACGTTGACCAATGGCACGATCACCAGCCCACCCACGATGAGTAGCGTGAAGCCAATCAGCGTGTAGCGGACCCACCACGGGTCGTTCCGTGGGCGTGACAACCGGGGCGGCAACTCAACTGCCATATCGCTGACTCCACCGTTCGAGCACGTTGATGACGACGAGCAGCAGGAACGAAAACACGAGTAGCACGACCGCGACCGCCGCCGCTTCACCGTACTTAAATTCTTCGAGCCACGACACGATCATGACCGGAGCGATTTCCGTTTCGTACCGCATGTTACTGGAAATGAAAATCACCGAGCCGTACTCCCCGATGGCCCTAGCGAAGGCCAACGTGAAGCCGGTCAGCGCGGGGGGAATCAGGTTCGGGAGGATGACCCGGCGGAACGTTTGCCAACGACTTGCGCCCAGCACCGCCGCCGCTTCTTCCGTCTCGGCGTCCAGGTCTTCGAGGACGGGTTGGATAGTGCGGACGACGAACGGGAACCCGGTGAAGACCAAGACGACGATGATGCCCAGCCGCGTGTTGGCCACTTCAATCCCGTGCGGCACCAGGAACTGGCCGAGCCAACCGTCGTTCACGTAAAGGCCCGCGTACACCAGCCCGGCGACTGCCGTCGGCAACGCGAACGGAATGTCCACGAGTGCATCCACGATCGCCTTAAATGGGAATTCGTACCGCACCAACGTCCAACCCACGATCAACCCCAGCACCACGTTGACCGCCGCCGCGATGAGCGATGCCGTGAACGTGAGCTTGTAAGCCGCCACCGCACGTGGGGTCCAGACGGCGGCCCAGAATTCGTTCCAGCTCAAATCCGCCGCTTTCCAAAAGCACGCCGCGAGCGGGATCAGAACCAGGATGCCGAGGTACAAAATCGTGTACCCCAACCCCAGCGAAAACCCCGGCAACACCCGACGATTCGCAATCGACATTGAGCGAAACCCTTTCCAGAACCAGGAGAAGCGATTTAACCACGGAATACACGGAAGGAACGGAAAAAGGATTAAATATATGTAGTAAGCGATTTTCTTTGTATTGCACTTCGTCCTGGCTGATTTTGTTTTCTTCCGTGGTTTCCGTGTATTCCGTGGTGAAAAGTTCTGGCTAGTTCCGGTGGCTCGCTAACATCTGGTCGAACTCGCCGCCTTCGGCGAAGAACCGCTTTTGGAGCGTGTCCCAGTTCGGTTCGATACGAGAGGCGGGGAACAGTTTCAGTTCTGGAAACTGGCTTGCGGTGCGTTTCTTCACGGCTTCATTGGTCGGACGGTAGTAGTGCTTGGCAATCACTTCTTGCGCTTCAATCGTGTAAAGAAACTTGATGTAGGCTTCTGCAATCGCTTGCGTTCCTTTGCTGCGAACGACACTATCGACAATGGCAACATGCGGTTCGGCAAGGATGCTCGACTTCGGGTAGACGATCTCCAACCCTTCCTTGGCGTAGCGGTCTCGCTCAATGTAGGCTTCGTTTTCCCAAGTCAGGTGAACATCGCCAATCTTCTTTTCCGCGAACGAAGCGACCGCACCGAGTGCTGACGTGTCGAGGATATCGACGTGCCGATAAAGCTGGTTGACGAACTCGCGGGCGTCTGCTTCAGTACCACCGTTTTGCAGCACAGACCCCCACGCCGCGAGGAAGCTCCACTTGCCGTTCCCGGAGGTTTTCGGGTTCGGTGTGACGACCCGGACACCGGGTTGGATTAAATCAGGCCAATCGTGAATGTTCTTCGGGTTCCCGCGCCGGACTACGAAGACGATCGTGGAGACATACGGCAACGAGCGATTTTCAAACCGATTCTCCCAACCGTCGTCGATCAACCCTTTCTTGCGAATCGCGTCCGTATCCGTCCACAACGCCAGCGTGACCACGTCGGCGGGCAACCCGTCATTCACGTTACGGGCTTGGCTCCCCGACCCACCATGCGATTGGCGAATCGTCAGTTTCACGCCGTGTTTTTGCTCGTAGATTCGGATGAATTGCTCGTTGATGTCGTGCCACAGTTCCCGCGTCGGATCACACGCCACATTGAGAAGCTCCACTTCCCCGCCGGTACGGACTACGCCCGAAGCTACAACCCAGACGGCGGCACCGAGGACATACACCCCAACCAGTAGCAGCACAATTGTCCGCACCCTGCACCCTCCACCGACACGAAACAAACAACCACAGCAATCCTCACCATGATTATCGAAACAATTTGAATCGGGCAGGCCAGACCGGATGAGGCGGTTTTGAAATTGCTGTGTTGACAGTAGGATCGTGCCTACAAAGCCCTCGAAGACGACATCAACCGCTACTTCAAAGATTGCTCCGTGCGGCTGAAGGTTGTTGGGGACAAAGTCATGGTGAGCGGGCGGGTGCGGGATACCGTTCAAGGTTCCCAGGTGATTCGCATCATCACCGCGAAAAGCACAACAGGTGGGGTGGATACTGCCGGAGATGCGGGCCGAGTCCCACTGCAAGCCGTTGGGGCACTTGAGAACCCCACGCCGGGCCTGGAAGCGTTCCGGGCATCGGGCGGACCGAGCATCATCAACTTGCTCGAAGTCGCCGGGGAACAGCAAGTCATGCTGCGGGTCATCGTCGCGGAAGTGAATCGCTCGGCGGCACGCAGCGTCGGGATGAACTTTGGCTTTCGCAATAACCAAGGCATTCAGGTCTTCACGAACAATGCGGGTGGATTGCTCGGGGGCAACGCAGGGGTTGTGGCGAACGGTGGCATCGGCGGCTTGGGTGTCGGCGGCACGACGAACCTGTCGCTGAACCTGGACGCCGGCAAAATTCCGCTCGCCATCGAAGCCCTCAAATCGCTTTCGTATGCGAAGTCACTAGCTGAACCCACGCTGGTGACCATGAACGGCCAGACCGCTAACTTCCTCGCCGGGGGACAATACCCCGTGCCAGTGGTAACTGCCGGCAACGCATTCGGTGGTTTGCAGGGAGTGCAATTTGTGCCCTACGGGGTGCAACTCACCTTCACGCCATTCATTACGGATCGGGACCGGGTTCGACTGAACTTTTCCGCAACTGTCAGTAGCCGCGATCTCTCCGCCGGTGCCAACATCGGCGGTGCCAACGTCGCCGGGTTGACGGCACGAAACGTCAACACCACCGTGGAACTGCGACAGGGCGAGACGTTAGCCGTCGCCGGGTTGATCGAGCAAAACCAAGGTGCGGATACGACCCGGATCCCGCTGTTGGGCGACCTTCCTTACATCGGTCAACTGACGGGTTTGAACCGCACCTCGGCGGGTGAAAAGGAGTTGGTCATCTTCATCACGCCGGAGTTGGTGCGGCCACTCGACCCCGGCCAAATGCCACCACTCCCCGGTTCCGACATTCTCGACCCGACCGACCTGGAGTTCTACATCCTGAACCGGCTCGAAGGTCACTACCGCGACTACCGCAGCCCGATTCGCACCGACATGAGCCGCATCAAGCAGTTCATCGGCATCGAAAACACCTACGTCTCCGGGCCTTCAGGCTACTCCGATGTGCCAGCTTGCAAGCCGTAACCGTCAGAGAATCCTGACCGCACGAAGCCAACGGAGATCGGAATGACGACGCGGAAAACGACCTACTTGTGCCTGACACTGCTCGCACTCACACTGGGGCAAACTGGGTGTGATTGGGATCAGTATCTCGTGAAGAAGGATACGAGTCCGTCCACCGCGTCGAAGCCGATGAGTACCGAATCCGAGGTGCATTCGACGACGGAATTGCCGTCCAAAGACACCGCGAGTTTGGCGCTGAAAATGGCCGAATCGCTCGAAGCCAAAGACAACCGGGAAGCGGATGCGATTGCCTATTACGAACGTGCCCGCAAAATCTCGCCGGAGTTGAACGACCGCTGTTCCCGCCGACTTGCCGTGCTTTACGACAAAGTGGACAACCAATCGCAAGCGTTGATTGAGTTTCAAGAATTGGTTCGGAAGCACCCGAAGGATTCCAGCTTACACGCCGATTTGGGCTACAGCTATTACAACCGCGGCCAATGGAACGAAGCCGAACAGCACTTGCGAAAAGCGGTCACGCTCGACAAGTCCAACAAGCGCGCGTGGGTGAATCTGGGGCTGACACTGGCACAACAAGGACGGTACGACGAGAGCATTCAAGCATCTCAGAATGTGGTTGGTCCAGCCGAAGCGTTTGCGGATCTTGGTTTCGTGCTGACATCCCAGCAGAAAATCGAAGAAGCCAAAGTCGCTTACCGCAAGGCACTTGAGCATGAACCGACGTTGAAAAAAGCTCAATTGCTATTGGCAAAACTCGAGGGCCGTTTGCCCGAACCCGGCCCGATGGTCGATCCGCAAGTCCGGCAGGCGAGCGAGTGATTGTGCGGTTCAATCTAACGGCACGGTTTCGCCACCATTAGGGGTGACGGCAGCCCAAAATGCATCGGTGGAAATGTTGCGACTCAGCGACCGCGTGCTACCATCCGCCATAACGACAGTCAGCGCCGAGTGCGGCGTTTGGGGAATGCGCCAATCGCAATCTTCGACACGTGGGGCTATTTGAAACGGTGGTACTGTATGACGATACGGACTCGCAGGTGTAATGTCGGCATACCAGAAGTCGGCAAATGTCGGACGGCGACTGAAAAGTTGATAAAATGGATAGAAGTATGGTTGCGGTTCCTGAGGTAGTGGATCCCTTCCATTTGACGTAAATGTGTTATTCACTTCCGATATCGCGTAGTTTTCTCCACCACAACACGAGTATTTTTCCGTGTACATGACCGTTGCTGACGTGCCGTCCGGTATGCATGATGGGAACCTCTTGTTAACAACAAACAGTAGTGCATTTGCAATAAAGCTACTGGCTCCATCCACGCCATATTTATCGTCGAATGCCCAACTATTCTGATTGGGATGGACATCATAACTCGGATCAGCCGGATTGACGACAAACGCATAGTGTGGTGTGGTGCCACGTATGATTCGGCTATTGTCGAGATGGGGAAGTAACTGGCCGAGAGGGCATTTTGAGTTCGGTAAGTCTCTCGTGTGAACACCCAGTGTCGCATATCCTGGCATTTTGTCGTCATGAGTGGACAAATAGGAGTGCAGAGCCAAACCTATTTGTCGCATTTGATTGGTCGTCCGAGTGCGGGCAGCCGCCTGCCGCACCTTTTGAATAGCTGGCAAGAGTAACCCGATTAAAACAGCAACGATCGCCATGATTACGATCAATTCAATCAATGTGAATGCTTGGCGACCGTGATTTCTATTTCGTTGTCGGGTTTTCATTGCTACTAATCCACACTAGGTATAATCAAGGCCAACTGCTTTGTTTACAAACTCCATCAACACACGCAGTTCACGGACCCGGTGCTGTGAACTCCTTAGTAGTCTCACGACCAATACCAAACGGGGTGCCAGGGGGTGGTGAGCCATTGTAGTAGAAGGCAGTGTAAACTTTAGCAGTGTACGTGAAGTCAGAATAAAGAACCGATGCGTTGTAAGTGATTGGTTGGCCAGGTGGAATACTGCCAGTGCTCGACTCTTGGACCCAGACATTTCCAAATTGAGTTGGAAAGTACCATCCAACATCGATCCTGGAATAGCTCGATAAGTATCCACCACCACTTGATGCTGATGCTATGATATTAGCTTTATGGGGTTTGGCTGGGTCCGTGACGATCAATAAAATCTGAACACTTTGTGCATACGCCTGTGACACCCCGCACACAAGCACCACCACGATTGCGTAGACGACACGTTTCAACATTGTGGACACTCCTTGATGTGAAATGCAAGTCCAAAACTGAACACGCTCTCACATGTTGATGGTCATCATAATATTTGTCAAGTGCAGAATTGTAAATTCTTCAAAATACTTTCCGCAGTCAATCTGGCGTGATTTCGGCGATCACGCACTGCGGTGCGAACGCGGATGGCTTCGAGAAGGCGGCGGACTTGTTGCGAGAAGCCTCGGGCATTCGGCTGAGCGAATCGCCGGAAAAGGTACGTCGAGAGATTGCCGCATCGAACCCGTTCCGCTTTCACGATCGTGGTGCCAGGGAACAACGAGGCGAGTTCAGTAGGGGAAGGGCGGTACATCGTGTCGATCGGGTCCGGGTGGTACGGGAACACGTTCGGGCAGGAGACCAGAATCACCCCCCCGATTCCACGGCCTTCACCAGTGCCGCCGCAATTTCTTCTCGATTCGTCACGTGTTCCAACAGGTTGGCGCAGAAAACAGACCGAAACCGCAGCGCGGCGATTTTCGCCAGGAATACCGGGTCGAGTAGGTCACCGACCAGATCGACACCGGGCAGCGATTGCAGATCGCTATGGACGACTGACAACCCCTTGTCACGGGCCGGGGCGAACAGGTAGCGGTCGATCCACGGCTGTTCGCGCTTGCGGAATTCTTCGGTGTGGCTGCCGATGTTGAGCATCGGATGCAATTCCGCATCCGTGAGTTTCTGCATCTCGGCGGCGAACCATTTTGCTTCACGCCAAAGCATCAGTTAGCCCCCTTCGCGGCGATCAGCTTGCGGGCATAGACCGTTCCCATCGGGGGCCGACCGGCGGAGTAGCTTTCCCAGTAACAGAACGGCAACGCCGCCAGCATCGCAGCGGCACCGAGGAACCTTAGCAAGAAGGCCCGCCATCCGGGGCGACCGTAAGCGTGCGTCAAGGTGCCGTTGGTCACCAGCGAACTCGCAAACGCCCCGGCGGAATTGAACACGGCGTCGGGGACGATTTTCGCATCGACAAACCCGGCTGCTCGAAACGCTTCGAGTGCGCCTCGTTGCGTTGGGAGTGACAGGTGCCGTGGCGCTTCGGTCACGTTGATCCAGCGCTTGCCGAAGATCGACGCCTGCACGCTGTCTGCGAAGGGGATTGCAATCGCAACCCAGCCACCCGGACGCAAAAGCTTCGAGCAATCCTGCAAGAACCCCGCGACATCATTGATGTGTTCTATCAAGTAATAGGCACTCACGACATCGAACGACTCGGCGGGGAAATGCACGTCGGCTTCGGAAACGTCCGCACACACGGCGGGGATTTTCAGGTCGTTTTGCAAGTACCGCACCACGTCCTCTTGCAGATCGAGGGCATGAACTTCAAACCCAAGTTTGCGAAGCTCGACCAATCGCAATCCCCGCCCCGCACCGATGTCTAACAACCGTCGGCCATTCTTCGCACCGCCCACCATCTTGGCGCACTGGTTGGCCTGCATCCGATATTGGGGGCCGAAAAAGAAGCGGTGTTCGAGCGACGCCAGAAACGCCGCGAGCGGACTTTTCTTGCCCATCTCGGGGGTGAAGCTATAAACAGGCGGGTAAAAACTGGCGAGTTCTTCGACCTTAGTTTGCGGGACTAGAGCGGTTCTCGCATTGGTGTAGCGTACACCAATGCCATATTTTGCGAGCTATCTTCTGAGTGTCCGCTACACAAAATCGGGAACCGCTCTAACAGCGCGGACTGGCAAGCTTGGCACTGCCACCAGGACCGTTCACCTGGCACAAATTCGAGGCGGTCCCGCACACGGGTGTAGAGTTCTTTCAACTGCGAACCGCCACAATACAGGCAACGAAGTGTCGCCGTCGTTTCGTCAGTCGCGGTTGTTTCTTCGGCGAACGCCGTCGCGTGGGACATGGTGCGGGTACTCTCACGGACCGTGGGAATGTCAATGTTTTCGGGTAAGTAGCGAAGCCGTTTTTGGAACAAACCTAGCCGCGCTTCGTAGCGTTGCGCAAGGTACTCTGCCCCGATGGCACGGGCCTTGGTGACTGCCGTTCGTTCGGCGAGTACGGCTTGATCGAACTGCCCTGAGGTGGCCAGCGAAATGGCGAGGGTATCGTAGGCACCGGCTTTTCCACCAGACAGACGCACGGCAGCCTGGGCGAAGAAGAGGGTCATTTTTCGTAGCGTCGGTGACGGGTCGCGTTGCAGTGCGGTGTACCGGATCGAGCGACGGACGCTCCGCAAGACATCGCTACTGACCTTGGGTGACAAGTGGAGAGGCCGCAAACAAGGTTACGAGATCACCCACGAGCGGGCCGTGGCGGGGGTCCGGACAATCGACGTGGCGTATGGTGTGACGAGCCGTTCGACCGACCGCGCGAATGCGCAAGCCCTTCTGGGTTACGTCCGCAATCACTGGAAAATCGAGACCGAACTGCACGAGGATGTCGTTGCGCGCGAATGTCAAAGCCCAAAGCAAGTGCGAAACGATCGAACACCTCCAAATCCACCCCGACCTCGCCACACAACTTCTCGACATCCCGCAATGTGTATAACGGAATGGCCCTGGACCCGGCCAAAGTCGCTTTGTTCTCTTCGCGTTGGCTCTTGACCGGGGCTATTCCGCGGGGTATAGCCCGGAGTTCACCGGGGGTGGATTGGCTGTGAGGTTCCGGATGGGTGCGTATCGTTGGGGTTTGCTACTCGGGCTTGCTGTGGGTGCGTTGGCACTACCAGCTTGTGTCTCGGGGCTGCGCTCGGATCGCAACTTGGAGCCAAAAGTTTCCGTACTTGGTGTGCCGTCCTCGCCGGTTCCCAAAAAGGATAGCTTTGCCGAGTTCCCCCGTGCGCCGGGGCAGACGGTTTTGAAAAATCCACCGCCGGTTCCGACACCTTCTTCGACCGTCGTGTCGATGGTAAACGATCCAACTCTTCCTAGTGAAACCCAACAGCCTGGTCCGATCGTCATCACGCCTAAATTGCCGCCGGATCCACCTCTTATAGCAGCGGTGCGGGCATACATTGACAAACAGCCGGAATTAGCCATCGAGCATTTGAAGGCACTCGATCCGCCGAATCAAGAGTTGATGTTGCAACTGATCCCGGCGATTGTTCATGCCTCACAAATTGACTGGAACCGCGCCGGCTCGACTCAAGTGGATGTGCTGTTGAATCAATTGCAATTACCGATTCGTGTCCTGTCCGGGAAAGCTTCGCTGTCGATTGATAAGGTCGTTTTTTGTCGCACCACCGCCCCCGAGTTTGGCCACTACCAACCGCTGCCGGAAGGCTATGCGTACAAGCCGAACGACCTCGCCGACCTTTACATCGAGATTGGGAATGCCCCGTCGGTTCCGACGATTTCTCCGACGGAAGGCGACGGCTACTCGACGATCTTGAATTGCGAATTTCGCATCCGAGAAGTCGTCGATAACTCGGCTGACCCGCTCGACCGCAATCGGCTCATCTCAAAACCCGTCCGCGAGTTTACCCTCAGTCCCAAACGCGATTACCACCACTCGCTTCGCTTCGCCGTCCCGAGCAAACCGGGGCTGTACGTCCTGACGATTGAAGTCGTTGACCCCAACCGAGAACGGTGGCGATCCGTTCGCAAGACCGTAAAATTTCGGGTACGATGACGAAGAGTTTAGAAGGGAGACAAAATGATCACTTTCGCAGCTTTGATTCTCTTGGGGATTGTCTCGGTCGTATTTACAGTCATCGTTCTGGCGATTTGGTTTAACAATCGCAAGAAGACGGATGACGGGGAATAACGAACATGGCCACATTCCCAATCGAAAACCGCGCTCAGCTTGAACCGAATCGGTTCTCCGAAGTGACCGCCATCATCGAACGACACACCTCCATCAAGCACGCACTCGATTGGCTATTAGGGATGTCGCCACCGATCGCTCCGATTGATGCGATTGCCCAGGACGAATACAGTCATGACGTGGTGTTTCCGTACCCACCGGGGTGCTGGATTGTCTACGACTGCACTTGATTTGGTGTCGTGACGGCGGTCGCCGTTTGGGATCATTTGCCGACTGCGGATGAATTACTCGATGCTCGATTATCACGGGGTTGGGAAGCGGTGCCGACTGACACGGTGGATGGCAAAATCATCCTCGGTCATGCCGCCTGTCGGGTGCGGTAATCGTTGGTCTCTTTCGCTCCCGTAATGCAACGGCTTCATTGTGGAGTTCGAGGAGTTGCTCTTCCAAATCAGCGATCTGCGATTCGATGCGTTGCAACCGTTTCTCGGGGGTGTTCCCCAGCAAGCGTGAGACGGCTTCCAACAGCATGAGCGCTTGCCACGCTTTCATCATCAGCCCGCGTAGCCGGTAGGCTTTACCCAACTGGCCAATCTGTTGCGGTCCGATGGCTCGCCCTAGTCGCAGCAAGCGGGCTAATGGTGCGGCTTCGACCCAGTGTGTCAGGATGAATTCGAGCGTGGGAAGAAGCACGATCGCCACGTCAATCCAGCGCTCTTTCATGTACATCAGCGAACTGGGCGCGACCGAAACCTTAATGGCAAACTCGGCGGCAAATGCCACCCAGATCAGTGCCGTGGCAATGTGAAGCGCCAATGCCATTGCGGGGTGCTTGAGTGTTTCTTCCAGTTTGAGGTACTCAATCGCCAGGACAGGTAGAATCAAGAACGCGAAGATTAACATCGGCCCGCCGAATGCCCGATCGAGTCGTTTCAGGACGGCCTTGCCCGGCGCGACCCACCCTATTCGTGGCAACCAAATTCGGTTCGTGACCGGATGCACCCATGCCAAGCGCATCGGGGGAATCAGGACCACAAGCACGATGCGGAGGATGACTTTTTTCAACGGAACCGTTGGCGAGCGACGTAGAAAGGCGATGCCCGCATCCACTAGAAAAACAGGCCACAACACGGCGAGTGAAATCGCCATCACGTTCAACTCGATCGCGGTCACTTCCGGTTGACTGGCCCGGTGAATGAACCCGCCCATCAGCAACAAGAACACGAACGACACGACGAACAGGATCGGGGCCAACCGCGTCTCCCAATCGGGTGACTGCGCCGGCACTGCTGCCAGTGTTTCGGCGGGAATTGATTCGACCTCGGCAGCCATTGTCATCGAACGCACCTCCAGTCGGTTATTCGATTCTACCACGCACTTCTTTCCGCGTCCGCAAGGTGGGCGGCCCGATTTCGGCGTGGTACAACAACTTAACGACGAAGAATCCTTGTACGACGACCGACCGGAACCCCCGACTGGCAGATGAACCGCGTCGAAATATCAATAATGCCTACCATCATACGTACTACAAGAACCCCTTTCACGGAGACACCTGATGGCCGAACGTAACCGCGGTGACGACCGCAATGATGACGACCGTGACGACCGCCCGGCCCGACCCCGGCGGCGTGACGACGACGACCGCCCACGATCGGTGCCGAACAAATCGAACACACTGGTGATCTTGCTGGTCGTGGGCGGCGTGTTCGGACTGTTCGCCATCGGCTGCGGCGGGGTCATGATCGGCTTGATGCTGCCGGCTGTTCAAAAAGTCCGTGAAGCGGCGGCGCGGGCGCAGGAGCAGAACAACATGAAGCAGATCGCGCTTGCCATGCTCAACCAAGAAAGTGCGAACGGGAAATGGGTCGTGCCCTACGCCGTCGATTCCCAAGGGGTCACCCAAACCGGCAACAGTTTCCGCGTCAGCTTACTGCCGTACATGGACCAAGCCGCCCTCTATCAAGCCATTGATCTCACGCAGCCTTGGGATAGCGTCCGCAACGCGCCCCAAACCCGCGTGGTGATCCCTCAATATCAACTGGTGGACGATCAGCCGACTCAATCCAACACCACGCCCTACCGGGCCTTCGTGGGCGGCGGTGCGATGTTTGAAGCGGACGGCAAGCCGGTCACGATGACCTCGATCACCGATGGCACGTCGAACACGATCATGATGGTGCAAGCCACCGAGCAAGTGCCGTGGGCGAAGCCCCAAGAATTGTCCTACAGCAAAACGGCACCCCTCCCCAAGTTCGGCTCCCCCAGAACGCCGAATGGCTTCAACGTAATGATGGCCGATGGTTCAGTGCGATTCGTGAAGTCCACAATCAGCGAGCAAAACCTGCGAAATGCGATCGAGAAAGCCGACGGGAATTTGGTGAACTTGGACTAACTTCGATTCGGCAGCCGTGGCCACATTCTGCGCCCACGGCTTGCACCCGCTTCTGAGTTACTTCACGGCTTTGAGGGCGTAGGAATCGTGTTCGGCGTTCACGTTGCTGATGATCCAGCGGTTCACGTCTTTGAGCATTTCCGCCGGGATGCTTTGCTTAGCGCGATACTGGCTGAACTGCACTTGCGCACCCGCTGCGTACAGCAACCGTTGGTCACGGACGGCATCCGGGAGCATGACGGCGGAGTTCGCACTACTGTGGCTGATGAACACCCGTTGGCGGCGAATCTGATCGAGTCGGAAGAGTGGGTTTTTGTCCTGGGGTCGGGGTAGGGTGCCGTTCAACGCCACGACGCCCGCAATTCGATCGCCGAGCACGAATGCCGCACGGTACGCCGCCGTGGCCCCTTCGTTGACGCCGACCAAGTAAATCCGTTCGGAATGAACGTGATACGTTCGCCGGGTTTGTTCCACGGCCCGCGTCACGTAATCGCTAATGGCCTCCGTACTGCCGCCGTTCTCGCCCCAGGAACACGCCGGGAAGCCGTTCTCGCGCTGACCGATTTCGGTCGGCCCACGCAGGCTAATGGCGACGAAGTTGCGCCGACTGAGCTTGGGCGCCAATCGCAGAACTTGTTCCTCGTTGCTGCCACGCCCGTGGAACAACACCAGGAGCGGGTAGGGGTAACGCGGTTCGTAATGCTCCGGCAAAAACGTCCGCACTGTTAAAGTGGGGTCGTTCGGCAACGCGGTGGTATAGAACCCCTCAGCAGGGCGGTCCGTTCGCCAATAAGTGTGGGTGTTCGGCATCATTAACCTAGTTGGGCGTTTCGTGGTCCCCGGTGTTCGCGGCCAGACTGGGGCAGCAGAACGCGAGTCGGGGTTGTTTGCTTAACTACGGGATGGAACCGTGAAGCCTGAGTCGGTGCTGAACCTTGGGTGACGGCTCAACCGGACGAACTCTATGTCGAGGCTCTCAAGCAGTCAACGCGCAGTTCCTCTCGTCTTGAGCCAAAGTCACCCGGAAACCCGTAATTCCGCGCGATTAGTCCTACTACGAAGACTGCACTAGACTGGTTAAAATATAGGGGCTTGCTTGACACGGCGAAAAGATCGGTTCTGGCAGGAAATTCCCGTCCGAACGCCGAGTATTCCGCGCAACCGCACTAGCCCTTGGAAGCGCGCCGACTAGGCCGATCGGCGCGATCCCAACCCGTCGATCTCGCAATCCGCACCACTCGTAGAACCCGTAACCGGCACGGACTACCGTAACAATTGGGTGGCTTATTCCGCACCGACAGCCTCGCGCAGCGAGAAGTCTATCGGGAGCCAGAAACGGGCGCAAGCCGACGAGATGGGAAATTCACACTGGCTATTTTTCCCTGCCGTTACAATGCGAACCGGACGTTGACACAGGGTGAAACTTTGGATTATGGCCTTCCCGGCGAACCGGCGACGTTAGTCGCCTGGGTCAGAACCTACCACCCGATTGTGGTAGCCCACCCAGGCAGCTTACGCAGCCGGTTCGCCGGGAAATTGAACGCAGCGTTACGCTTTCACCAGACCGCGTTGAATCAAGTAATTCAACACGACCGCAACGCCCTCTTCGACAGTTTGCTTGGAAGCGTCGAGGGTGAGTTCGGGATTCGTCGGGGCTTCGTAGGGGTCATCGACGCCGGTGAAACCCATACCTTTGCCGGCGGCAACGGCGTCACGGGCTTGTTTGTACAGCCCCTTCGGGTCGCGTTGTTCGCACGTCTCGATTGGCGTGTTCACGAACACTTCGATGAACGGAATCGCCCCGGCTTTGTTCTGCTCGTGAATCTTCCGCGCCGCATCCCGATCCTTGCGGTACGGGCTGATGAAACTGGCCAGTGCCAGCAACCCGGAATCGGCGAACAGTTTCGCCACTTCCCCGATCCGGCGGATGTTCTCTTCCCGGTCCGCCGCACTGAAGCCCAGGCCGAACCGCTTCGCTTGGTCTTCGCTACACCCGCGTGTGTCCATCAGGATCTTCGGCCCCGCATTCAGGCCGAAACGGATGTTATCGCCATCAAGGACATACGCCGGATGGCCGCGTTGAATCAAGACTTGTTCCACAGCCACAGCAAACGTCGATTTCCCAGAGCCGGACAGACCCGTAAACCACAACGTAGCGCCGGTTTGCTTCAACAGCGTCGCCCGCTCTTCACGGGTCACGGTGCCAGCATGGTAAAAAACTTGCGTCGGTTTCACGTCAGACATTTCACGTCGTGGGGTAGTGAGGTTCGCGTCAGAGTCAAAATCAGTCACAAATGAATGATGTACGAGATGTGGGAATGGAAGCCACATTCAAGACTTATGCCCGTGCAAACGCGCTGCGTTTGGCGAGGCCGTCGTTGACGGCTTTGATGTAGCTTCGGCCGCTCGACAGATAGGGTTTCACGAGGTTGTAGTAGCCGATGTAATACAGCGCGGCGACGCCGTCCATTGGGCCGATTTTTTTGCCCTCTTCGTAGGGGCGACCGTAGTAGGAAATTGGCACTTCATAGGTTCGTGCTCGAGTTTTGCAGATCATCGCGGTGATTTCGACTTCCATGCCGAAGCCTTTGCTCGTGAGGACCATCGGCTTGATGACTTCGGCGCGAAAGGCTTTGTAGCAGGTCTCGATGTCGGACATGTTGCGGTTGGTCAACATGTTCGAGAGGAACGTGAGGCCGACGTTCGCCAAGTAGTGATAGAAGTACAGCACCCGCGAGGCTTTGCGGACCAAGAACCGGGAGCCGAAGACCACATCGGCGTGGCCGTTGAGGATGGGGTCGATCACCTCTGGGATTTCGGCGGGGTCGTACTCCAGGTCGGCATCTTGGATGATGAGGATTTCGCCGGTAGCCAGTTCGAGGGCCTTCTTGATCGCGGCGGTTTTGCCCTGATTGTCCGGCAATTGGTAGAAGCGTACCTTCGGCTCGCCTTCCGCAAATTGCCGGACAATCTCAGCGGTTTTATCCTTCGAGCCGTCATCAACCACGACGATTTCTTTGACAACTGCACCCAGCGCGAGCACCCGCGTGAGGATCTCGCGGACCGTCGGTTCCTCGTTATATACGGGCATCAGCACGGATAATTTTCCAGCGTGGTCAGCCATTGCGTTCGATCCCTTGTTTTCATCGAGTACTCACACCCCGAGTCCAGATCGACCCGTGCAGGCAGTTCCAGATTATGTTACTGTCATAACGTTCATTCGTCTAATGTTGTGCCGGAATCCTGATCGAATCGTGGGCGAATCACTTTTGCCGGGACGCCCACGGCAATGACAAAATCGGGCAGGGGTTTCGTGACGACGGAACCCGCCCCCACGATTGTTCCGCGCCCCACATTCGCTAACACAATTGCGGCGCTGCCGATCCACGCCCCTTCGCCAATTGTGATGGCACTGCGTTCGCCACCCTGCTCGCGGATTGGCACGTTGGGGTCATCGAAGTAATGCGTTTGCCCACCGCTGGGAATATGAACGCCCGCAGCCAGCAGCACGTTTTTTTCGAGATGCACGAGGCCAAGATGGCAGCGTGGGCCGACGTAAACGTTTTCATCCAGGATCGCCCCGGTTTGCGAAAAGAGCGTGCCGAACGAGACTTCCACCGTGGGGTGGCAGCGGGCCAGCACGCGCATTAAAAACGCCCGCCGCAAGAAGACCCCGATCAAACCGGGGAACAACGAAATCGCCTGGGATGTCCCTTCCAGCGCCCGGTTCGGGCCTAAGATCGCGGCCCCGAGCCAGTACGAAATCAGCCACGGCAACACTGCCAACGTGGCGATCACATGAACGCACGCTTTCAACGCGGCTTTTAGTGCGGACGCTTCCTGCAGCGGTGCGATGGTCTTCGGCAATGGCGGTTGGTCTTCCATGAGTTGCGAATCATAACCGATGACAGGGGCTAGCTGTCAAACCCGATTTTCGATCTGACCAGCAATGTTGAGTGGTCGGTGCTTGAACTGCACACCGGACAGGTGCTGATACAGCTTGAAATATGCGGCAACGGTTTGGTGCAATTGGTACTTCGCTTCGACACGGGATCGCGCCGCTTGTCCGAGTTTGCTAGCAAACGCTGGATCGCGGAACAACCTTCGGAAGCATTCGGCACCTGCATCGGCATCGCCACGAGGGAACAACAAGCCTTCTTGTTCGTGCCGGACAATTTCCGGGTTGCCGCCGACAGCCGTGACGACAACCGGTAACCCGGACGCCATCGCTTCGAGAAGCGTCAGGGATGCGGCCTCACTCACGGATGTTAGCGCGAAGACATCCGCAGCGCGGAGCCAATCGGCGACGTTGGATTGAATGCCGACGAACTTCACACGGGCCGACACCCCTAACTCCGCAACCAGACTTTGCAATTCGTCGCGCAACGGCCCATCGCCGACCATGACCAAATCGACATCCGGTAAATCCTTGGCCGCCCCAGCATAGCTGCGAATGAGTGTCTTCTGGTCCTTCACGGGGTGGTGTCGGGCCACATGAACGATGTACTGCCGGCTGGGATCGAGTCCTAGTTTTCGCTGAAGTGCGGGCTTATCATTCGCCGGACCGTAGCGGTCCAGTTCGATGCCGTTTTCGATCACGTCGATCCGATGTCCCGCGAAGCCGTCCACTTTCGACAGCGCTTTGCCACTAAATTCACAACACGCATTCACAGCATCGGCAAGCCGGTCCAACACGATCCGGTTGACCGCGCGTCGAGGCGGTGAAACCAAGTCCGGGTAGTGGCGACCGTGTTCGGTGAGAATCAGTTTCGGCACCGGGCGGATGAACGGTTTTGCCAGTGCTGTGTAGAAGAAAGGCGTGTACTGGTGGGCGTGAAACACATCAATTTGCCGCTCACGGGCCGCGGCGGCGATGCGCTTGCTGACCGAAAAATCCCAGCCCGGCGTGCGGTGGAAGCAGACTAGATCGACGCCCTGGGCGACCAACTCTTCCCCAATACGGCCGACGGCATCGAGACAAAAAATCGTCGGCGTGATGGCCGGGCCGAGCCGTCGGATTGTCTCCCGGATGAGCACCTCCGCGCCGGCGACTTGCATCACGTGAACAACAAACCCCACCCGAATTGGTCGGGCAGGGAGTTGCGATACCGGAACGGTCATGGTAACAGGTTCAGGCACTTGGGGATTCATCACAGTTGAAGGAACGGATCAGGTGTTCGACGACCATCCCCCTGGGGGTGGGAAGTCCGGGACTGTTGGTGAAGCTTTCGGTCGGCCTGACTCGGCACTAGATCCGAGATGCTTTGTCGGAGTAGTGGGTCGGGGTCCAGTCATGGGTACGGGCCGACGTTTCGCTGTCATTAAGGGAACGTTCTGGATCGGCAGGTGGCGATAACCCGGTGGCAACGAAACTTGGGCGTTCATCACCGACCAGATCTGGGTTCCCAGCAAGATTAGCAGATACGGCAACTCAAATGTTTCCAGTGACAACGCGATGGCCCCGACCAAGAAGGTCAACAAGGAGCATTCGATACCCCCCAACATCGCTGCGGCACGGACGGATTCGGGGTCTTGTAGTTTCCAAAGTCGTCGCCGCGCGAACCAAAACGCGATGAACGTGGTGTACAACAGTGCCAGGTACCAAACCAACCCGATCCAACCGTTGTCGGCGGCAATCTGGAGGTACTGGTTGTGAATCGTGCGGCCTTCCAGGTCCGCGCCATATTGTTTCGTCAGCAAGTTGGAACAGCGGACACCCGCGCCGAAGACCGGGTAGTCGTTCGCAATGCGTCGGGCACAATCCCAACTCATGAGCCGGGAGTTGAAACTGTCATCGTCCCCCGCTTCTTTCACCGTGTTGAATCGTTCCTTGATTTCCTTGCCCGCGACAACCGGAATCGCCACGATCGCCAACGCAAAGCACATCAGCAAGAACTTCCTTTTCCGCGAATACAGCAGGTAAAACGGCGCCACCGCCACGGCGGAAATCATCGCACCCCGAGAGTAACTGCTCATCACCGCTTCGCCGATGATCGGAATCAAGAGCAAGAATCCCCAGCGATACCAGCCCTTCGTGAACTCCCAGGCGAAAAAGAGCAGTGGTATTCCCATCGCCAACATCAGTGCTGCGCCGTTGTTGTCGAGGTCCGAAAAGCCACGCTTGAACAGCACCAAGTAGCCGGACGTTGCGTAAGTCTGAACCACATCGAAGGCGATGTACCCCAGCGCGAACGTCACGATCAAGTACAGAATGTGGATTTGCCAGTAGGCACGGATCACCTGGGTGGCGAGGAAATACATCAGGAAGACTTTGAGTAACTCTTGGTAATAAAACCAAGCCCGGTCCTGGTTGTTCGCAAACAGATAACTCAGCGTCACCCAAATCGAGAACCCAATCATCATGCGGTGCGGCCAGACGAACCGGGGAAAGACCCGCCGTTCCGGTTCGTTCAATGGTCCAACGATCCCGAACACCCACGGCAGGTAACTGAGCAGTGCGGCAAGTGCGACGTAAAAGGACCAGCCGAATTCCGGCATCATACTCATCTGGAACTTCCAGATCGCTTGGGGGCGAAGCACCGCGTACAAGTAATACACGGAGAGAGCCACGAACGGCCCCCGGATGAAGGCGCCCAACATGCCACCCAGCGATAGGCCGATCAAGAGTAGGAATTGTTTCATCCAGGAATCTCTTGTAAGATCTTCGATTCGTCGCGCATCCCGGCGGCGGCGGCCCGTGCGGCGGCGTCCCAGGTGTGGTGTTTGGTCACCCACGTGCGGGCATCGGCCCCCAATTTTTGTCGCGCCGATTCACTCGACCAGAGATCGGTCAACACGCGAACCCAGTCGGCGGGTTGATCCGCAAACGCCAGCGGCGGCTCGCCCTTCAAGCCGTGGGTGACACGGCTTGTACACACCACCGGCATCCCCATCGCGGCGGCTTCGAGGAGTTTGTTTTTGATGCCACCACCGCTTACGAACGGCAGCACAACCGCTTGACAGGACCGAACCGCCCGGCGGATGTCCGGTAGGTTCGGCGTTACGTCGATGCCGTCTTTGCCGTGAAATGCGAGGACGGGGAGCGTCGGTTGAAATCCGTAGATTCGGAAGCGGGCCGTTGGGACTTTCGCCCGAATCGCCGGCCAGACATTTTTGCAGAACCACTCCACCGCTTGGATGTTCGGCCCGAAATCGAGTCGGCCCCAAAACACACAACTGTTCGGCAATTGCTCGACCGTTTCGGTTGAATAGTGATTCGCATCCACGCCGTTCGGGATGATTTGGGTTTGCTTCATGCCGGCGAACCAACGGAACGCTTTCGCGTCCGTCTTCGACACCACCCAGACGCGATCCAGCATCGAGCGATAAGCCCGCTCGTAAATCCCCTTGGTGATCCCCAGCTTGACATCGCCCCAGGTGGACGGCTTCAGTGGTTTCACCATCGAGAGGTGATGCCAAACCCATTCGTCGGCGGCGTACCAGACGCGCTTCCGGTTGGCGATCGCGCCCAAATAGGGCAACACGTTTAACCCCGATACCACGACCACATCGGCTTGGCAATCGGCTGCCGCTGCCGCGAATTGTCGGACGCGGTCCTCCGAGATTCCCCAGTAGCTGCGGAATTTCTCTTGCGACTTCGAGTAAAACAACGGGAACTCACCGCTGGGCGGCACGGGCGGATTCTGTTCGTTGAAAACATACCGATTGACGAACGGAACCCCGGCCATTGCCGCTTCAGCCGGTGTATCCACGGTCGCAATCGACACGGCATGGCCCGACTGAGCGAGCGATTGCATCATGAAAAACGTATGCACATCGTGACCACTCGACCGTGGCCAGGCGAAGCGTTCTTTGAAGAACAACCACCGGACGGGTCGCGCAGTCAACGGCCCGAAATTCAATCCGGAGTCGTCCGTGACCTGCAGGGGATTGAAGGGGCTTAATGCCACGCTCATATCAGTTCCTCATCGTGAGTGCGAAGCTTTTGGACCACCACGGCGCTAACAAAAGCACCCAGAGTCCCCGTAAATAAGTCTGTCATCGTGGGATAACGCTCGGGCAAAAATAGCTGCCCCATCTCTAGCACAAAAGCGACCGCGAATCCGGTTGCCGCTGCAAGAAGTGGCCGAAACCAGCCGGTTGTGGGTCGTCCGACGACCGACACCAAGACGCCGATCGGCGCAAACATCAAAATTCGTTCCAGGACATCATCGAGCGCGCCAATGTAGTTCTTCGACTGCAAATCCGCGAAGGGAACCCAGACAATCACGTCCCATCGGGCGTGACCGAACCCGAAGGATTGCCAGTGCGTGTAGGCCAATACCGCGAACCAAATTTGCGCGAATACCAACGCGAGTTCGAGTCGGAGGCCGCGTGAACTTGCATTTTGAGAGGCAATCCGTCCCGCGAACCAACCCAGGCCGACGCCGATCGCCCCAAAAATGATGTCCGTCGTACTGGGGTGACGGGAGACTAAAACCTGAGCGCTTTCCAAAACCGCACCGAGCAAGATTCCGATTGCCAACACAACCGGAGCGCTGAACCAACTCCGCCAAAATCGTCCGGGTAGCGTCGCTATTAGCAGGCCGGCGGGTAGATACAGTCCAATCAATTCGAGCCACGTCTGACCAAGCCGCCAATGACTGGGTGCCGCTGTGTTGTCAACAGCGGACCATTCCTGAAACGGGATCAGCGTCATGCGACCCTCTTGGGCACCATCCCGTAACCGGCGGTAGATTTCCTTGGGGCTTGTGGCAATGTCGAGCGGTAGCAATTGCACCAAAGCAATGACCACAACATAAGCCAATAGAACCCGCCCCACGGCTCCGCCGGCTCGGGGATCGCCCCAGATTTTTCGCACCGAATTCGTAACCGATTGCCCGAATACGAGCCACGCGATGATCCCGATCGCCGAACCAACTGCTTGTGCGGCAATATCGGACCCCGAACACGTCCGGCCAGGGAAGTAGAGTTGCGAAAACTCCACACAGGCTGAAAACACCGTACAAATCGGCAACAAGACCGACGCCCAGAACACCGACGGTAAGACCCCCGGTCGATCCACCCGGAGCATTCCCAGGAGAAAATAACCGAGGGGCACCCCCAACAAGCAATTCGCTAGGTAATCGGACCGCGACTCAATTTTCATCCGGGTTTGGAGTACCCAACGAAACGCGGAGACGGCGTCATCCCAACTGCGGGCGTGGTAGTTGAACGGCACAAGGCTGCCGTAAATCGTGAACGCCATCATTCCCAGAGCGAATGCCGCGTACCATCGGGATGTTAAAACCGGGCGGTGGTTCACGGCGCGGTCACCGAATCAGGGCGTGCGAACGGAACCGGCCCAGTCGGCGGAACCGACGACGCCGTATGGCGACGGATCGGCAGTCCCAGTGCCTCTTCCGTGGAAAGTCGTTCGACGGGTTCCACAACCCAGTTCATCACCTTCAACTCAAACCACGTGAACCCTAACGCCAGCGGCATCATCAGCCACCCCGCCAAGTCGTGAACCACAAGATCACCCAGCTTGGTCCACCCGGCATGGTAGACCAAGCCGGTGACGGTAATGCGGATGACGTTGCAGAGCAGAGCAATCGGGATCGAGCTGAGGAAAACAATCACGCGGTCGATTACGGGTCGGGATTTGTAGAGGATCGCAATTGCTGCGGACAAGGCGAAAAACGCGAGCAGCATACTCAAACCCGAACACGCCTCTGCAACCCCCAGTTTTGTCTCGCCGATGATGATGATGTTGCCTTCGTTGTAAGACGCCAGTCCTAGCGTCTGGAACACGAAGTTGCCACCTTCGGTTGCAATGTTTTGCAGCTTCAAACTCAGCTTTTGTTCAACACTGAACGGCAACTGAAACGCCAAGGGAAGGAACGCCAATCCTGGCCCCGCCCAGACTAACCCCTTCCAGCGACCGCAAAACATCACCACGACTCCGAGCAAGCAAGCCAACAGGGCGAGCGGTTGGAACCATTCTTTGGCGATGTTCACTCGACCCGCTGCGACGAACAACCCCGCCCCGAGCAAGAAGAACGGCAACCCGTAAACGTCCGGCCAATGAATTTTGGCGGGGAACTGATCGCGGCGGGACCACAGCAAGTACCCGATGAACGGCACAATGACTAAACCATGCGAGTAATCGGCTTTCGTGACCCACAACGTCCCTAATTCAAACAACACTCCCGCAAACGCAAACGCCACCACGCCAAGCACAACACCCAGGCTGATTTGCCAGGCACGGTTCCGAATCACATCTTGGCTCGGCATCAAAGGCACAGCGCATTCCTCGGCACTCAGAGTATCGGACGGCAGGATTGTTAGTTTCGGACTCTTCGGCACAACCAGCAAGAGGGGAGTCGTAACAACTTTATGGATTGATACACATTTGGTTGTATCGATCGCACCAATCATTTGGACTATTTTAGTGGGAGTATAGTTCAACTCTCTGAGCAAATAAGGAACATTCGGCGAAAACTTCACGAACCCTGTAACAGATTGTTAAAGTTTTGCAACGTTTTGGCACCGAACTGCGTCTCATCGCTTGTTCTGGGGTCAATTCAGAACTAAAGTTGTGCCATTCCGCGCGACTTATTCTCGGTTTAATTTGAGTTTATTTTGCCCAGTTTCCCACGAGTTGCCCAACCGTGAATCTGACTGACACTAGCCCGTTTGCCGAAGCCTGCGGTCTCAAGACCCCCATCGATCTTCGCATTTTGCGGGACGACGGCACGGTGTTGGCCGAAGGGGAATTGGAACTCCCGTGCGCGCTCGTGGGGCGCGACAATGTTTGCGAAGTGACATTACTTGAAGCCGACGTCAGTTTGCGTCATGCGTGCATCCAAGCGGTCGGCGGTCGGGTTTTACTCGCGGACATCGGCAGTCGGTTGGGGGTGTCGTATGGCAACGAACGTCAGCCGTTTGTTTGGTTAACGCCGCCGACGCCGGTGTTTCTCGGGTCGTTTCGGATCACGTTACGCCGCCCGCTTTTTGTCCGCCCGACGATTCCCGATCTCAGCCCGTTTTTGCCGCAATCCCCATCGACGGATGCGTTACCTCGTGTCGGTGTTCGATTTCTGAACGGCAAGAGCGTTAAGACCGAGTGGATCGTGAACCGTGCCGTCACATTTGTCGGCTGTGCCCAGGATTGCAAAATTAGCCTCGGGGCGGACGACATTGCGCCATACCACTGTTACTTTGTTCTCACACCCCAAGGCTTATGGGTGGTCGATCTACTGTCCGAAGTCGGGATTCGGGTGAACGGGGAACCCGTGCGCTACGCCCGATTGAATACGGGGGACCAACTCCAAGTCGGTCGCTTCCGGCTCGGGTTCCAGTATCTCGATGAAGCGCCGGTCTCCGTGGTCCTCACCTCGGCACCCCAACGTGTTCCCGTACCAGCACCAGTGGCGGCAATTTCGACTTCGCAACCGCCTACCAATGTCGTCCCGCAGCTACCCGATTTCACCGCCGCGTTGGCACCACTGATGAACGCCCCGGCGAATGCTAACGACCCATCAATCGCCCCGCTTATCCACCAGTTTGCCGTGGCCCAAGGGCAAATGATGGAGCAGTTTCAACAGTCAATGGTGATGGTCATGAACATGTTCGGCCAGATGCACCGCGAGCAGATGGACTCGATGCAGTCCGAACTCGGTCGCATGGCGGAACTCAACAGCGAGATGCAAAAGCTACAAGCCCAAATGACCGATTCAAGCATCCCCGTGCTCACAGTTTCACACGAAAACAATTCACCGCTGTTGAACATGGATTCGTCCGTTTCGGACGAATCCGCACACCAGCACAACTGGGTTTACGAACGCATCACCGCGCTACAAAAGGAACGGCAAACGATCTGGCAACGCCTCTTCGGGATGATGACGCCAAAAGTGAACAGCAACTAAACCAAAATCATTCACCACGAATCACACGAATCGGACGAATGAAATCAACGGGCCAGTTCCCAGGGCATGGCCCTGGGCTGACAGAACGACCCTTTCAGGGCTGAAAACCCGTTACAAGAAGGAGTGCCAGATCCGCTCATTGTGTCGGGATGTATTCGTGTGATTCGTGGTGTGACGAATGATCCGCGCTAATTCGCACTTCCTGTGAGCTTGGCGAATGCCTCAGCGTACTTCGCTGCTGTGCGTTGAATCACTTCGTTCGGCAACTCTGGTGGTGGGCTGTTTTTGTCCCAACCCGTTGTTTCCAGCCAGTCGCGTAGGAATTGTTTGTCGTAGGAGGGCGGTGAAGTCCCGACGGTGTAGAACTCGGCAGGCCAGAACCGAGAACTGTCGGGTGTTAGCACTTCATCAATCAGGATCACGTCACCGTTGGGAAGTTGGCCCCATTCCAACTTGGTATCGGCGATGATGACACCGCGTTTGGCTGCGTAATCAGCGGCCCGTTGATAGATCGAAAGTGTCCGGATCCGCAGTTCGTTGGACAACGCATCCCCGATTTGCGTTGCCATCGTCTCGAAGGGGATGTTCTCGTCGTGCAACCCTTGCTCCGCCTTCGTTGCGGGAGTGAAGATCGGTTGCGGTAACTTTTCTGCTTGTCGTAATCCCGTTGGTAACTTCAGGCCGCAAACGGTGCCGCGTTGCTGATATTCTTTCCACCCCGACCCGACGAGATACCCCCGTGCCACGCACTCAATTGGGATCACTTTCGTTTTCCGCACCAGCATCGTGCGGCCTTCAAAGACAGCCCGTTGTTGCCGAAACGCTTCGGGGAGATCTTGCACGTTGTCACTGATGAGATGGTTCGGTTCGTTGAGCCATTGCAACCAAAACTTCGTCATCGCCGTCAGGATGTGGCCTTTACCGGGGATGCCGTTGGGCATCACCCAATCAAACGCACTAATGCGGTCCGTGACGACAATCGCCAGCCGATCGCCGAGGTCGTACACGTCCCGTACTTTGCCCCGATAGCACGGCATGCCTGGAACATCGGTTTGAAGCACAGTTTCGGCTAACATCTACATTCACTCCGCGCACAACCAGTTCGTCTTGACCGTTGCGACAACATGACCGACCATGCGGGCATGTTGTACGAGAGTGACACACTCCGCGTTACTGCGGATGATGGGATTGCAACGCTCTGGCTGGAGTTCCCCGGCTGGCCAGTGAACGCGCTGAATCTGACACGGCTCCAAGAGATCGACCACGCCGTCAGCACGATTCGGGGGAAGCCCGCACTCGAAATCCTCGTCATTCGCAGCGGAAAACCCGCCGGCTTTTGCGGTGGTCACCACCCTGAAAGCGCGAACTGTTTGCAATCCAACGCCGATCGCAACCTGTTTGCGACGACCGGGCAACGGCTAATCAATCGCATCGCAGAATTGGAAGTCGTCACTCTCGCGTTCATCGAAGGACCGTGTCGCGGACCGGGCTTGGAGTTGGCGTTGGCCTGCGATTACCGCATCGCCGTGGCGGGGCCGGATTCCTGGTTCGGGTTCGAGGAAAACATCTCACCCTGTTGGGGCGGCTTGGCACGACTGCACGGAGGTGGTTGGGATCGACAAGAAGTCCCCGCCCGCGAAGCCGTGCAATGCGGGCTGATCGACGATGCGTTTTGCACACGGCGAGCCAAGATTGAACTACGCCAATGGCTTGACCGCCTCCAAGCGAACCCGCGAAAACGGCGACCCCGTTGGAACCCGTTCGCAAAGTCACTGACCGAAAAGCTGGCCGCCGAACGCACGGCGTTTCAACGTGCCATTATTCGACCGTCATCCCAAATACCGTCAGTCGAAGCTCTCCCGGAGTCCGTCGGCATCTTCGGCACCGATGATCGCAATGCCGGGATCGCGGTCGAATTGGCACTGCGTAGCAAAAGCTGTGTGTTCATGACAGCAGGTGACAGCGGGATGTCACTGGTGCAATCGGCCCTGGACCGTGCCTTCAACGAAGCCTTGCGTCGCGGTCGGGTCACACCACTGGAAGCGCAGCAAGCACGGCAACGGGTCGTGATCGACGAAACAACAACGCGGTTCGCGCACGCCAAGTGGATCATCGCCGACACGAAGGAATCGTTGCGATTTCTTCGCCCACAACTCTCGCCGTGGGCGACCGTGACTGCCTGGGACATTGCCAGAACGCCCCTTGCCGTTGCATGGCTACAGCAACTCGGATTCAACGTCGTCACGAAAGCAAACGACACTTGCCGACGAGTTGCAAACGCTGCCTAATAGTAAGACCATGACCACCCCCGCCCGACCGAAAATTCCGCCGCTCAAGCAACGGATTCCGTTGCTGATGTTGGACCTCACGGAGCATTACCCGGACAGCGGCATTGCCCTCACGTTTTCCAATCCCTTGCAACTCGCTATCGCCACGATCCTGTCGGCGCAGTGTACCGATAAGCGGGTCAACATCGTGACACCGGCCCTGTTTGCCCGCTTCAAATCGGCTCAGGATTTTGCAGATGCTGAACAAGTCGAGATTGAAGAGTACGTCAAAACCACTGGGTTCTTTCGCACCAAAGCCAAGAACATCAAGGCGATGTGCGCGCAGATCATCCAGCACCACGGCGGTGAAGTGCCGAGTACGTTGGAGGAACTCGTGGCCCTGCCGGGGATCGGTCGCAAGACCGCGAACGTCATCCTCGGTGACGCCTTCGACACGCCAGGGATCACGGTTGATACCCACGTCGGTCGGCTTTCCCGCCGGCTTGGCCTGAGCAAACACACGAACCCCGAGAAGGTCGAGCGCGACCTGATGCGGCACATCCCGCAACCGGAGTGGACTCACTTCAGCCACCGGCTTATTCTGCACGGCCGCGCTGTTTGTATCGCCCGCAAACCGAAGTGTGACGTGTGCAGCCTGGAACCGATCTGCCCCCAAGTTGGTGTGATGAAGACGGATGCCACAACGCCGCAAACTCGTAGAACGCCGAAGTCATCGTGAACCCACCTGAGCCGGGAATCATCCATGAAAACACTGCTCGAACGCTTCCTTCGTTACGTTCAAATCGACACCCAGGCGGACGAGAAAGCCACGACTTACCCTAGCTCACCCGGCCAACTCGTACTCGGGCGAATGCTGTGCGACGAGCTTTTAGCATTGGGTTATGGGGATGCGCGCGTCACGGAGTTTGGCATCGTCCACGCGACGATTCCGGCGAACGTACCCGGCGTGCCCGTCGTGGCGTTGAACTCCCACGTTGACACGTCCCCCGAGTTCAGCGGACGCGATGTGAAGCCGCAAGTGATTCGCAATTACGCCGGTGGTGACATCGTGTTGCCGAATGACCCGTCGCGGGTCATTCGGCTTTCGGAAAGTCCGGAACTGCTCGAACTGATCGGAAAAACGATCATCACCACTGACGGCACGTCGCTACTCGGCGGCGACGACAAAGCCGGGGTCGCGGTCATCATGGAAGTTGCCCGGATACTGGCCGAAGATAAAACCATCCCGCACGGCACCGTGAAAGTGGTCTTCACTTGCGACGAAGAAATTGGCAAAGGGGTTCTTCACCTGGAACCGGCGGACATCGGCGCCGATGTCGGGTACACGCTCGATGGCGGCGGCACCGCCGAGGTCGAAGGCGAAACCTTCTCCGCCGACAGAGCCACGGTCACGATCACCGGCGTGAACATCCACCCCGGCTTGGCGAAAGGCCGCATGACCAACGCGGTGCGGATCGCCGGGATGTTCCTGGACCGGATGCCCACGCGGGTGCTGGCCCCGGAAGTGACGGAAGAGCGGGCCGGGTTCTTACACCCCTACATCATCGAAGGTGGCGTGCCGAAGACGACGATCCAAATCCTGTTGCGCGACTTTGAAGTAGCAAAACTTGCCGAATACGCCGACCTGCTTCGAGCAATTGCGAAGCAACTCGAAATCGAGTACCCCGAAGCCAAAATCGCCGTGACCATCACGCAGCAATACCGCAACATGCGCGACGGCATGGAGAAGGAACCCCGTGCCGTCCCCTACGCACTCGAAGCCGTTCGCCGCACGGGACTGCAACCCAAACAACGCGCCATCCGTGGCGGCACTGACGGTGCGATGTTAACGGCAAAGGGGTTACCGACTCCCAACATCTCAACAGGCGAACACAACATTCACAGCCCGTTGGAGTGGGTCTGCCTCGAAGAACTCGAAGTCAACGTGCGAACCGTGATCGAACTACTCAAAACCTGGGCAGGGAAGTAAGTGTCGTGCCTTCCCCTTGTCGGAGATGCGTGATCGCGGTTAGACTGTTCCATTCGTGTTATTCATCCGTATGGACGTTGCCTTCATGACTGTCCGGCTTTCGTGGCCTACGCGACTCATTGACCGCCTGTACGCCGTACCCGTGGCGCGCTGGAAAATCGTGCTGTGGGTGATCGTCGCGTTGATAATCGCGTCCTCGACGTATCGGTACGCCGAGAAAGTTCACAAGGTGAGCCGGGATGGAACGCAAACGAAATCGGCGTTCTTGCGGTGGCGGGATCAGATTCAGGGGTTGGAACACGGCGATGATATTTACCACAAGTACAACTACCCGAACCCGCCGATCCAAGCGTTGATCCTGTGGCCGCTGACGGAATTGGATCGCTTGCCCGGTGCGATGGTGTGGTTCTTTCTCAAAGTGGTGATGGCCATCGTTGCGATCATTTGGTCGATCCGCATCTGCGAAAGTCCTGGGTCGGTCATTCCACTTTGGGCGAAGACGTTGGCCATCTTCTTTAGCCTGCACCCGATTCTCGGGGACTTGTCGCACGGCAACGTCAACATTTTCATCGCGTTTCTCGTGCTGGGGAGTTTGGAAGCGTTTCGGCGAAAGTGGGACTACACCGCCGGGTTCGTGCTGTCGTTGGCGATTGCTTGCAAAGTCACACCCGCACTCTTCGTGCCCTATTTCGTGTGGAAACGGGCGTGGAAAACCGTGGCGGCGTGTGTGGTCGGGTGCGGCATCTGGCTATTCGTCGTCCCCGGTGCCATCCTGGGTTGGCAGCACAACACCACGCTGTTGGAGAGTTGGTTTGACACGATGGTGCGGCCGTTCATCATCGACGGAAAAGTCACGAGTGAGCACTCCAACCAGTCGATCCCCGGTCTGACGTTTCGGCTGCTGACGAACGAGCCGTCCGTGATTGGTTACGACGACGACGACCACAAGCCGCACGGAATCGAGTTCCACAACGTCACGGACATCGGCACCAACGGCGCCCGGCTGGTGATTCGCGGTTGCCAAGTCCTGTTCGTGGTCTGCGTCGTCGCCCTGTGTTGGACGCCGGTACAAGGGGTTGCCGGGGTGCGAAGTGGCGTGAGGCTTGGCGCAGAGTATTCGTTAATCGCACTCGGCATGTTGCTCTTCAGTGAACGCACCTGGAAGCATCACGGCGTCGTGCTGATCCTACCGTTCATGGTGCTGGCCACTGCGATTGCCATCCGCCCGTATAGCGCACTCGCTCGTGGCTACCTGATTGCCACGTTCGTCGTGGGCCTGATCCTGACGGTCGGCCCCAGTTTAATCGGCGGCGAGTGGCAAGATTTGTCACTGACGTTTGGTAGCCACACTGCGGTGTTTCTGACCCTGTTTGCGGCAATTTGCGTGATCTTGGCAACTGAAAGTCGGCTGGCCCGCCGCACGATCACCTAAAAACAACCTACTGCAAGTTGAGATCGAAGTTGTTACCACCGGCTTTCACGTCAACTCTTAGGTTCGATGTTTGGGTCGTCTGATACTTCTCCGGTATTTTGGCGGTGGCCGGTCCTGTGATGATGACGACGTATTTCCCAAGCGGGATCGGCCCGTCGAATTTGTAGTGTCCCGCTTCAACTTTTGCGGTGAAAACACGCGGTTTCGACAACGTCATGGAGACGATCGTGACTTCGCAATCCGTCAGGGGCTTCGCAAGAAGTGTGATGGTACCGGACACGGTGCCGTCAGTTGCAAGCGGTTTCGGGGCCACGTCTTTCGGCTTGGGTGCCGCTTCGTTAGCCTTGGGCATGGGGTCCGGCGTGCCCGCTTCCAGTGTCTTGCCGTCCGTTTTGAGTTCGCCCCGGACTTGTTCAATCACTTCGTGTAATCGAAACGCTTGAATCTTTGCACCATCAGTTTTCGCAACTTCGGTCAGGCCGTTGTCGATGATTTTCTGCGTGGCGGGACGGTGGGCCAGAAACGCCTTCACGGTCACAAGGGCGCCTTCATACATGCGGTAACATCCGGCGGCATCGCCCCGGTTGTAAAGTTCAGCGCCGCGATTGTGGACTTCCTTCAGAATCGACACGACGACCTGATCGAGTTCGGTTTGGGCCTTCGGTCCGGGGTTCGCCCCGCTGCCGGATGGCGGTGTTTGTGCCATGCTGGATGCCGTGACGATCATCACCCACACCCCGATCAAAAAAGTAGTCCGGGCGTACATCGTCGCCTCCGGTAGACGTTCGGGCGACTCGCCCTGGAATTCGATTTCGTCGAGTGAATCGTAGCTCACAGCCTGCCCGTACTCTACCCCGACTACCAGAAGTCATTTGTAATCTGGCAACTCTCGGTGACGTGTCGCGGTTGTACAGAATCTACGGTAGCGTCACAGCCCGTGCCATTTTGATTGCCAACATAACCCCGAGCAACCCGGCGGCGACCGATCCCGTCACATACGCCGTTGCTAGCCCCAAACGGTCCTTTTCGATTAGTGTCAACGTTTCGAGACTGAACGTCGAGAACGTCGTGAACCCGCCACACACGCCGGTGCCCAATAGCAAATACCACGTCGGGCGATCTTTGCACCAAACCGCAACCAGCCCCAAGACGAACGAACCAAGGACGTTGATCCCGAACGTGTGCCAGGGAAAATCCTTCACGACCTCGAACCTTGAAAGGGAGCGGCCAATTGCAAACCGCACCCACGCACCGAATCCCCCGCCGATCATGACGGCGAGTGGATTCAGAATCGGGAGCAACCAATCGGGTATTGGCATGGGTGGAATTATTCGTGCGGTGCAGACACGACGGGCACATTCGTGAGCTGGAAGGGTATCTCCACGATCCGCGTGCGTGTACCGCCGACTGTCAAGGTAACCGGGCTACCCTGGGTCTTATCGGTCGGTGTCACCATCAGTTTGATGGTTTCAGCTACCCGCCCGCCTTGCGTGAAGCTGCGGGTTGCTAGCGTCGTTTCAATCTCGAACGGTTGGTTATTTTTATCCAGCACTTTAAGGCCGTTTAGACAGGAGTATTTCGAGTTAAATACTTCGTCCGGTCGAACCTGCCCCCGCCCCCGCCCCCCTCGTAAACCGCCATTTTGCAGCAAGTTCAGATCGTTCGGGTCGAACGGCGCCACAACGTCACCAAATTGGACTTCACCCATTGTGAACTCGGTGACCAAATCAATCACGGAATTCTTCATCGACTCCGCCGTCTGGAGTTTGGTCACCTTGATGGTCACACCGTGCGATCCGGTCGCTTTGCCGGTTGGGGTCGTATCGAGATCGGTGACACTCGCAAAAACTTCCTGCGGCGTGCGGACCGTCGCCCGGACCAAGCCTTGCAGTTCTTTCACTTGCGATGTTTGCTTTTCGCTGCAGGCGAATCGCACGATTGCTTGCGCGGGAAGTAGGGTGAACGGTGCCGCCGGAGCGGGTGGGACCACAACACCATCGGCATCAATCACAATGACTCTGGCCCGTCCTTGGTTGAACCGCGCGTTGGGATCAGGGGTCGCTGCCACGATCGGGGCAATCGTCGGAATGCTGTTCAACGCTTGGGCTTTGTCATCCACCGCTTTTGTGATCCGCACCGATTCCACACGCAACAGTTGCACCTTGGCTTCCTGTGTGACTTGCAACAGCGTTAACAATTGATCTTTGATCCCCGCAGCCGGGTACGGAAGACACTCCACATAGACGGCTTTTTGAACAGACTTTGGAAGAGCCGTTCCTGTGCTAGTGCGGAACGTAATCCGGCGCGGCATTTCAATCTTTGCAGCAATTCCACTTGAAGGCCATAACAATTTTGCAAGTTGCAGCACACGGGCATGTTCGCTTTGGAGATCACGGAGAGCGTCGGGGTCGCCTTTTGCGTTTTGTTGCATGGCTTCACGGATTTTCGCTTCCAAAGCAAGTATTCGGTGGTCGAACACATTGACCAGATTCGCATCTGAAGCATCCAGTTTCGCCACCGTGCAGATACCATCGACCGCGTTCCAAAACGGGACTTTGCCGCCCGTCTTCATAGACACCGTTTGGAGCAACAATTTGGGATCGAGGTATTGAATCTGGTACCCCGACTGCTTCTCCAGTTCACGGAATACATCAACGAGGGGCTTGTTCACGAAGCTCAATTCCACCAGAGTCGGGGCAAGGAGTCGGTCGGTTTCGAGTTGCTTTTGAATCGTGACAATCAGTTCGGTGGCCCGTTGCGTGACCTCCATATCGAGCATCAACGCTGTCGCTTTTGTCAGCGCAGGTAGGGCGGGTTCGCCGATTGAGGCCAATTCTTGGGTGGCCGTTTCGCGCAGGGCAAATTCGGGGCTACCGAGTTGGTCGATCAATTTCGCAATTTTTGCCGGTGCTTCGGTAGGCTGCGCAACAGCACTACTTGCGAGCAAGACGACGACGAACAGGGAAGTGAGAGGGTTCCGCATGGGACGAACTCCGAGCAAAACGCAAATGCAAGCCACGAGTTTGCGGCCATCATACGGCATCGGCAGACGGTACGCCAGAGTGTGTATCGCGGGTTGCGCGAACAAATTGTCTTGCATCACACGCACAATACGCCACGCTGGGTTGATGAACAACCGGCAGGCTCTCACTTTCACTACCTTCTCATTTGAATTGGGGTAAATTGTGAGAACCAAAACTACAGAGGGGACACCGTGCGGGTGCTACTGGTCGAAGATCAAGCGGCGTTGTTGAAAGCTCTCCGGCAAGGGTTGGAGGAAGAAGGCTTCGCCGTCGATACCGCCGCCGACGGCGAAGAAGCGGACGTGAAAGCCCGGACGTCACCGTATGACGTGATTGTCCTGGACATCATGTTGCCCAAAGTCGATGGCTTGACGTTGCTCAAGCGTTGGCGCACGAGTGGGTTAACCACCCACGTCCTGATGCTGACGGCCAAGGGCACACTCGACGACCGTGTTCTGGGGTTGGACACGGGAGCGGACGATTATTTGACGAAGCCGTTTGAACTCGACGAGTTGCTGGCCCGCATTCGGGCGCTCGTTCGGCGCGGCCACCAGGTCAAAAACCCGCTCATCCACATCCTGGATCTGACCATCGACACCGCCGCGCGGCAAGTTGACCGCGCCGGCAAGAAGCTCCACCTGACGCCGCGTGAATATGCCCTGTTGGAGTTCCTCGCATTCCACCGGGGCCGTGTCGTTACCCGCACCATGATCTGGGAACACCTCTACGACGAGTACGACGAAAACACCTCGAACGTAGTCGATGTCTACATCCGGTACTTGCGGAACAAAATCGACAAGGGCTTCGACCCGCCGTTGATTATGACCAAGTGGGGCGAAGGGTACATGTTGCGTGGCGAAGACGCGGTTGACGTGACACCGGAGCCGGTCGAAAAGATTCCCGAAGTCGTCGAGAAAAAGCGTAAAGGCTAACGATGCCCTCCATCCGTCGGTCGTTGATTGGGTACTTTCTCCTGCTGATGGGCATCACCCTCGGCGGCGTGGGGCTGCTCGTCGATCGGTTCGTCGTCAACGCGATCCGCGCACGAGAGGTCGCCGAAGCGGATCGTGCGGAGAAGGAGTATCAATCGCGGTGTGAGGAAACCAAGAAGCAGTTTGACAAGGAACTCGAAAGCCAAGCCCGATCACTTGCGCAGGAGCTGCGAGGGAAATACGACATTATTGCGGAAGAAGCTTTCGCCCAATTTCGGTTGATGATGACACAGACAATCTTCTCGGATTCGATTAACCACTGGTCGGCACCACTCTTGTATGTTGCAACCAACTACCCTCCCTATCGCATTCGAGTCCTGTGGAGATATATCGGTAACTCCACGCTGACTGAAGAACGGGTGCGAAAATCGTTTGAAAGCGACGAACATCCGGAAATATTTGAATTTCACTTCCCGTGGTTCAAAAATATCATCCGCAGCCACGTCCAAAACTTCGCACTGCCATTCAACGTCGAAGACCTCAACCGTAAACCCCAGACTGAACCCGAATACCACGAAGCCGAAATGCCGAACGTGGGGCGTGTCCGGTGGGTGGTTTTACGGTCCCAACCGCCCCGCATTTTGCAGCCCGGTGCACCCCGCGGACAACGCCCGCCAAATGAACGGGGCGACCGAACTGGTTCTACGCCGGGTCCGCCACAACGGGATTCCGCACTCTACGTGTTGTACGGCAGGCGGTTAACCGATCTCGAACCCCGGTTGCAAAAACACGTCGATCATCGAGACGACGAATTGGAGTCGATGGCAGACGACCGGAGTCAGGAGTTGGCCAACTTCCGGTTGAGCCTATTGGGTATTAGTTTGCTGACGGTCATCGCAATCCCGATTGGTGGGTGGTTCATCGTGCGTCGGGGGCTGCGGCCTCTGAAAACCCTTTCGACGGCGGTGAGCCAAGTCTCCGAACGGGACTTTCGCTTGCCCGTCACGGCCGGGGAACTCAGTTACGAGCTATTGCCGATTCACGACCGCCTCAACGGCACGCTCGACGCACTGAAACGGGCCTTCGAGCGGGAGAAGCAAGCGGTTGCGGACATCTCCCACGAACTGCGCACCCCCCTTGCGGCTTTACGCACAACCTTGGATGTCTCCCTGCGCAAGCCCCGTGATGCCGCCCAGTACAAGGCGACGATGGAAGACTGTCGGGACATCAGCAAGCAATTGTCGCGCTTGGTCGATCGCATTTTGACGTTAGCCGCAATGGACGCGGACCATACGTCGGCGGTGAAAATTCCTGTGAACGTGAGCGAACTGGCCGCCGAGTGCGTGACGGTGATTCGCCCGTTAGCCGACGGGCAAACGTTGACACTGACGACCGAACTCGACCCCAAAGCCACCGCCACGACCGACCCGGACAAGCTTCGGGAAGTGATGATGAACCTGCTTCACAACGCCATCGAATACAGTCAACCCCACGGCACGGTTCGACTCAGTGTGAAACCGAGCGGCCAGAACGTTCAGATCGCGGTAACAGACACGGGCATCGGCATGACCCCAGAAGTCCGGTCGAAAATTTTCGAGCGGTTCTACCGTGCCGACTCCAGCCGCCACGCCACCGGCGTCCACGCCGGCCTGGGGCTTTCGATCGTGAAAGAATACCTCGAACGCCTCCACGCCACGATCCAAGTCAGCAGCGAACCCAACCACGGCAGCCGCTTTGAAGTGACACTCCCCGTAGTGACGGCTTAACAGAAAGATCTCACGCAGAGACGCGGAGCCGCAGAGAAAACCAAAAAACATGATTTGGATTTCTCTGCGGCTCCGCGTCTCTGCGTGAGATCGGTTTGCTGCGCCGTCGCCAGCCTTCGGTTCGATTCATAAACCAGTCGCAGACCTTTCCTGTCCGTGTGCTGGTTTTTTTGAGGTTCCCTTCGATGATTCCGATTGATTTCAGCGGTAAAGTCGCTCTGGTGACCGGCGTGGGTGATAACGAAAGCTTCGCGTGGTTCATCTCCAAGGCGCTGGCGGCGGCTGGGGCGAAGATCGTGTTAGCTAGCCACCCGCGTGTGGTCGGGATCGTCGAGAGCTTCCTGACCCGCGAGTCGGACAAGGAATCGCGGATGTTGCCGTATGGTGCCGGGGAATTGAAAGTCGCCAAGCTCGTGGCGTGCGACGCCAGCTACGACACGATGGCGGACGTGCCCGACGAAATCAAAACCGATCGGCGGTACGCCAAGTTCCCGGACTACTCAATTGATGGCATGGTCAAAGCCGTCGGCGAGGAGTTTGGCGGGATCGACATCCTGATTCACTCGATTGCGTTTAGTCGGGAAATCACCAAGTCGCAACTGGCCACGAGTCGCAAAGGCTATTCGGAAGCGCTGGGCATCTCGGCGTACTCGCTGACGAGCCTGTTGCGGGCTGCGGAGCCGTACATGGCGAACCGTCCCGGCGGGGCGTCGGCGGTGGGGCTGACTTACATCGGCGGGGATCGCGTGGTGCCGTACTACGGCGGCGGGATGAGTACCGCGAAAGCGGCGTTGCAAATTGACGCGAAACAACTCGCCCACAACCTCGGTGGGAAAAACATCCGCGTCAACCTGATCTCCGCTGGCCCCTACGCCAGTCGCGCCGCCCGCGCCATTCGCCCCGGTGAATTTGAAAAGTCGATCGAGTATGCTGCGTCCCGTTCCCCGCTTCCACGGGCCATCACGCCAGATGAAGTCGCCAACTCGACGGTGTACCTGTGCAGTCACCTCGCGTCGGCAGTCACGGGGCACGTCCTGTACGTGGACTGCGGTTACAACTCGATGGGCGTGTGATCGCGGTTCACACCTTGCGGTAATCTTCCAACCCGAAGAAGTGGTGGGTGCCGATCCAGAGGATCATGGCGATGGATCGCACCGCCTCTTTCATGTTGACTTTGGATTTACCCGCCCGGCGGTTCTCGAAAATGATCGGGGATTCGCCAAGCTTGGCACCCGCGATGTGGCAGCGGAACAGCACTTCTTGTTGGAACGAATACCCGCGACTTTGCGTGCGTTCCAGATGGGCGCGTTTCAACATGCTGACCCGGTAACACCGGAACGCACCGCTCGCGTCTTGCACCGGCATCCGGAACAGGAATCGCACAATTGTGTTGAGTGTGCGGCTGATAACCAGTCGAGCTAGTGGCCAGTTCTCCGTGCCGCCGCCCTTGGCGTAACGGCTGCCGATCATGATGTCGTGCTTTTCCATCCCCTTCAGAATGGAGGGCAGGAATCGTGGCGGGTGGCTGAAGTCCGCGTCCATGTTCTGCATCAAGTCGTAGTCGTGTTCAATCGCATAGTTCATCGCCGCGATGGTGGCGGTGCCTAAGCCCAGCTTCCCCGGTCGATGGATCACATGAATGCGGCTATCCTTGGTGCGCAACGCATCGACGAGTTGACCTGTGCCGTCCGGCGAGTTGTCGTCCACGACGAGAATGTGCGCGTCCGGCACGAACTGGTAAATTCCTTCAATCAACTTTTCGACGTTGTCGCGCTCGTTGTAGGTGGCCAACGTGACCAGTATCTTCGGTTTCGCCGTCGCGGGAACCGATTTCAGCACGTTAGGTATCACATCGGAGTCGATCACGTTGACTTTCCTGGCTGAAAAGTTGACGACGGCCAATTCGGGGCGGGCTGATGGCGGTGGGGTAATCGTGCCGCAATCTTGTTTTTTTGTGAGATCGGTCATCGTGGACGCAGACATCAGGTGGGACTCCAATTCTTATTTTCATACATTATAGAACAGAACAGTTCAGGCTGATTCCTGAACGAGCGATATTTTCGTCATCGTTTGCCGAACGCCCTGCGCGTCGGCTTTCTCTGCGTAACCCGGAGCTTCGTTTATGTCCGCCACGCTGGAGACCACTTGTCCGAATTGTGGCAAGAATCTCAAGGTTCCCGCCCAATTCGCCGGCAAAATGATCCGCTGTAAACAGTGCGAAACAACCTTTGAAGTGCCGTCACCCGGTGCCGTGAAACCGGCCACGGCCAAACCCGCCACCGCGAAACCGGCCACGGCCAAACCCGTCACACCAAAAGCCCCCGACCCGAACGCGCCGATCAAGTTCCAAGATGATTCACCCGTTCCAGTAACCGCAGGCGCTCAATCTGACGACGACGACGACAACCCCAACCCCTACGGCGTCACCAAAGACGATTCGGATGTGCCGCGTTGCCCGTTCTGCGCATTGGAACTCGACCCACCCGACACGAAAATCTGCTTGAGTTGCGGGTACGACTTACTCGAACGGCGTCGGCACGGCAGCAAAAAGGTCTACGACACGACCGCCGGGGATTACTTCAAACACTGGCTGCCAGCGATTGCCTGGATCGTCGTGATTTTGATTTTGATCAGCGTCAGTGTGTTGTGCGCACTCAAGATGAACGACTGGCTCACCGGCTCGTTCCTGGACGCCGAGGAGAAAAACGACATCACCGGCAAGACCAAGTTCTACCTCCCGCCGTTCTGCTTCAACATCTGGATCTGGTTCTTCTCCGCCTTCATCATCTTCAAAGG
>JAYVXO010000121.1:0-42292 GCA_043785105.1 Fimbriiglobus sp.
AGGAGTACCCACCCAGCACGCCGACGAGTTCAAGTCGCTGATGACCCTGAAGTTCCAGACCTTCAAAGACGTATCACTCCTGGCCGCGTAATGTATAAATCGAGGTACGTCAGGCTCTTGCATTCCTTGAAGTTGGCCAGCCCCGCATCGCTCACCTTCGTGCCGCCCAGATTAAGGTGCATCAGGTTCTTACAATCCTTGAAGATGGCCAGTCCCGCTTCGCTCACCTGCTGGTTCCCAGACAACTGAACCGACGTTAACTGAAACGACTCTTTCGGAAGCTCGGCGGCGACCCCGAGGAACTTGTCCGAGCCGTTCACGCGAACCGTGCCACCAATCGACAGCACGTACTCCGCCGCCGCGCGGTCGGGGGCGTTAGCGTGTTCCGGCTTCTTCGGCGCCGGTGCCACCGTCTTCCCATCGACTTCGATCTTGGAATCTTTGGGCACCTTGATCTCGGTGACGCTGCCGTCTTTGTTCGTGATCTTGATGATGATGAAGCCGGCCGCGAAGACCACAAGCACGGCGAAGAACATCATGCCGACCAAGATCGGGGGTAACTTTCGTGGCGGTCTCGGCGGGGCTTCGGTCAACGGTCTGGAACCCTCGGACACAGTCGCTGTGTCGATGTCCGCGAACGGACTGCGTTCATGCACACTCACCGTCATCGGCAAGTAAATGATCTGCGGCATCACGGCATGGGGCTTCGAGTCGTTCGCCAGTTTCTTCGCCGAGTCAATCAGGTTGTCAAACTCCTTCACCACGGCCTGAGCAGATGGCGGCCGGTCGGTGGCGTTCTTGGCCATCAGTCGGCGGATCAGGGCGGCGAGGGCGTCCGACACTTCGGGGTTCAAGTCCCGCACCGGCGTCGGTTCCTCGGTTGCGACCGCGAGAAGGATGGACATGAGTGTTGGCCGCTCGAAGGGGAGTTTGCCCGTGCAAAGGCGGTACAGCACGCAACCGAGGCTGAACAAGTCGGCGCGACCGTCGAGCGCTAGCCCCAACCCTTGCTCGGGGGCCATGTAAGCCGGCGTGCCGACCACGGCCCCGGACGCGGTGAGTTCCGCGCCGGCGGCCACTTCCACAGGCTTGGCCAACCCGAAGTCGAGCAGTTTGACGCGGCCGTTCGGGGCTTCAAGCCAGATGTTGCCCGGCTTGATGTCGCGGTGAACGAGGCCGAGCTTGTGCGCCGCCACCAAACCCAGTGCGATTTCCCGACCGATCCGAACGACCTGCGTGAGCGACGGCGAACCTTTCTTTTTCAGGTAAGCGTCAAGCGGGTAGCCCTGGAGCAACTGGATCGCAATGTACGGCGTGCCGTCGATCTCGTCGGCTTCGTAGATGTTAACGACGTGGTCGGAACTGATTCGTGCCGCCGCGCGAGCCTCACGAAGGAAACGGTCCTTGGCGGTGGCGTTCGCGGCGGCCTTTGGCAGCATGACCTTGATTGCGACCTGACGTTGCAGCCTCTCATCGAACGCGAGGTAGACGGCCCCCATGCCACCACGACCGAGTTCTTTTTGAATACGGTATTTACCGAGTCTGCCGATTTCCCCTGGCACCGACGGCGGCGCGAATTGCGGCAGTTCTAACGTGTTGGCCGATCCCGCGCCCGCCGTTTCTTCCGAGGACGCCGACACCGAATCGTGCTGGCCCTTCTGATAGTCCGCCGTCGTTTCGATTTGCTTCTGGGACATCGCCCGTCACCTCGGTTTGCATCTCAACATACGCAAACAGGTTACGCTCCAGCAGCTTGCATAGCCAGTGAATAACGAACCGATACCCGTCGGGGGTCGGCGACACGGAAGTTGGAGGAAAATTTGTTCACGACACAGGCGAGCATTGTGACTTCAGGCTGAAAGCCTGGGAGCACTCAGCCCCAGGGCGAGGAGGCTTGGCGACGACGCCCTGGGTCCACCCCGAAAACAGACTCAGCCTGAAGGGCTGACAGCCATCGTTCCCGACTCCCGGCTCGCCGTCCTTCAGACTGCTGTGGGAGGTATTGTCTAACCCAGGGCGTCGCCGAAGCGGCTCGCCCTGGGCTGAGTGCTCCCAGGCTTTCAGCCTGAAATCCGAGCAATTTGTACTAAAAGCTCACCAACAAATATGAGTTACACCCCTGGTTTGCCCGCGACTTCTTTCGCCAATTCGCCGACGCGACGCAAATCCAGCTTGCCGCTGCCTAGTACCGGGAACGCTTCGATGAGGAAGCAATCGCGGTGGTCGGGAATCCAGAGGTTGGGTAGGCCCCGTTGCCGAAGTTGGTGAAACATCGCTTCAAAATGCCCGCTGACGCAGGACAGGTGTAGCACGACGACACGTTCGCCACGTTTTTCGTCGGGTACGGCGGCCACGGCTAAAATCCGGTCCCCGTTGTACCCCAGGATGTCGTGCATCTCTTCGTCGAGTCGTTCCAGGGGAACCATTTCACCGGCGATCTTCGCAAACCGACTGACGCGGCCCGTAATCCGAATGAAGCCCTCGTCTTCGATCAGCCCGATGTCACCCGTCATGTACCAGCCGTTGCGGACGACCTGGTCCGTTTTTTCGGGCTGGTTCAAGTAGCCGAGCATGACGTTCGGCCCCTTCACGCCGATCATTCCCTCGTAGCCGTGCGGCAACGGCGCCAGCGTCTCGGGGTCGAACGTCTTCGCGCACACGTTGGGGATCGGTTGGCCGACCGTGCCCATCATGTTGGCTTTCTGTGTCACGCCACCGAATGTCACATCCGGGATGTTGACGCAGACAACCGGAGCGAGTTCGGTGCAGCCGTACCCTTCCAACGGCAGCAGACCGAACTTTTCGCGGAACTCTTCGGCCAACTTCACCGGCAGCTTTTCCGCGCCGCACACGATGAGCGTTAGAGTTCTAAAGTCCGCCGGCTCCGTGCGGCGAATGTAGAACCGCATGAACGTCGCCGTGCCCAGCAAGATCGTGCACGCGTGTTTCCGGCACAACTCGCCGACTTCCTTGGCTTGACGCGGGTCGGGGTAGCAGACCGTTTCCATGCCGACGACCAGCGGCATCCACAAGCAGATCGTGTACCCGAACGAGTGAAAAACCGGCAGCGTGGCGAGCATCCGGTCCGTTCGGTCGAACGGAATCCCGCGGCGAAAGCCGTCGATGTTCATCGAGATGTTGCGGTAGCTCAGCATCACGCCTTTGGGTTCGCCGGTGCTACCGCTGGAGAACAAAATAGTGCTGAGGTCGTCGAGTTTGAGTTTGTGCAGACCCAGAATGAAGCGGTCCAGGAACCACCCCGGAAGCACCACCACCGCAACGAACCGGAGAAGCTTTCCCGTACCCGATAGCCCGGTGATGGCATCTTCGAGGTGGATCGTTGTGACGCCGTCCAGTAACGGCATCGGCAACTTCTGCAAGAAACGCTTCGATGAAATCACCGTGACAATGCCGGCTTGCTTCAACGCGGACTGGAAGGCATCTTCGCCCGCAGTGTAGTTCAAATTCACCGCCGTCTTGCCGCAAAAACTGAGCGCGAGATTGGCCAGCGTGGATCCCAACCCGGTTGGCAACCAGATCGCCACGTTCCCGGAGGCACCGAGTTTGGGCTTCAACCAATCACTTAACCCCCACGCCCCGACGAGCAGACGGCCCCACGTCAGTTTACGTTCGGAGCCGGTCGCCACATCAACGGTAGCGAGTTTGAAGAGGGAGCGAAACCGACAGGCTTGCCGCACGAACAGTCGCGGCGCCGGCAAGATGAACCGACTTTGGGCGATGCCGCAATCGGCGTTCGCTTCTTGGACGGCGGCGCGAATCTCCGCGGCGGTCGAAGTGGGCGGCAACGGCTTCCCGAAGTACACCGCGACCCGCCGACGGACCGGCCCCTCGGGCGTCTTCCAGAAAATCCGCCCCGTCTTCCAACTGAACAGCGTCCCCCAGAGGTTGTCGAGATGAGTCGGGATCACCGGCACGTTCAATTTGGCTAACTTCAGCACCCGCTCCATTCCCCGACCGAACGGCAACATCTGCCCGGTCCGCGTCAAGGTTTGTTCCGCGAACACGACCACGACTTCGCCCGCATCCAAAGTCGCCACGACTTGGTTCAAAGCGTCGATCATCGTCCGCCCACGGCCGCGCGAATTGTCGATGCGAATCGTGTGATGGCGGCCATACGACAGAATAAAACGCAGCAACGGGTTGCGATAAAAGCCGGTCCAAATCACGAATCGTAACGGACGTGGCGAGGCGACCCACAGCAACACCCAATCCAGGTACGTCACGTGGTTGCACACAATGAGTGCCGGACCCGCGATCGGAATGTGAACCCGATGGTAGACCGAAAATCGGTACAAGGCGTGAGTCACCAGCCAGAATAGTGGCCGCAACAATACCGGAAAGATCCACGCCAACAGGGCGTAAAGCGGGAAAAGAAAAAGGAACAGCCACGGTCCGAGATCGAGAAACGGGTCTAAGGAGAGATCCGCAAATAGTAACCCGGTCGCGGATGGAAACAGGACCATCGGCGCGAACCCTCAGCAAGGAATGACGACACGATCAGAATGGGAATAGCGTATTCATTCCACTGGTGCCGTGAAGGGCACTTGGGCTTGCACGCTGTTTGTGGCACGGTATATGACGTTCCTGATGAGAGATGACTTTCCGGGCGGCACGAGGTGGATCATGGTTCGTAGCGGGGTTTGGTGCTTGCTGCTCACCACGATGACGGCGGTGGGGTGCTACACGCCGAAGCACGACGTGAGCGTGCCACTGGTGGAAGAGTTCAAAGTGGCGCCGAAGGAGTCGCGGTTCGACAACCCGCCGGAACAGGGCTATCGCAAACCGCCGATCAAGAAAGAATTTAAGCCCGGCATGGGCGGCCCCGGTATGGGCGCCCCAAGCATGGGCGGCCAGGGCCAATAGCACGACTTGAACCGAATCTCAGACTCGTTAAGCCCGCACGGCCAAACCGTGTGGGTTTTTCGTTTGGGACTGGTGGCAAAGACCCAACTTCAAAGAGTCTCAGGAGAAATTCCTGAACTTGATGCGTATGGGTGCGCGTCGGGCTAACAAGACCGGCATCAACTCGACATTACGCAATTCAGACTGAAACCCTACTATCTCCACATGCCATCCTCGCCCGCTGAACCCATCCCGTCGCCGCCGGTCTTGCCTCAAGCGACGGGGTTGAAGCGGATTCTGTACGTGGTCGGCGGGTTCTTTTTCGTGGGCATGGCGTACCTGGGGGCGATACTACCGGGGTTGCCCACGACGCCGTGGGTGTTGTTGGCGAGTTATTGTTTTGCCCGGAGTTCACCACGGCTACAACGCTGGCTGTGGTACTCCCCGTTCTTCGGCGTACTGATCCGCGACTGGTATCACCATCGCGGAATGCGGCGAAGTGCCAAGATCACCGCCGTGTGCATGATCGTGATCGCTTGCACTTGTAGCATCGTGTTCGCCAACATCCCGGACTGGCTGCGGATCGTGATCGGCTGTTGCGGCATGACCGGCGTGAGCGTCGTCACGTTCGCGGTGCGAACCGTGCGGTGAACAACCCGTGACAATTGATTGTCACGGTTTGTACCAGATTAGTTTGGACTAACGTTTTGCTGGACCGTTCTCTTCGACATCAACTACTTTCAGTAACTTCATCAAAGAAGCAACCGACTCGGGAGTTGCATCGAAAATGACAATCTGTTTGCCATTCGCCATAGGCACGATTCGTACTGTGTTCGTCATTCTTGCGATTCTTCCTGCGGCTCCTGCACCTCCACCGGGTGGTGCTCCTGCTCCCACAGGCATACCGAATCCATTATTGTCGATACTATCCGTGGTTTCTTTCACGAGGCAGGCTTCAGCGAGTTGTTGCACGGCGATGTATTCTAAATACTTATAGCTGATGATAACCGGCTCGACGGCAAGCTTCTTGGGACGGGCTGGCGCTGGTGTCGGCACACCGCCCGGTCCACCCATACTGCCGGACATTCCGCCTCCGCCCGGCATTCCACCAGGCATTCCCGGTGGGGCCATTCCCATGTCTGCCCCTCGGGTTTGTTTCCCGGCGGCGGTTTGCGGCCGTTTGAAGATCACGTAGGGCGTGGCCTTTGTTGGTGCGGCGCCTGGGCCTGACAATCCACCTGCTGGTCCGAAGCCCCCAGGAGCGCCGGGGCCAAAACCGCCAGGGCCGCTGGGCAACCCTGCAACAGGAGGCGCGCCTCTACCAGCGCCGCCGCCATCACCACTCCCTGGACCGCCAGCCCCTGGGCCGCCACGCCCGCCACTGCCGCCAGGAGGTAAGTTCGGTTTTTCAGTGTTGGTCACGACCCCCGCATATTCCCAACCCTCTTGGCCGTGCTTGTTCAGCAGGTCAACGAATGGATTCTGCATGTCAGGCTTAATGGCGTATTTGTACTCCCAGATCGTTTTGGCCGGTGCCGGGGCTTCCGAGCCTGCCGCAAGCACTGGTGCGTATGCGATACCAGCAGGACCACCTTCGCCGCCACCACCTTCCGCACCGCCGATCAACACCGGAATTGCACCAGGTCGCCCTCCTGCCGAACCAGCATTGGGCGGGCCGCTGCCCGGCAGGACTTGGGCAATTGCTTCCGGATAAATCCAGGCACTGGAGATTGCGCCGAAGCTGCCGGCGGTCAGCGTGGCTAGCGCGATCAGTTTAAGTTTTCGCATCGCCATCGGAATCACCTCGTGGGAAAGTTCCAGCAACAGGGCGGGCAGGGTGTCCGTCGCGGCACTGGGGAAAGTTTGAATCGCTTCGAGCAATCGCATCGGCACGGTGGCCGAACTGGTCGTTGCGCCGATGGTCAACAGACTGGCCGTGACGGCGGGGGCGATGCCGCGTTTGGCGAGTTGTTGCAGTAGTCGTTGCCGGGCTTTCGTTAATCGTCCGGAAAGCGTTCCCAGCTTCCACCCGAGTTGTTTCGCGGCGTCCGGCTGGCGGACGCCTTGCAGTTCACACAGCACAAACGCGGTTCGCAAGCTGGTCGGGAGTTGTTGCACTTCCTCGTGAACCGCAACGAACAGTTCGTCCCACGCGGCATCGGGAACGGGTTGATCGGTCTCCGGGGTCGCGGCCCGTTGTTCCCGTTGCTTCCGCCGCACCGCTCCGCGTTTGATTTTTGCCGCCACCTTCACCGCAACGCCGTGCAAAAACCCACCCAGGCCATCGGTTGCTCGAACTGATTTCGCGGCCCGGACCAGTGCCAAGAATGTCGCCTGGAACGCATCCTCCGCATCGGCGTGGTTCGGCAACAGGTGCCGACAGACCGCCCACACCATCGGCCCGTGCCGTCGCACCAACTCGGAGAAAGCCAGTTCATCGCTGGTTTCAATGAAGCGTTGCAACAACACCGCGTCCGTAACGCCATCGGCGGGATCCGCCGTCAGCGCCGTCACGTGTTGCAGCAGCGTTTTGAACAACCGATGGTTCATGACGACTCAGGTGCCTCTTCACAAGTATGTTCCCGCAGGCGTCGGATTCCTACGGGAATTCTCCCCATAAAGCCCACGAATGATCATTCGTGGGCTTTATGGGGTGTGACGCTCCCAAAACTGAGACAAATTGACTGCCCCAATTCTTGCTTCTGGGAATCGCTAACCCTGCGATTGCTAGCGATTTAGGCGAGTTAACGGGTTGTTGGGTCTCGCGGTTACAGGATTGCATCAGTGGCTTAAAAAATGCAACGAGATGGTTTCCGGATCGTGCGGAATTGCTAGAACACTGTCTCGCACGCGACTGAACCTACTCATGATGAGGCGGAGCAAGATGACGGAAACTCCCCCGACAGTCATTCACCCGATCCAGAACGGGTCCACCACGCAGCGTGGCATGGCAACGGCGTCCTTGTGCCTCGGGTTGTGGGGCTTTGCGACGTTCTGGATGTATCCGTTCGGCTTCTTGATCGCCAACATTGCGATCGGGCTGGGGGTGATCTCCGTGTTGCTCGGGATTCGGGCCGGTCGAGAAGGGGAGCATCTGGCGTGGTGGGGCATCTTCTTCGGTGCTTGCGGGGCTGGGGCGGCCTTCACGGTCTACCGCTTCTTTCAACTGGCGTTTGATGGCATTGTGCCCACGATGTTGCCGTAATTAATGTTGCCGTAATTTTCTGAACAAACGACGACCCGCCCGATTGTGGGCGTTTGAATCTAGGAGGCAGCAATGCCCCAAGTTTTTCCGAAGAGCATGAACATTGTCGCCCGGCTGTCCATACTGGCGGTCCCGTTCCTGATGGCAGGCGGTGCGGCAGGCGGGGCGGCGTTCTATCGCTCGGACTATACGACCGGGGCGCGGGAAGTGGTCGAACAACCGATCCCGTTTAGCCACAAGCACCACGTTTCGCAACTCGGGATCGACTGCAAATACTGCCATACCTCGGTCGATCAATCGGCATCCGCCGGGTTCCCGCCGTCGAAAACCTGCATGAACTGTCACCAACAAATGTGGCAATCGGCGGACCTCCTCGGGCCGCTCCGCGAGAGCTACTCGAAGGACAAGCCGATCACGTGGAACAAGGTCCACAACGTCCCGCACTACACCTACTTCAACCACTCGATCCACGTCGGCAAGGGCATCGGGTGCGTGTCGTGCCACGGGCAGATTGACCAAATGAACTTGGTTTTCCAAAGCAAAACACTGCTGATGGAATGGTGCCTCGAATGCCACCGCAACCCGGAGAAGAACCTGCGGCCCAAGGACGAGGTCACCAACATGACGTTCAAAGCGGAAGACCTCATCAATCCGGACACGCAAATGCCGTATGACCAGACTACGCTTGGGAAGCAACTCAAAGAGAAGTATCAAGTACGCGATCACTTCGTGTTGACGAACTGCTCGATGTGCCACCGTTAAGTAGTGGTGAGTGGACAGTGGAGAGTGGTTAGTAAGAAGCCTTGGGTTTTACTTACCACTCTCCACTAACCACTATCCACTGGTTGCCATACACCTGCCGGACTTGAGGATAGACGAATGCCACCCGAACTGAAGCAAGACGCGAGCCGGACAGCCGCGTCCCGCCCAGTGCCTGCTAGGTCAGAGCCGGAATACTGGCAGTCCATCGAACAGTGGATGGACTCCACCCAGTTTGAAACGATGATGAAGAACGAGTTCCCGGAGGACGCTTCGGAGTGGCTCGACCCGGTCAGTCGCCGCCAGTTCTTGACGGTGATGGGCGCGTCCGTGGCGTTGGCCGGCGCGGTGGGCTGTAACCCTTCGCTCAAGCCAGCACCGGCACGCAAGGTGGTGCCGCACGTCAGGCAACCGGAGCAAATGTTGCCCGGCGTGCCGTTGTTCTTTTCGACCGTCATTACGCAGAACGCCGGCGTCGGACTCGGGCTGCTTGTCAAGCAAGTCGAAGGCCGCCCGATCAAGATCGAAGGCAACCCGAACCACCCCGGATCGCTGGGCGGCACGGACATTTATGCCCAAGCTTCGATCCTCAATCTTTACGACCCCGATCGCTCCAAGTCCGTATTGAAGGGCGGGCAACAAGCTGGGTTCGAGCAATTTCTACCTGCGATTAAGAACGATCTCGAAAAGCAAAAAGCGAAACAAGGCGAAGGGGTTCGGTTCCTGACAGAAACGATTACCTCGCCGACGCTGATTGCCCAAATTGACGAGTTCTTGAAGCGGTTCCCGAAGGCGAAGTGGATTCAGTACGACACGATCAGCCGCGACAATCCCCGCAAAGCCGGGTTGGCGGCGTTCGGCAAGTACGTGAACACGACGTACAACTTCGCCAAGGCGAAAGTGGCCCTGGCCATCGACGCGGACTTCCTTTCCGCCGCTGGCCCCGGTTCGGCTCGGTACGCTCGGGAGTTCATGGCGGGTCGCAAGGTTCGGGAAGTCAAAGAGTCGTTGAAGCGGGGCGAAGGCGTTGCACTCGACAAGATGAACCGCTTGTACGCGGTCGAGTCGATGGTGACGAATACCGGCGCGGTCGCCGACCACCGATTGACGTTGAAGCCTAGCCAGATCGAAGACTTCACGAAGGCACTCGCCGCCAAGCTCGGTGTCGTCGGCGTGGTTGCACCGAAGTTGTCCGACTTGGCTGAAAAGTGGATTGCCCCGCTTGCGGATGATCTGCTTGCTGCCAAGGGTGCTTCAGTCGTCGTGGTCGGCGATCAACAGCCAGCAGCGGTCCACTTGCTGGCCCATGCCATCAACGAAAAACTCGGTGCGTTCGGCAGCACGGTGGTCTTCACGGAACCGCTAGAAGTCAGGCCGTCCGACCAACTCGCGGATTTGAAGCAACTCACCGAAGACATCAAAACCAACAAAGTTGATCTGTTGTTCCTGTTAGGTGGCAACCCGGCTTACGACACCCCGGCTGACTTGGAACTTGGCAAGCATCTCGCAGCAATGAAGGGGACCAAGGTTCACCTCGGGACGCAGGTCGATGAGACCGTCATCGAAGGCCAATGCACTTGGCACGTCAACGCCGCGAACTTCCTCGAAACTTGGGGTGATGCCCGCGCCTACGACGGCACGGTCAGCATTCAACAACCGCTGATCGCGCCGCTTCACGCTGGCAAATCGTTGATCGAACTGTTTGCGATGTTGCTCGATCAAGGCGTGAGCGACCCGCTTGAAGTGGTGTTGGCAACCTGGAAGAAACACTTCGACATCAAGGTCAACAGCGGCGACTTTGAAGTGTGGTGGCAGTCGGCATTGCGGGACGGTGTGATTGCCGGAACCGCGTTCCCTCCTGTGACGGTGGCTGCGGTCAAGCTCGATGCCTTGGCCGATAAGAACTTCGCCACGCCACCCAGTAAGGGCGGTCTTGAAGTTCAGTTCCGACCTGACCCGACGATCTACGATGGCCGCTTCGCCAACAACGGTTGGCTGCAAGAGTTGCCCAAGCCGATTACCAAGTTGACCTGGGGAAACGCGGCGATCGTCAGCCCCGCGACAGCGGCCAAGCTCGACTGCACGATCGGTTTCGGCTGGACCGGCGGAGAACAGGGGCGTTCGATCGGCGACGGGGTGACGCTCACGGTGGACGGACGGAAATTGGACATCCCCGTGTACATCCTTCCCGGCCATGCCGACGATGTGATTACACTGCACCTGGGGTTCGGACGCCGGCGTGTCGGCAAGGTCGGCAGTGCGGAAAAGACCTTCGATACCTATCTGCTTCGCACCACAACCGGCTTCTGGTCGAACAGTGGTGCCGAAGTCACGAAGACCGGCGAGAAACACTTTTTAGCCTGTACGCAAGGCCAACACGCAATGGAGAGCCGCCGCCCGGTTCGCCATGCGACGGTTGCGGAGTTCAAGAACGACCACGAGTTCGCGCAGGTGCCAGCGGCTTCGGCCGCCGAGTACAAAGAACTGCGAGCGTTAACGCCGGGTACGCCCGAAGACTTTGAGCGCCTTGGCAAGAAGCACCCTTACGCCACCGATCACGGCGAACACAAGCACAGCAGCGTACACGATAAACGCATCATTCCGCTCAGCCTTTACCCCAAGAACCCTCAGCCAGTGAACGGCGAAGAGGCGAGCAAGACGTATCGCCGTTGGGGCATGGCTATCGACTTAGGCGCTTGCACAGGTTGTACTGCGTGTGTGGCGGCGTGTGTCTCCGAAAACAACATTCCGGTCGTGGGCAAAGACACCGTGACTCGTGGCCGGGCGATGCACTGGATTCGCATCGACCGTTACTTCTCGATCCCCGGTGACCGGGCGATGGACGACGAGCTTGGTTCCAAAGATGTCGGGCCGAGGGATCGGGCCGAGCGAATCAAGGACTCGAACCGGATTCGGACCCACTTCCAACCTGTGGTTTGCCAACAGTGCGAAAAGGCACCGTGCGAAGTGGTTTGCCCGGTCGGTGCGACGGTTCACAGTGCGGACGGCCTCAACGACATGGCGTACAACCGTTGCGTCGGGACGCGGTACTGCTCGAACAACTGCCCGTATAAAGTTCGCCGGTTCAACTTCATTCAGTACTCCGACTACACGACCGACAGCCTGAAGTTGGTGAACAACCCCGATGTCACAGTCCGAACGCGGGGCGTGATGGAGAAGTGTACCTACTGTGTGCAACGCATCCGGGGTGCGGAGATCGAAACCGAACGCGAATTCGACAAGCGGAAAGCCGCCGGTAAGGTTGATGCGGGTGGTCGCCCCAAGATCATGGACGGCGAAATCGTGACCGCCTGCCAAGCCGCCTGCCCGACGGGTGCGATCACCTTCGGGGACATTAACGACCTCGACAGTGCCGTGCTTCGTGCCAAGGCCGAAGACCATAATTACGGCTTGTTAGCTGAACTCAACACCATGCCGCGGACCAGCTACTTGGCCGCCATCCGCAACCCGAACCCGGCTATGCCGAAGGGGGCCTAACGTCATGGCGACCGTTATTGAACCGACACTTGGTGTCAAGACCTACAGCGATACCGTTCAACACCCACCGCACGACGAGTTGCTGGTTCTGGGGAACCACAACTTGGCCACGATCGGGGACAAAATCTCCGACGTCGTGACCGGGGAGATTGTCACGCCCAGGGGTTGGTGGCTCTGGCTGGTCATCGGCTTCACGATGATGCAGGGGATGGTCATCGGAATCGGCTACCTGTTTTACACGGGGACCGGGATTTGGGGGATCAACCAGCCCGTCGCGTGGGGGTTGGCGATCGTCAACTTCGTCTGGTGGATCGGCATCGGCCACGCCGGAACGCTGATTTCCGCGATTCTTCTGCTGATGCACCAAAAGTGGCGAACGTCACTGAACCGTTTCGCCGAAGCGATGACGATTTTTGCGGTGGCCTGTGCGGGCGTGTTCCCGCTCGTTCACATGGGCCGCCCTTGGCTCTTCTATTGGCTCTACCCGGTGCCGGTGAACTTCGCCGCGTGGCCGCAGTTCCGTAGCCCGCTCTGCTGGGACGTGTTCGCGGTGACGACCTACTTCACCGTGTCCGCCGTGTTCTGGTACCTCGGCCTCATCCCCGACTTTGCCGCCTTGCGGGACGTGGCCAAGAATCGGTTGCAACGTTCGATTTATGGCTTGTTGTCGATGGGCTGGCGCGGGTCCGCGATTCACTGGCGGCGGTACGAGAAGTTGTACCTGTTGCTGGCCGGACTCGGTACGCCACTGGTGTTCAGCGTTCACACCATCGTGTCGTTCGACTTCGCGGTGTCGATTGTGCCGCTCTGGCACGCAACCATCTTCCCGCCGTTCTTCGTCGCCGGGGCCATTTTCGCCGGGTTTGCAATGGTGATTTGGCTCGCGGTGCCCCTGCGATACTACTACGGCATGAACGACCTCATTACCGATAAGCACATGGAGTTCTGTGCGAAAGTGATGCTCGGGACGGGTTTGCTCGTGAACTACGGCTACTTCTGCGAACTGTGGATGGGCTGGTACAGCCACTCGATTTATGAGTGGGAAACCACCATGCAGCGGATTTGGTACGGCCCGTACTGGTGGGCCTACTGGCTGCTGATTTTGACCAACATGATTATCCCACAGTTCCTGTGGATCCGGTCGATTCGCACCCACCAGTTGGCGCTGTTCTTGATCGCGTTCTCGGTCCACATCGGTATGTGGTTCGAGCGGTACGTGATCGTGATAACACTCAGCCGCGACCAGTTGCCGTCGAGTTGGGGCCGGTACGCCCCGACGGAATGGGACTACATGTTGTTCGGCGGGACCATCGGGTTCTTCATTACCTGCTTTGCACTGTTCGTTCGGTTCCTGCCAATGATTTCGATCACGGAAATGCGTGAATTGTTGCCACACGTTCAAGGTGGCCGCGACGGGCACGCCGTCATGGAGAACGCCAAGTGAGTGAAACCCACCACGACCCCCACCACGACGATGACGACATTGACGAGCCAGCGATCTACGGCCTCATGGCCGAGTTTGAAACCGCTGACGGCTTGATCCATGCGACCCAAAAAGCGGCCGGCGCTGGCTACACCCGCATGGACGGCTACTCGCCGTACCCGATCGGGGAAGTTGCCGACGCCCTGGGTTTCCCGCGATCGGAAATCGGCGCGATCATGTTCATCGGCGGCCTGTGCGGCGCGACGATTGGGTTCTTGATGCAGTTCTACCTGAACGGCATCGACTACCCGTTGAACGTCGGCGGCAAGCCGTTTTTCTCCTGGCCGCAGTTTGCCCCCATCACGTGGGAACTGCTCGTGTTGAGCGCCAGTTTGACCGGGACGATTGGCCTGTTCGCCCTGTGTGGCCTGCCGCAGCCGTACCACCCGGTGTTCAACGTGCCGCAATTTGCCCGCGCGAGCCGTGACCGCTTCTTCCTGGTGATTGAAGCGATTGACCCGAACTACGATGAGAAATCCACCAAGGCTTTTCTCACGACGCTGAACCCAGTCAGCATCGCGGAGGTGCCAGAATGATAAAATTAAGCAAAGCCCTGATCGGGATGAGTCCTTGCTTTTTGCTGCTTACGGCTTCGGTCGGTTGCCAGCAAAAGATGGCCGAACAGCCTGCCCCACGCCCTTACGAACAGCACGAGATGTTTGCTAACAAGCAATCGGTGCGACCACTTGAAAAGGGCGTGATTCACCGCAACCAGCCGTTGGCGGATGATCCGCTTGTGACGTGGTTGACCGTTGCGGGCAAGACGCCCAAAGTCTCGGCAGATTGGAAAGCCGCCGTGGACCCAACTGGTAACACCGCCCCGACCGCCGGGGCGCCAACGGACCCGAACAATTTCGTCAAAGAGTTCCCGTTCGAGATGACCGTCGAAGACCTCAAAGTCGGCCAAGTGAAGTTCAACACCAACTGTGCGTTGTGCCACGGTGCCGCCGGGTACGGTAACGGCAAAATCGTCGAGCGCGGTTTCTTGAAGCCGCCGTCGTACCACTTGGACGCAACCGGGAAGGAATCGGACGCGGGCCACTTCACCGGCGAAGCGAAGAAAGATTTGCCGCTCGGTTACTCCCGTGGGTTCGACCGCTACGGGATCAAGATCGCGTTGAAAGATGTCCCGGTTGGCTACATCTATCAAGTGATTAGTTGGGGCTACGGCGGCATGGCGTCCCACGACACCCAGTTGCCAAATCCCGCCGACCGTTGGCGTGTGATCGCTTATGTTCGTGCCCTGCAATACAGCCAAAGCGCACCCGTCGCCGATCTGCCGGATAACACCAAGACTGAACTTTCTAAAGTGGGGGGACCGAAATAATGGCCACAAGCCACTCTGACCACCACGAACACCCAGCCGCACCGTTGGCGATCCCGACGATTGATATCAGCCCGGTCCGCACGGCGGCCTTGGCCGCACTCGTCATCGGGTCCATTGCGTTCATCGTGCTGGCGTATCTGAACATCTCGACCTCTGACGGGTATGGACTGCGCGACATTTTCATGTCGTACACCGTTGGCTTCGTCTTCTGGGCGAGCTTGCCGTTCGGGGCACTGTCGATGACCTTGATCGCGTTTCTCACGAGCGCGAGTTGGGGGATCGTCCTGCGGCGCTGTTTCCACGCGGCCACCCGCACGATGCCGGTTATCGCGTTGCTGTTCATCCCGGTTGCCGCGAGCGTGTTCATCGCCGAAGGCAAGCAATCGCCGTTTTGGTGGTCCGATCAGAGTTGGGTCACGCCGACGGGCGAGATGAACAGCGACCCGGCTTTCCAGGCCGCTGTGAAGAAAATGACCGACAATAAGGTCAAGCAAGATGTCGCCGAAATTGCCGTCGAGAAAGGCTTGCGACCCGAAGCGATCGAAGAGAACCACCACAAGATTCACGACTTCCTGAACCCGGTGTTTTTCACCGTTCGGGGGTTGTTGTACTTCTCGATCATCGGTGGGTTGATCTTCATCGTCAACAAATGGGCACGCCGCGCCGAGGACGACGACCAGCAAGACGGGAAAGACAAACTGCGTGCGATTGCCGGTCCCGGCATCATTGTCTGGACCTTGTGTATGACCATGATGGCCACCGATTGGGTGATGTCGGTCGAACCGACTTGGGCGTCCAGTATGTTCCCAATCGTGTACGGCATGAACATGTTCTTGACGACGTTTGCGTTCTCGATCTTCGTGTTTTACAGCCTGAACGCGGGTAACACGGAAGTCCTAACCATCGTAAAGGACAAGTTCCGCATCGACATCGGGAGCCTGCTATTGGCCCTCACAATGGTCTGGGCGTATGCGTCGTTCAGCCAATACATGCTAATTTGGGCGGGCAACTTGCCGGAAGAAATTACCTACTACCGCAAACGGGGCGACAGCGGGTGGGAGTACCTCGCGTACTTCTTGATGGCCTTCCACTGGTTGATTCCGTTCGTGGTGTTGTTGTTCCGCGAAGTGAAGACCAGCCCGAAGGCAATGCGGCTTCTTTCAGGCATGTTGCTGATTGTTTGCATGGCCGATGTGATCTGGTGGATCCTTCCTGCGGTTGAAAGAGAACACGGGACGTTGCACGTCCCGATGGCGATTGCGGCCATCGTGGCGGTGGGCGGAATTTGGGGAGTGGCGTTTGCATACGAACTCGGCAAGCGACCGATCCTACCGGCGAACAGCGAAGGCAAGTTCCTGGCGACCTGGGGTCAGCACCACTAAACGCTTTGGGGAGATCTAAACATGTCGGAACACAAGCCCGAGCGGAAAGGTGACAGCCCGCTCACACAGGTCATCGTCTCGATGTCCGGCGCCAGCGCGTCCAACCACGACTCCGAACCGCCGGGCGCCAGTAGCAACAGTGTCAAAGCCGGGCATGAACCGGACCAGTTCGAGGCCAAGGGGGTTTTGTACGTTCCCCTCTTCGTGGTCGTCACGGTGTTGACATCGTTCGCCATCGTGACCGTGATTTTCTTCAGCATCTACGGCAAGAACCCCGGCGACCCGGTTGCGAACCCGATCGCGTCGAAAAACTCGAACTCGTCGATCAACGAGCGGTTCGCCGCGATTAGTTCGAGTGACCCGAACGCGGAAGTCAAACAACCGCGTTTGGAATACCTGAAGCAGGTGGAAGACGCGAAGAATGACCCGCCCTATTTGCGGTCCAAGCGGCCCGTGACCGCCGTCGGCGGCACCTACGAAATTCGCCCCGAAGATTTGCGGCCCGAGAACTACATCGACCCGATTACGAAACGCAAGATTCTGATGGATACTAGGTGGGTTGACGACGGCAAAAAGACCACAGCGATCATCCCGATCGAGCAAGCGATGAATCTGGTCATCCAGAAGAAGATGTTACCGATCCGGGCGAACCCGATTCTTGTGGCTTCGACCAACGACGGGAAAGCGAAGCCATCCAGCGCCGGGCGTGGTGGCCCATCGCAACCGATTGCCGTGACACCCAAACTTGATGACGTGAAACCCGATGACAAAAAGGCCGGGCACTAATCCGGAAATTTTAACCACGGAATACACAGAAAGCACGGAAATGGAAATACAGAAAAGCATTTGAATTCGCTAGGAACCAGTAACACACTGCTTCTTGAACAATTTGATTTATTCCGTGCTTTCCGTGTATTCCGTGGTGAAGTGATTTGTTCTTGTTGGGAATTGAGGGGTTTTGATGATTCGTGTTGTGCTACTCACTGTGACGACCGTTCTCGTGCTCAACGCATCCGCGTTTGCGCAACGGATGTCTTACGGCAAGGTACCAACGGTTGGCGAAAAGGGTCCGGCGGATCCCGAGGGCGTGGCGTACCAACAGCGGCGTGGCGAGATGATTCCGATTGATTTGGAGTTCTACGACCACAACAGCCAGCCGGTGAAACTCCGCGACTTGATGAACGGCAAGCCGACGATTCTGGTGTTGGCTTACTACCGCTGCCCGAAGCTGTGCAATCTGGTGCTGACCGGGGTTCTTGATGCGTTGAACGTGATCCGCAAAGGCGACCCGACGTTCGTGGCGGGTGGGCCGTTCAACGTGATCGCGGTCAGCATCGACCCGCGTGAAGCCCCGATGACACTGGCCCGCCCCAAACGATTGAACTTCTTGCAAGACTACGATGGTCGGTCCGAAGACACGCCGGGTTGGTGGTTCCTGTCGGCCAATCACGGCCAAGGGACCGACGTGAAGGCGGCGGACCGGAAGATTCACGAACTGACCGACGCGGCGGGCTATCAGTACACCCTCCGCGCACGCAACAAGAACTACTACTACAACGACGAGCAAGGCGAGTGGCTCGGGGCACTGGATTCGCGTGTGCTCCAGGACTTGCCGAAAGATTACGACTACCAACACGCCAGTGGCGTCGTGGTCCTGACGCCCGAAGGGAAGATTTCGAGCTACTTGCTCGGGATCAATTACAACGCGAACGACGTGCGACTTGCTCTCGTCGAAGCGTCGGGCGGGAAGGTCGGCTCGTTCTTCGAGAAGAACGTCTCGCAGTATTGCTACGTCTACGACGACGTGAAGGGCCATTACCGGCTGACCATGCGGTGGATGGCGGTCGTGTTCACCCCGTTCATGTTGACGGTTGCTTTTATCGCATTCCGCACGATTCGACGCGGGTTGCGGGAGCAACCGATCGCTTTGCCACGAACCGGACCCGTGACTCCGCCAGAGACCATTGCCCCCGTACACAACGGGTGAGGGACGACGATGATGTTTGCTGCACTCGAGTTGCCGCTCCTGCCGCCACAAGCTGCGGCGTTCGCTGCCGACTACGACTTGTTGTTCTGGTACATCACGATCGTGATTACCATCGGGGCCGGTGTGGTTTTCGCCATGCTGATCGCCTTTTCGTTCCTGTACGCCCGGAAGTCGCCCACCGAACAAACACCGCGCATCCTGGGTTCGACCAAGATTGAAATTATTTGGACCGTGATCCCGCTGCTGTTCTTCCTCTCGTTCTTCGTGTGGGGCGTGAAGATTTACAACGAGCAAGCCATGATTCGGGAAGACGCACCCGAATACTTTGTCGTCGGCAAGCAGTGGATGTGGAAGCTCCAACACCCGAATGGCGTCCGCGAAATCAACGAATTGCACATCCCGATCTGTAGCGATGAACGGGACGCGGATGGGAAGTTGCGTGACCCCGGCATCAAGATCACCGGGACTTCGGAAGACGTGATCCACGACTTCGGCATCCCGGCGTTCCGCAGTAAGTTCGATGTCGTGCCGGGGCGCTACATCACGGTGGGTTACCAACCGACCAAGATCGGCACCTACCATATTTTTTGCGACCAGTATTGCGGGCAGGGCCACTCCCAGATGGTGGGCAAAGTCCACGTGCTTTCCAAAGCCAACTACGAGTTGTGGAAGGAAGGCTTGTACCGCTTTGAGGGCAAGAACCCAGCCGATGGTACGCCACCCTGGGAAGGTCGTAAACTGTTCTTGAAGCTGCAATGCAACACCTGCCACAACAACGAGGCCAGCGCACGGGCGCCACAACTGGCCGGGATGTACGGCCAGAAGCGACCCCTAGAAGACGGCACTTTGCAGAAATTCGACGACGAGTACATCAAGCGGTCGATTCGCAACCCGATCTCGCAGGTGGCGGCGGGTTGGAAAACGATCATGCCAGCGTATGGAACGAAGCAAGTGGACGAAACCGAACTTTATAACCTGACGGCTTACATCAAAAGTTTGAAGAACGGCGAGAAGTTGCCGGACCGCACGGAGCAGGCTCCGGCACCACTTGGCGCGCCAGTGAAAGCATCGGAAGGAGGGGCTAGCAAATGAGTCAGATTCCCGTTTTGAACTATACGCCGCAGACGATCCCCGCACCGGTCTTGAGTCCGGAGAAGGAAAAGAAGCGGATCCACTATCTCAACCACGACTACGGTCTGTTTTCGTGGCTGTTCACGGTGGACCATAAACGCATCGGCATGATGTATTTGGTCGGGGCCAGCATCTTCTTCCTGTTCGGCGGGCTGGCGATCATGCTGGTTCGGTTGAACTTGATCTCCCCCACCGGGGCGATTTTGGAACTCGACCAGTACAACAAAGCGTTCACCGCCCACGGCACGATCATGATCTTCCTGTTCCTGATCCCCGTGATACCGGGGGTGCTGGGGAACTTCCTCGTACCGATGATGATCGGCGCGAAGGACATGGCGTTCCCGAAATTAAACTTGCTCAGTCTCTACGTATGGCTGGCCGGGTCGCTGTTCTTCATCTGGCAACTCACGGTGGGCGGGCTAGATACGGGATGGACGTTGTACCCGCCGTACTCGTCGAAATACAGTCACACCAACGTACTTTATGCCGGTCTCGGGGTGTTCATTACCGGCTTCTCGTCGATCCTGACGGCGTTGAACATCATCGCCACGGTTCACAAGATGCGCTGTCCGGGGATGACGTGGAGCCGGTTGCCGCTGTTCGTTTGGGCGATGTACGCGACGAGCTTGATTCAACTTCTGGGTACGCCAGTCATCGCCGTGACCGTCATCATGTTGGCCACGGAGAAGATCTTCGGCGTCGGGATTTTCGACCCGGCTCTCGAAGGCGATCCGCTGCTGTTCCAGCACATGTTCTGGTTCTACAGCCACCCCGCAGTGTACATCATGATTCTGCCCGGTATGGGCGTCATCAGCGAAACGATTACCTGCTTCAGCCGCAAGAACATCTTTGGTTACAAAGCTGTGGCGTGGTCGAGCGTCGGCATTGCGGTCGTGGGCTTCCTGGTCTGGGGGCACCACATGTACCTGTCCGGCCAAGGCTATTACCTCGGGATGCTGTTCTCGCTCCTGACCATGCTGGTGGCCGTGCCGTCCGCGATCAAAACCTTCAACTGGTGTGCCACGCTCTACAAAGGCTCGATCTCCTTTGAAGCCCCGATGATGTACACGTTGGGCTTCCTTGTGTTGTTCACGATCGGCGGCGTGACGGGGTTGTACCTCGGGGCACTCGGCTCCGACATTCACCTGCACGACACCTACTTCGTGATCGCCCACTTCCACTTCACAATGGTTGGTGGGATGCTCATGGCGTGGCTGGCGGGGTTGCACTTCTGGTGGCCGAAGATGACGGGTCGGATGTACTCCGATTTCTGGAGCCGCTTGGCCGCTGTGGTTGCGATCGTCGGGTTCATCATGACCTTCATGCCGCAGTTCATCCTCGGTTTCCACGGGATGCCACGCCGGTACCCGAATTACGCTCCGGAATTCCAGTTCTTGAACATCTTGTCCACTGCCGGTGCGTCGATCCAAGGGATCGGCTACGTGATGCCGTTGTTCTACTTACCAGCATCACTGTTCACGGGTCGAAAAGCGGGCGCGAATCCTTGGAACGCAACGGGCTTGGAATGGCAAACGCCGTCCCCGCCGCCGATGCACAACTTCGACGAAACGCCGGTCGTGTACTTCGCACCCTACGAATACTCCCTGCCGAACGGCTTGGGCCTCTTGGCAGATCAAGGTGGAATTGTGGACACGCAGCCGATGGTAGTAACCGCCGGTGGACAACAGGGGGTGACCAGTGGCAGCTAGTACGTTGGCGGGCAACAAATTGAAGGCTCCGGTTGCCCACCACTTCAACAACATCTTGCAGCAACAAGCCACGGTTCGCCTGGGCATGTGGCTGTTCCTCATCACCGAAGTGTTGTTCTTCGGCGGTGCGTTCTGTGCCTACACCGTGTACCGCGTGTGGTTCCCGCGCGAGTTTGAAGCCGGTAGCGCGGCGCTCAACGTCGGCATTGCATCGGTGAACACGTTCTTGCTGCTCACGAGTAGCTTGACGATTACCCTGGCGATTCGATCAGCGTATCAGGCGAGCCAAACCGGGTTAAAGGTGTGGTTGATGGCCACCATCATTCTCGGCTCGCTGTTTCTTGGGCTGAAAGGCCGTGAGTATTACCTCGACTACGAAGAAGGCTTGATCCCAACCGGCGCCACGATGTGGGTTCAGGAGAAGGATGAAGCCCGAGGCACTTACGAGATGGTCGAGAAGCCCGTGTTCGCGGTCAACGTCGAGAAGGTGCTGCACAAGGAACACTTTGACACGCACGCCATCAACATGGCCCGCGTGCAACTGTTCTTCATCTTCTACTACGTGATGACGGGCTTGCACGTCATCCACATGATAATTGGTTTGGGGTTGCTGATCTGGCAGTACATCCTCGCGTCGATGGGCTTCTTCCGGTTCGGCGAACGGTACGTCTACATCGAAGTGATGAGCTTGTATTGGCACTTCGTGGACATGGTGTGGATGTTCCTGTTGCCGCTGTTGTACCTGTGTGGGCCGCACACGCTCGAACAAGCGGTCGAGCAGTTCAAGATGGCCATCGGCATGGCATCGGGCCACCACTAAGGGCCTGTTACGAAATAAGTGTTATAACTTCAATAAGGCCGGCTTCTCCAAATGCCTGATATTCAGGGACATCGCCCAGTGACAACAGCTTGTCACTGTAGCAGTTATTACGTAACAGGCCCTAAGGAGCAAACCGATGAGCGAAGTGAAAGAGACCATCTTTGAACACGACACCCACACCGTGGCGTCAACGGGCAGCACCTTGACGGTGTTCGTGGTGCTGGTGTTGTTGGCAATCGTGGCGATCGCCGTCGGGTTTTCCGACCTCGGGCCGTGGAAAGTCGCAGCGAGTCTGCTTGTTGCGGGCGTGCAAGCACTTGTTCTGTCCGTGTTCTTCATGGACTTGAAGCAAGCGGACAAACTGACGTGGATGTGCGCCGGGGCGTCGGTGTTCTGGGTGGCCATTATGTTCACGTTCACCCTGACCGACTACATCACCCGGCACCTCGCAGCATTTTAAGCTGCCAATGCGTGAGGATGTGAGGGGGCATGACGAGTATCGGCAAAAACTGGGTTCGACGCACGGGCGGGGTTGCCACCCTCATTAGCGGGTGCGGCCTCGCCCTTCTGCTTGCGGTGACGCTGACGGGGTGCGACGACGAATCGAACGGCCCGAACGGTTACGACCCGAATTTGCGATACTCGTTGCGGCAAGATGCGATCGTTCTGCAAACCCCCAACACCACTCCGACTGGTTCCGCCCCGCTGGGCCAACTCGACGAATCCATCACGGCATTGGCTAGCAGTGAGGGTGGCAAGATTCTGGAGCCGAAGTTGTTGAGCGTTGACCAACGCGACCAACTGAAGCAAACCCTCGACACCCTGTTCGGCACACCTGCTTCGCCGAACGTGTTGTCAGGATTGGAATACACCGCCGAGCAACTCGCCCTCGGTAGCCGGGTCTATCGCAAGCAATGTGTTCAATGTCACGGGCTGGAAGGCAACGGGCGTGGCTTGACCGGGCTGACGATCTACCCGCACCCGCGTGACTTTCGACAGGGTCTGTTCAAGACCGCATTGGGTTCACCCAAGCCGACAATCGGGACGATGAAGCGGGTCATTCGTCGCGGTGTGGGTGCCATGCAACCGTATGATTTGTTGCCCGAAGCTGAAGTCGATGCCGTGATCGGTTACGTGATTCACCTGAGTGTTCGCGGCGAAGTCGAGTTTGACGCGATGAAACAGATGCTCGATGACAGTTCGGATAGTGACGTGACAACGGCTTGTCACGAGCAGGTGCTGAAACTGAGTCGGCAATGGGCAACCGCCCGTGACGTTCCGCCCGTAAGCAACGTGCCAGTGGATTGGACTGACCCGGCTTACCAGGAATCGGTTCGTCGTGGCCATGAACAGTTTGCCAGTTCACAAGCCGCGAGTTGCATCAGTTGCCACGTGGATTACGGCCGCTCGGAACGGTACCAGTACGACGCCTGGGGCACGGTTGTGCGTGTGCCGGATTTGACGAAGGGCGAGTTCCGTTGGGCACGTGATCCCGCGTTGCTGAACGCGGTCATACGCCACGGAATTCCTGCGTCGCGGATGCCAGGGAATCCGCTGTTAACCGAACAACAACTTTCGGACTTGGCGAACTTCGTCCGCGAAGTCAGTCAACCCGCCCGACTCCCCGCCGACGTGCGAGACCAAGTTTATCGGTCGAAGTAGACCGTTGCAGGATGGAACACCATGACTCCCACTTTCACCCGTCCCGTGCCACGTTGGTTGCGTGTGTGGTCGATTCTCACGGTCATCGTCGCGGCTGCGGTGATCGTCCTCGGCTCGCTCATCACGACGTTCAAGGTCGGCATGTCCGACCCGGTTTGGCCGACCGAGCCGTGGTTTCTCATCGTCAACAATCACGTCTGGGTCGAAGAACCCGCCCGTGGATTTTTGATCGAGCACACCCACCGCTTGGTGGCCTGGGCGATTGGCGTCTTCGCCACGGTGCTGGCGGTCGGCGCCTGGATTGCGGAACCGGACCGCAAGATGCGCTGGATCGGAACCACCGCGATTCTGTTTCTACTAGTCGCCTATCTTGGGCTTCACGGCGAAATGGGTTCCGCATGGCGGGCACGAAAAGCGGGCGGGGAACTGGTCTGGCCCGTCGGCTCGGCCATTGCGTGCGGCGTTGGTGTTTTCGTGATGGGTGTTGTTAGTGCGATGATGCTTCGCCGACCCAATTCGGTGATTTGCTCCCTCCCCGTTTGCGGGGAGGGTTGGGGTGGGGTTGAAGGTTCCACCCCCCTTAATCCCCCCGCAAGCGGGGGGAGACCAGAAGGGAAAGCAAGCGGGGTGAGACCAGAATCGGGAAGTGCGGTTCGGCTGTTTGCTACACTCGGTTTGGTTGCGGTGATGATTCAAGGGCTACTCGGCGGCTACCGGGTATTCCTCGATCAACTCATGGGTACGCAACTCGCCGCGATTCACGGTTCCTTTGGGCAAGTGACCTTCGCCGTCCTGATGGGCGTTGCCGTGCTGACCGCACCACGTCGGGATGGCGATTGCTTACCAGAGGCTGAACGGGCCAAGTTGCAAAACCTTGGCGTCCTGTTGCCAATCCTGGTGACATGCCAGTTGATTTGGGGCGTATGGGTTCGACACATGGGTTCGCCGATCGCCCAGCGATTGCACATCTTGACCGCGTTCGTTGTCACGGGACTTTGCGTGTGGCTGTGTGTCCGCACGATTGCCACGGAAGCGAGCCGGAAGCAACTTGGGTTCTATGTGTATCATCTGTTAGCGATTATCGCGGTGCAGATTGTACTGGGTGTCGAAGCCTGGATGGGGAAATTTGCGGCCAGTGGCCCCTCGGCGATGCTACCACCAGAGCTTCGGCCCATCACGGAATACGCAGCGACAGTACGGACGTTCCACACGCTGATTGGTGCGGCACTGCTGGCATCCACCGTGGTTCTGGCGATTCGGATTCTGCGAAAGCCGGTTCCGCTCAATCAAGCAGGCGACAAGGAACCAAGTCGCGTTGCCCCGAGCAAGACCACCCAGACGAAGCGAGAACTGATCGCAGCGTCATAAAACGTTTTCATCCAACTGTGGCAGACATTCCACCGGGATCAACGCAATGAAAGTGCCAGTCATGGCCGTAATCGAGCCGAGTTCCAACGCCGTGATCGACCCCCGACCACGGGCGGCGGACTACCTCGAATTGACGAAGCCCCGCATCGCCGTGATGGCGCTTGTCACCGTGGCCGCCGGGTACTTGCTCGGCGCGGCAGAGAGCTTCAATGCGGCGCAGCTATTTCACACGTTGTTGGGTGCAGGTCTCGTCGCCGCTGGTGGAAGTGCGCTGAATCATTGGTTGGAGCGCCACGCCGATGCCAAGATGCGCCGCACTGCGAATCGCCCCATCCCATCAGGACGTGTGACGCCGTCCGAAGTGTTTGTGTTGGGGACGTTGTTGGCATTCGGAGGTGTGGCCTATTTGTACGTGCTGATACCCCACCCCGGTGCGGCCATTGCTGCCGCGCTGACGTTCATCCTATATGTCGGGGTTTACACGCCGCTCAAAAGCATCACGAGTTGGAACACAGTTGTCGGTGCGATACCGGGTGCTTTGCCGCCGATCATCGGCTGGTGTGCCGCCCGAGACACACTGACTTGGGAAGCAGTTTCGCTGTTCGCCATCCTGTTCGTCTGGCAACTCCCGCACTTCTATTCCATCGCCTTCATGCATCGGGATGACTACGCACGGGGTGGCATGAAGATGCTCCCAGTCGTGGAACGACGTGACGGTTTTTACACGGGTTTGGCCACGGCGTTGACGGCACTTCTGTTGGTGGGTGTGACCACGATGCCGTTCGTGGTCGATGCGGCCCGTTGGGTCTACCTCGTCGGCGCGATGCCATTGGCAATGTGGTTCTTGCTGCGATGTATCCGTTTTGCCCGTGACCGCAATCAGCAAACCGCCCGCACCGTGTTGCGGGGGTCGCTGGTGTACCTCGTCGGTGTGATGGCACTGCTGGTGATCGACGGGATTTTGCCACGCTACCTTTCCTGGCTCTGATCGAGGGACGCAATCATGGCCGGAACACTTTCACCAACGGCACCCCCCACGCGGCTTCAACGGCTGACCCGATTGGCCCTCTGCGTGTTCGTGGTCGCGGGCATTGCCTCGTTGCTGGCAGCCGTCTTTTTGCCGACGCCGAAGAAGACAAAACCCGCTCCGCCCGCATCGCCGCCGGGGTTCATACTGCCGGACTTCGCCTTAACCGAGCGGTCCGGCAAGCCCGTGACGAAAGCCGATTTGAGCGGTAAAGTCTGGGTTGCATCGTTCGTGTTTATCCGCTGCACCGGACCCTGCCCGAGTGTGTCGGCGACAATGACGAAGTTACAATCCGAACTCGACCTTGCGAATCAAGCCGATCTCCGACTTGTGACTTTCACCGTCGATCCGGATCGAGATACACCGAACGAACTGAAGAAGTATGCCGACACGTTCCGTGCCCACCCGGAACGGTGGTTGTTTCTAACTGGCAAAGAAGACGAGATTCACACGCTGTTGAAGACCGGGTTCAAGATCGGTGTCAACCGATCCACGAACGCCCAACCCGTCGCGGGACAAGAGTTCGACCACAGCACCTACATCACGGTCGTGGATAAAACCGGCACGATCCGCGGCCACTTCGACGGCTACCGCGGTCCAAACGACACCGACGGCGAACGCTACACGGCCAGCATGATTGCGTTGAAGCAACTCGTCGCAGACTTGTTGAAGGAGTAACGGAGGAGGAAACTGCTATGCCGATCCATGACTGGACCCGCGTCGGTTCAGGGTTGTTTCATGACTTCCACCAATCTTGGTCTGTACGGATCGCTCAATACCTGAACACTGGCGGACTGCCGGCTGGCTACTTCGCCTTAATCGAACAGAAGGTCGATGGTCCTGAACCGGACGTGATTGCAGTTCAGACGAAGAAAAAAAGAAAATCCCAAACTGACACCACAATTGCGGTCTTGAATCCACCGAAGACTTCGGTCACAACCCACATCTCGTCCGATGCCGCTCGCTACGCAACCAAGGCGAACCGGATCACGGTGCGGCACCAGTTCGGACACGTCGTGGCGATCATCGAAATTGTTTCACCGGGGAACAAGGACAGCCGCAATTCGTTGCGGTCGTTCGTCGATAAGGCGGTCACCTTTCTGCGCAGTGGCGTTCACCTGCTGATTGTCGATTTGTTTCCGCCCTCTGCCCGTGATCCACAAGGCATCCACAAAGCCATCTGGGACGAGTTGACTGATGAACCGTTTGAACTGCCTGCTGGGAAACAACTCACGCTGGTGGGTTACCAATCCGGAGACGACTTCACCGCGTACATCGAGCCGGTCGGTGTTGGCGATTCGTTGCCAGGAATGCCGCTATTTTTGACCCCGCACGAGCATATTCTCGTCGCACTGGAAGCGACTTATCAGGCAACATGGGATGTGTGCCCGGAACCGATCCGCGACTTGGTTGAAGGCCGAACCGTAGACAGCGACGACGAAGTGGAAGACGATTCGTGAACTTCTCCGCCGATCATCTCGGCGTCTCAACGGGTGGCAAGTCTAAGATGCTGCGGGCGGATGGATCCCCGGACCGGGGATCGCACAGGTTGCCCAATCAGGGCCGATTTACCGATCGTGGAAACACCCAGATTTGCAGCACAATCCACGCCCCAAACAACGCGGCGATGAACGCCGCGTTGGTCCAACTTGTTCCAGAAGTTTTCGGCGTTTCAAGTGGTTCACTCATGGTTTCACTTCGGGGTGCAAGGCGCGAACGATGTTGATGGCGAGCTTGTCGATGATCTTGTCTTGGCTGGCGGAGCAGAGTACCACGACGGCGGTTTTCGTTTTCGGGACCATCAACAACATCGACCGATACCCGCCGGTGCCGCCGTTGTGCCAGATGGTTTGAATCTCCGAATCTGGCAACGTCATCAACACCCAGAACAGGCCCGTTTGCATACGGCCTTCGGCACGTTGTCGTTTGTGGCTAACGGATAACGCGGGTTGCAACGGCGTTTTGATCTCGCCGAGGTTCGCCGCTGCATACCGAATCATATCGTTCGCCGTGGATCGGATCGCTCCGCATCCTTCGAGGGTCGCAAAATCCCAACCGGACACCGTGGGAAATGGTTAGCCGCGAGGCACATCAAAGTGTGCCTCGCGGCTAATGATAGACATCAACCACCAACTTTAGACCCAATGCAAAACAGGCTCTTCTCCCCACGCAAGAAGATCGCGCCGCCGGAGATGGCCGGCGTGGCTTGGCCGCGTTCATTCGTGGGACTTTCGGCGATGATTTCCGGCATCGCACCGAGCTTGATCGTGGTCAGAACCCCGGCTTCGTTGAACACGTACAGCTTGCCGTCGGCGGCAATCGGTGACGCGGAGAACTTGCCTTTGACCCGTTCTTCCCAGACGATGTCGCCGGTCTTGGCGTTGGCACACTTCACGATGCCGGTCGAGTTGGTGCCGTACACAAAGCCGTCGTAGTAGACCGGGGACGACATGCCGGTTTGCAGTTTCGGCGACTTCCAAACTTCCTTCAACCCGTCCGCCCCGAGCTTTGCCACGGTCACGCCCCCGGACGGCGAGATCAGCAAATCACCCACGAGTGTCGGTGTCGGAATCGAGCCGTTGACCTTGGCCGTCCACTTCTTCGCACCCGTTTCGATGTCGTAGGCCGTGAGGTCGATCTTGCTCAGGAAGATGACTTCGGCTTTGCCAGTATCGAGTATTCGCACCAGCGGTGTGACCCAACTAATGTCCCGAACGCGCGGCACTTTCCACAGGTTCTTGCCGGTCTTGGTGTCGATCGCGGCGAGGAACGAATCCCCGGCGTTGTCCATCGGCACGATAAGCTTGTTCTCGAACAGCACCGGCGATGCGGCCATGCCGATTTGGTTGGTGATGGTCGGGTAGTCTTCCACCAGCGAGCGGTACCAACGCAACGTACCGTCGTTATCAAACGCAGCCAAGTCGCCGGATGCGAACAGCGTGTACACGCCGGTTTGGTCTGCGACGGGTGTGGGTGCCGCCATGCAGGTATCGGGGTGGGCGTTGGTGCTGCCGGTTGCGGCCAACTGACGGTGCCACAACTGCGCACCGGACGCGGTGTCGATGCAGATGACGTGCAGGTGATCGTCGTACTTCCCACTGCTACTCGTGACGAAGGCGCGACTGCCGACGATCACCGGAGACGCCACGCCACGACCAGGAATTGCGATTTTCCAACGCAACCCGGAGGTTTCGCTGAAGCCGGTCGGCAGGTTGATTTCGGGCGAAGTAGCAATGCCGTTCGGCCCACGGAACTGCGGCCAATCGGCGGCGTTCGTGGTGCCCGTGACGGCAAGTAGTGTGATGATGATTGCGAACCGTTGCATTATTTCTCCTCCTGAATTGCGGGTTTCAAATTGCCGAGTGGGGCCAGTTTCGATTCGCCCGGTTCGGTACCGACGACTTGTTGCAGTGGGAGCTTGCCGCCGGTCTTGTCACAGACTCGCACGGCGAAGTTCCAAGCTTGTGCCCACGGTTCGGACTGGTTGTTCTGGCAGACTTTAATCAGGATCTCGTTCGGACCTGCTTTCAACGTCCCGAGGGCCACGTGTTGGTCCAGCTTGGTTCCGTGGTGGTACTCTTCGCGCTCGAACAGTTTCTTGCCGTTCAAATAAATCTGCACCGCGTTCTGGGTCGCCACGCGAATCTCGGCAGGCATCTCGCCCGGTGATTCGATCACGGTGTGGCCGTACCCGACGGCGTCTTTGTGCTTGCCGAGTTCTTTGTTCAGGTCGATGGTGCCGTACTTCGCGTCACTTTGAACAGGTTTCCATTTCAACGGGTCTTTCAAGGTTCCTTGTGCGGTCGCATTCAGATCGACTTTCGTTTCGGGTGTGTAGGACTTCGCAAACCCGACCCCGTCTTTGCTGTCAAACGGGCCGATCACCGACCACTGGGTGACGAAGTTGAAGTGCGTCGTGAGGTTCGCGGGCGCGCCGGCGGCTTCGAGGAGTTTGGCGAGTTCCTCCGCTTGGTCTTCGTCCCGAGTTTGTGCGAACAGTTCCTGGTAGATCGCCTTTTGCTTGGCCGCATCCGTCAAGGTTTTCGCATCTTTGATTTGGTCCGCGATGGCGTCGTTGCGGATTTCCAAACTCGGGTCGTTGGTCAACGTCTGCAACAACTTTGCCGCCTGGGGCTGGTTCGCTTCCGCGAACAACTCGAAGGCGATTCGTCGGGCTTTGGGGTGACGCTTGGTGTCTTCGACGAAGGCTTTGAGCTTTTCTGCCGGTAACGGTTTTTTCGCTTGACGCTCTTTGTCCACAATCGCGCTGACCGCCGACCGGAGCCAGTTTGCCGCCGTCGGGTTAGCCCCGTCGAAGGCGGTCAACGCGGGGAACAAGCCGTCCGACCCGGTAGCAACGAGTTGCTTCCAGGCGTTGGCTGTGGCTTCGTTGTTGGTGCCTTCACGGGTGACTGAAAGAATTGTCTTGAGTGCCGAATCCGGCTCAACGGCTTGGCTGACAGGGGCAAACACGACCACGGCGATGAGCGCCGACAATCGGGGTGCGTATCGAGTGAAACGAGACATAGCGGTCCTCGCAAGGATGGCGATTAAAACCCACAAATAGTTTGCAGAGTGGAGGCCGGAACGTCGAATGGTTTTTGGGTTAGTTGAGCGGCGTTCGCTGAACCGCCTGGGCTTCCATTTGGCGACGGAGGTTGGCAAAGTAGTCGGTCAGCTCCTCAGCCGATTTGACACTGCCCTTGGAACAACTGCCCGTGCTGCACCCGCCGCCTGTCCCACACGACGTGCAACCACCAGAACTCGTTCCGCACCCCGGCTTGCTGCACGTCGAAGTTTTTTCGGGTGGATCGGCAATGGTCGGCGTGCGAGACAGGTCGAGCATCTGGACGGGAACTTCAAACCGTTGCGTGAGTTCGACAAAAAGTGAATCGGCGTTGCACTCATCCCAGGGCACAGTGTGAAGGACCACGGACGAACGATCGAGCATGACTTCGACATCGACGAACAGGAGAGGCAGGCCCTGTTCAACCGCGAGTTGTTCGCCCGCGGTCAAAATCCGCTGGCCTAGCTGTTCGCATTCGCGCGCATCGGCTTCATCATCCAGACCGACATCGCGTAACAATTTCCCGCCTGCCGTCGGATCAAGCGATCCGGAAAAGTGTTCAGTGGCTTCGCAAAGCACCGTGCCGATTTCCAATCCACGCGGTGTGTGAACGACAACCCGATCGCCACGCAACGCCGGGATCGTGAGCCGTCTCGACGCTTCAAAATGACCCACAAATGCAGACCGACCGTACTGCACAAGGTAGCCTGAGGCTGTTGACATTGCGACCGCTTTCAGGCTGGAGGTTGGTCGTGATTGTCTTCAAATCCGAAGTATTCCCGCATGTACTTGTCGTACTCGGCGCTGCCCGATTCGGAACTGAGGTCGAGCCGCAGTTCGTTAATCACCTTGATCGACTGATCCTTCCGCCACAATTCCCAACACCCGGCACAGATGTGCTTCATGATCCGTTGGCCCAGAGCGTCCGGCATCGGCGGGGTGACGATGGGTGCCGCCCGCCGACCGGACGGGCAACCGGGGCGTTCGCACCGGAAGCCCGAATTGGGGCCGTCGTCAACAGGTGCGGTCGTCACTTCGGCTTGCGGCACCGGGGCGCCGAGGTCTTTGAGAAGTTTCCCCATCGCATCGCGGGGCATCTTATCGCCACGTTCGTCCGCGACTTTGTAGCCGGTGGTCAGCACTTCGATCGCTTTGTCGGTGGCGTTCAACTTGATCTGGCATTCGCCGAGTAGCTGATACACCTTCGAGAACTGTGGCGACAATTCCACGGTCCGCTGGAGTGACACTACGGCGTCCGCGAACTGGCTGTCTTCCATCAACAATTGCCCGAGCCGGAAGTGCCCGAGTTCGTTGTCCGGGTCGTCGGTGGCCATCTTGCGGAACTGGGCAATACGATCTTGCAGCGAACTCATGGGGGTAACATCTCGATCAGGAAGTACGAACCGGGCCGCCACCGACCTTCATGTTCATCATATGCGAGGGGCGACGACGCACACGATGCCCGACTAATTCGCCGAGAGCAGTGCCGTGATTGGCAAGTTGAACGTATATGTTTTGTTCGCCACTTTGTCGGTGGCTTTCAGTCGCACGGTGAACTTGCCGGGACGAGTGAGCGGCAGCAGAAACCGCACGGTGATCCCCGCGTCTTTTTCATCGACGCCCGCATCGAGGTTGAAGACACTTGGCTTTTGAATGGTCGGGTTCCCCTTCGCGTCCAAGGGAACCATTTCGATCGACACGTTCGGTTGCTTTTTATCACCACCCCGCGCGAAGCCGACGACGCCGAATTGGACGAACACCGATTGCCCCACGATCGCCGTGGTCGGGGCCGGAATTTGGCCGCGTTCATCAATGCTCGCATACACCGCAACGACACCAAAATCTTTGCCGAGCACGCTGAACTTTTGTTCCAACGTTTTCGTCGCTTTGTTCGCGGTGTCCGTGACCGTGACCTTCATCGTGTACTCACCGGGGGGCTGGTCAAGACCCACCGAGACATACGCCCGCCCCGGCAGCTTGCCGCCGCCCAACGGCACGAAATCGGCTTTGGTCGAAGGGTCCGTTTTGTAAAACGTCTTGCCCGCTTTATCAAGGATGTCCATTCCCATCGTGTACTGCACTTTGCCTTCTGGATCAATGGTAATGCCTTCGATGTCGAAGCACACGAACAGCACGTCCCCCGGCAACAACGGGCTACCAGGGCGAGCGCCCCCGAGTTCGCCATACGTGCTACGAACATTCGAGAGAGCCAACCCGCCAGTCTGTGCCGGTGCGAAAGCCATTGCAGCAACAAGAACAATCGGAGTCCACATGGTCGTCATCCTTCAACGAGAGGTTCGCAACTATATGCAGTATTGTCGGGTTCGTTTTGGGACATGACCAGTCCTGTTTTTCTGAAGCAGAGGCAACATCAGACATCAGCTAACAAAGACGCCATTTGGCATGATGGCATCGAAGGGATTTAGACTCTGATTGGGCGATGGGTTGGTGTTTTTCAAGAGGTTCGTTGCCCGGTAGACTTGCACGAGCGATGGTTCACCGTTGCCGCTCCCTGTAATCAGATCAACCTGACCGTCACCGTAAGTGTCTCGCAACGCCAGGCGAACTCCTCTTTGTTTGACGGGGTCTCCGGCGAAGAAATTCGCGCGCTGGGCTGTCGGTATCTCGTCCACGTTGCCAAACGGCTTGGCTGTGAGAAGTGCTTTCCCGTCGAAGAGGCGAACCCTCGGCCCGCCACCTTCTCCCGCTCCGAAGGCGAGATCCACAACCCCATCCCCGGTCACGTCGCCGACCGCGACAGAAACGCCGTTGCGGAGGCTGCTTTCAAAGGCGAAGAAATCGCCGACAAGTTTGACCGGGTTGTGAGCGTTCAAGCTGCGCCCGTCGAAGATGGCAACCCGTGGCCCGCCGAGGAATCCAGCGCTAACGATCAAGTCGGGAACCCCGTCCCCGGACACGTCACCCAGCGCGGCTTGCGCACCACCGCGGAAGGCCGTATCCTCGATCCCGAAGAATCGGAATCGCTCAACTCCGGTTCCAGAAAACATGGCAACGACGGGTCCGCCCCCATTGTCCGGAGTCACCACGATCTCCGCTTTCCCGTCTCCATCCATGTCGGTGGCCGCGACGAACACGCCGCCTGTAAACCTCGGCTCGAAGGCAGAAAAATCCGCGATTTGTGTCCCATTTTTGCCATCGAGCACGCGAACGCGGGAACCGCCGAGGCCGGCGCCGATGATGTAGTCAGGTACCCCGTCCCCGGTCACGTCCGCCGAGACTGTTCGGACCGGGCCGGAGTAACCAGGCAATGTCGTCAGTGCCGCACCGATGCGCAGGCCAGGTTGGCCGGGTTCAAGGATTTGTGCGGATCCGTCCTCACGGCCTGTCGATAAAACCGATCGGTGCGTCAGTGGTGGACGGTCACCCAACAGCCGAATGACCACCGGATTGGTACCAACGCCATTGGCGGCGTATCCGATCAGGACGATTTTCCCGTCCGCTTGCAGGAATGCGTCACTCACCAAATCGGCGTTCGTGCCACCGAGTTCAAGTCCGATCTGTCGCACTCCGTCTGATCCGAACGTCTTGTCCGGCGACCCATCCGTGTTCAGGCGGGCCACGTCCATGTCGTAGTTTCCGCTCGCAAAATAGTGTGCTCCGGCGATCACGATCTTGCCGTCGCCTTGAATCATGACGGCGGCCGCATTGCTCCCGAGGAACTCGGCGTGCGGGAACGCGATGTCCGCGACCCCGGCTTGCGCGAACGACGGGTCAAGTTGTCCGTTCGTATTCAATTGCGCAACGAAGACATGTCCCGGATTCGTGCCGATCGAATCGCCGACCAAAGTGACGCCGCCGTTCGGTTGGAGTGCCATCGCGCGAGCTACGGATTGATCTCCGGGGATGGCGACAACGACTCGACCGTTCGCACCGAACGTGGGGTCGAACTGCCCACTCGGGGTGAGCCTGATCGCAACCGCGCCTTGCTTGGACCCGCCAACGTCGGCGTTCCCAATGGCAACGATTCGTCCGTCCGGCAACACCCCAATCGCACGCGCTTCGGAGTGGGTATTGCTTGTCGGTGTGAACGGCGCGAACTGGTGCCCGTTCTGACCGAACGACTGGTCCAGTTTGCCGTCGGGCATGAATCGTGCAAAGAGAACTGCACTGTAGCCAACCACTTCCCCGTTTGGCCCGGAAGGTCCGACGGTCATAATGCCACCGGCAACGACAATTCGCCCGTCCGACTGGAGTGCTGCGGCATTGATTCCCTCGAAGTCGGCGAATAACGGAGGCTGACTTTCAACGCCAAATGCGATAGTGACCGTTCCGTTCGTCCCGAATGTGGAATCGACACTCCCGTCGGAATTGAACCGGGCCATCGCCAATCGGCTTTTCTCTTGAGATTCTGCAGTTACAGTACCCGCTACGAGAATCCGGCCGTCGGGTTGAATAAAGATGGCCGATGCGGAGGCACGAGTATTCAGCCCGTAGTCAGTAAACGAGGCCGTGAATTGACCGTTGCTGCCAAAGGTTGGGTCGAGTTGTCCTGACTGTGTCAGACGTGTGACACTAAAGCGATTGGATGTGGCGACGGCGGACAGAATTTTCAGGTCGGCTGTCTGAGAAGTCACGGCTGTCGCAGTTCCAAACGTGCCGGACGGCAAGATGCTTTTCCCGCCCTCGCCGAATGTCAGGTCAAAATCACCCGCAGTCGGTGTAATCCGATCTTCGAGCAATTCAAACCGAAGCAGCGGGTTTCGGGAAGGCATGATGGATCCGGATCGTGTGAACTCGTGGTGTGACGGTGTTTAACTATCCTATCATCGCACCGGCAATCGGAATACGCAGTACCCTGTCAATGTGCGCGTAGGGTATGCACTTTAAGTTTCAGCGATCGTGAAGCTACCAACAGTATCGAATGCACAAGAGGCCGATCGCGGTGACGCAACAATTTTTGTGGGCGACTTGACTTCGGGGGGTGGGGGTCGGGTATAGTGTAATACGTAAGTCGTGCGTCCGTGGCGCGACGGGCAAGAGGCCAAGGGTGTGGTCCTGACTGTTTCCAGGGCACCGGCGGCGTAAAGCTTGCATAAAGGAGGTGGTCAAGTGACAGAAGGTAAACAGGTAGGGCGGCTGTCCTAAACAGCTGCAGACGGGCGATGCTGTCTGCGACGGCTGCCCAGTAAAATAGACCGTCGAGTAGACAGCTACTCGGCGGTCTTCTTTTTTGTCATCGGTGTCGGCTTCTCCACGTCATTCACTTTTTTGCCCATCGCTTCAATTTGCTTCCAGCGTACTGGCGAAACCGGCATCACGGACAACCGGGAGATGCGGACCAATTCCCAATCCGCAAACGACGCATCCGCTTTGATGACCGCCAGTGAAACGGGATTGGCCAACTTGTGCAACACCTTCACCGTGAGCATCGGCACGTTGTCGTCACTCAACTCCGCCTGCACAACCTCCATCATGCCAACGATCGCCTTCTCTTTGCCCGTGTGGTAGAAAAAAACCGTATCGCCAACCGCAACCGCCCGAAGGTGCTTCAACGCCACCGGATTCTTCACGCCATCCCACGTCGTCTGCCCATCCCGTTCGAGATCGGCAAAGCTGTAGCAATCCGGCTCTTGCTTAAACAACCAGTGCGCCATGACGTGAGTCCTGTGAAGTTTAGGTCCGATTCCTACATCAGTTTATCGAGTGTCGGCTGTCGTTCGGAGCGACATCAGCTTTGAGAAGCCGTTGGTAGGGTGGAAATAAAAAGTGTGTGCCGGTCGATTCGTGGTTTGCGGTGTCGTTTTGTTAAGGTGGCAACAAGACACAAGAAGGCGTGTCGGTTAGATTCCCCCCTCTCGACATGCGGTCGCGTGATAATGGCGCGAGGCAACAAGACAAAGAAGGCGTGTCGGTTAGAGTGCTGTCAATCGACATCGTTACGAAATCAGCAATTGTGGAGGAATGCCTAACAAGGCATAATACCGATGACTAACAAAGACGAAACCGAACCAACTATCCCGAGGCCACTCTTGTGGGGACCGTCTTGCAAAAAAGACTTGCTCAACTTACCCGATCCGGTCCAAGACAAAATCGGGTACGCTTTATACCTCGCTCAATGTGGGATGAAACACGCTGATGCCAAACCCTTGAAGGGATTCAAAGGGGCTGGTGTTTTGGAGGTAGTCGAAAACGATGACGGGAACACCTATCGGGCGGTTTACACAGTAAAATTCCGTGGTGCTGTTTTTGTGCTTCACGTGTTCCAAAATAAAGTCGAAGAGTGGTATCACAACACCAACCGTAGAAATCGAGAAGATCCAAACTCGACTAAAAGCAGCTGAGAAAAGATATGGAGAATGGCTCGCACAACAAGAACGGTCGCAAGAAGACCAGTGATGATGAGCCAATCGTATTTGAGCTCAGCAGCGGTAACGTGTTCGCCGACTTGGGGCTACCGAACCCAGAACTGCGTTTAGCCAAAGCCGATTTGGTGATCCACATCACCAGGGCCATTGCATCGCGGAAGCTATCGCACGCCAAGGCTTCCGAATTACTGAAGCTCGATGAAGAAAAATTGGCTGGCTTAATACGCGGTCAGACTGAGCGGTTCACGATTGATCGACTGATAAAATTACTCACTTTGCTGGACCAGCAGGTCCAAATCACCGTCACGCCGAAGGTTAAGCCACCCAAAGGTCGCGCTGCGATCGTGAAGTAACGCAGTTTGGAACTCACGTCCCGTTTAAGCACTCCAAAAAGTAGTCTGCCGGTTCTGACGGCTGGCGCGATCAAGTCGTCTTCGACTCCATCGTGTGCTGTCGAACACCCGTTGGTTTAGCAAAGCTAGGTATGCTTGCCGGTCGAAGCTATCCGGGCGCGTCGTCGTGTTCGGTTGCGGTCTACTCAAGGAGTGAGTGGGTTATGGGCGTACTTCCGGACTGGATGATTGAAGACGGGATCAAAATCGTCCCCTTCGCACCCCAACAGCACCGGCCGGGCGTGATCTCGTATGGGCTGACCAGTTACGGGTACGACGTGCGGGTGGATCGGCATTTCAAGGTGTTCACGAACGTCTGGGGTAGCACGGTGGACCCCAAAAACTTCGACCCGAAGTCGTTCGTGGACGTGATCGGGGACACGTGCATCATCCCGCCCAATAGCTTCGCCCTGGCGGAGACGATCGAGTATTTCGAGATCCCCCGCGATGTCCTCGGCGTGTGCCTGGGGAAAAGCACTTACGCGCGGTGCGGGATTATTGTGAACGTCACACCGCTAGAACCGGAGTGGCGGGGGCGGGTGACGATCGAGATTAGCAACACGACGCCATTGCCCGCGAAGATTTATGCGGGCGAAGGGATCGCGCAAATGTTGTTCCTCAAAGGCGTTGGGGTGTGCCGGGTGAGTTATGCCGACAAGAAGGGCAAATACCAGGACCAGAAAGGACTGACTTTGCCGTTTGTATCGAACGAAGCAGATGCGCCAGTCAAGAAAGGCGCGCCGAAAACGAAGAAGCGGTGAAGCGCGCCGCGATCCGTGACTAGTACCTGAATTTCGACCATGATAACTTTTGGTTACATGACGCGGTTCAAAGTGGCGGTTTGTACATAAGAAGACAGATGTGGATTGTGTTCAATTGTCTAGTCTGTTACAACACGCCGATTTTGCTGACCGTTGCTTGCCACTCCCGACTGTCCTGAACGGACTCGCGGGTTCATAATAAACGTCCCTAGATAACCTGCGGTATCGCTATGCAGATCACCCGTCGTTTCACTGTTGAAGGGCAAGACCCTTTCTCGAAGTTGCCCTTCGTGGCCCGGACATCGCGGATTGTGAATCCGAACGGGTCGGCGGTCTTCGAGATGAACGACATCCAGGTGCCGGAAGGCTGGTCCCAAGTCGCCGTGGACATATTGGCACAGAAGTATTTCCGCAAGGCGGGCGTGGCAGCAGCCACCATCAAGGTCGTCGAAGACGGCGTGCCGGAGTGGTTGCAACGCAGCGTCCCGGAATCGGCGGATACGCCGATTGTTGGCGAAACCGATTCGCGGCAAGTCTTCAATCGGTTGGCCGGTTGCTGGACCTATTGGGGTTGGAAGGGTGGTTACTTTACCACGGAGCGTGATGCCCGGACCTTCCACGATGAAGTCACGTTCATGTTGGCGAACCAGATGTGCGCCCCGAACAGCCCGCAATGGTTCAACACGGGTTTGCACTGGGCCTACGGCATCGAAGGGCCACCGCAGGGGCACTACTTCGTCGATCCGCTCACGAAGGAAATGAGCCGTTCGACATCGGCTTACGAGCGGCCGGCACCGCACGCCTGCTTCATCCAAAGTGTTTCCGATAACTTGGTGAACGAAGGCGGCATCATGGACTTGTGGGTCCGCGAAGCCCGCATCTTCAAATACGGTTCAGGTACCGGGTCGAACTTTTCGCAAATCCGTGGCGATGGCGAGCCGCTTTCGGGCGGTGGCAAGTCGTCCGGGTTGATGAGCTTTTTGAAGATCGGCGACCGGGCCGCCGGGGCGATCAAATCCGGCGGGACGACACGCCGGGCGGCGAAGATGGTCGTGCTGGACCTCGACCACCCGGACATCGAAGAGTTCATTTCGTGGAAGGTGATTGAAGAACAGAAGGTGGCCGCACTCGTGACCGGCTCCCGGTTGTTGAACAAAAATCTCAACGCCGTGATGAATGCGATCATCACCCATCCCAACGTCAGCGAACAATATGACCCGAGCAAAAATAGTGGGCTACGCAAAGCGGTGTTGAATGCCCGCAGTGCGTTGGTCCCGGAAAACTATATTGCGAGAGTGATGCAACTGGCCCGCCAAGGCGCTACCAGCATTGATATCGAAGAATATGATACGGATTGGACATCAAAAGCATACTTCACGGTATCCGGGCAGAACAGTAACAACACGGTTCGCATCAGTAATGACTTCATGTCTGCCGTCGAAACCGACGGCAACTGGAGCCTGTACTGGCGGACCGAACTCGACAATGCGAAATCGCAAAACCGGGCGCCCAAGCCGAAGAAGACGATGAAAGCCCGCGAATTGTGGGATAAAATCGCCATCGCCGCCTGGGGTTGTGCGGACCCCGGCGTCCAATTTGAAACGACGATCAACGAGTGGCACACGTGCCCAGCCGATGGCCGGATCAACGCCAGTAACCCGTGTAGCGAATATCTTTTTTTAGATGATACCGCCTGTAACCTGGCATCATTCAACTTGGTGAAGTTTTATGATGTGAAAACTAGTAAGTTTGACATTGAATCCTACAAGCACGGCATCCGGCTCTGGACGATGATCCTTGAAATCAGCGTTCACATGGCACAGTTCCCGAGCATACCCGTTGCGCAGAAGTCGTATGATTTCCGCACACTGGGGTTAGGCTACGCCAATCTTGGCGCGTTGTTGATGATACAAGGGATCTCCTACGATTCGCACGAAGGGCGGGCGCAATGTGCCGCACTCACCGCAATCATGCATGCCGGTGCCTACGCCACGTCCGCAGAGATTGCCGGTGAACTGGGTACGTTTGAGCGGTACGACGCTAACCGTGACGCCATGCTCCAAGTGATCCGTAACCACCGCCGAGCCGCGTACAACCTGTCCGCGACGGAGTACGAAGGGCTGACGGTGACGCCGATCGGAATTGACCCGCAATATTGCCCGGCGGACTTGCTGAGTGCTGCCCGGAGCGAATCGGATCGCATGTTGAATCTGGGCGAGAAGCACGGCTTCCGCAACGCCCAAGTGACCGTGGTTGCGCCGACTGGCACCATCGGCTTGGTGATGGATTGCGACACCACTGGCATCGAACCAGACTTCGCACTGGTCAAGTTCAAGAAGCTGGCGGGCGGCGGGTACTTCAAAATCATCAACCAGTCCGTGCCGCCAGCGCTCACGAAACTTGGTTACACACCGTGGCAAATTGATGACATCATCCGGTACTGTCGCGGTGCCGCCACGTTGAACGGGTGCCCGCACATCAACATCTTAACCCTGAAGGCAAAAGGCTTCACGGATGAAGTTTTGCAGAAGCTCGAAGTGCAACTGCCGGGCACGTTCGAGTTGCCCTTCCTGTTCAACCGCTGGACGCTTGGGGACGATTTCCTGCTGAATCAGATGCAAATCCCGCAGGCATTGCTCGACTCGCCCACGTTTGATGTGCTGACCCATCTCGGGTTCACGAAGAAGCAAATTGAAGAGGCCAACACGTTCGTGTGTGGCACCATGACCATTGAGGGTGCGCCGTTCTTGAAGGCGGAACACCTGCCGATTTTTGATTGCGCGAACAAGTGCGGCAAGCTCGGCAAACGGTACCTGTCGCCGGAATCGCACATTCGCATGATGGCCGCCGCTCAGCCGTTCATCAGTGGTGCGATCTCGAAGACGATCAACATGCCTTACGATGCGACCATTGATGACGTGAAGAAAGCCTACTGGCTGAGTTGGCAGTTGATGACGAAAGCGAACGCTCTGTACCGCGACGGGTCGAAGCTGTCGCAACCGCTGAACTCCGTGGCCGATTCACCCGAAGCGGCGGTGTTGGCGAGCGTCGTCGCAGATGACGAACCCGTTGCTGCCATTGAAGAACCAAAGCACAGCGCGATGCGTGCCGCCGAGAAGATCACGGAGAAGGTGATTATCCGCTACATCGCGCGGCGGCGACGGTTGCCGGATCGACGCGCCGGGTACACGCAAAAATCCCGCGTCGGCAACCACAAGATTTACGTCCGCACCGGGGAATACGAAGACGGCTCGCTCGGCGAAATCTTCATCGACATGCACAAGGAAGGCGCCGCGTTCCGCAGCATGACCAACTGTTTCGCCATCGCGGTGAGTCTGGGCTTACAGCACGGCGTGCCGCTGGACGAGTACGTGGATGCGTTCCTGTTCACGCGCTTCGAGCCGAACGGGATCGTGCAAGGCAACCCGTTCATCAAGATGTCCACGTCGATCATCGACTACATCTTTCGGGAGTTGGCGATCACGTACTTGGACCGCCACGACCTAGCCCACGTCATCCCGGAAGACCTACGTGGCGATGCGTTGCACGACGACGAAGTCGAACCCGTTTTCGAGTCCGAGGAAATCGTCTCGGAGCGACTGCTGGACGTTTCTGAAATGGACAGCAACCGTTCGCTGGTTCGCCCCCGGTCGCTGCATTCCAAGCCGTCATCGAACCCCACGCCGGTCCCGCAAGTGCCCGGCAACGCTGTGAGCAAGTCGAGCGTGAAGCCTGTCGGCAACCCGAGTAGCGCGACGGCCCCGGTGATGGTCAACCGCATCAACGCGATGGGCCAGATGACCAAGACCGACCAAATCCGCGTGGCCAAACAAAAAGGCTACGAAGGCGACCCGTGCCCGAACTGTCAGTCCATGACGTTGGTGCGGAGCGGCGCCTGCGCGAAATGCGACACCTGCGGCGAAACCAGCGGCTGCGGGTAAGCGGAGAAAATTGGCCCGACAAAAGTTAGCCCGAAGCGCTAGCGAGGAGCATTCCGGAATGCTCCTCGCTAGCGCTTCGGGCTA
>JAYVXO010000122.1:0-17095 GCA_043785105.1 Fimbriiglobus sp.
ACTTTCTGGGGATGGTCTTGCTAGCCGCAACAATGATCTGGCTCAAATGAGATTTTCAGGCCGCCGTCGTTGACCCGCCTTCAATCAACACGGCCTAGGCTATTCCGTCAACCTGCAACCGACTCTCGTGGACGACAACAGGGCGACACGACTGGCGATTCAGTACAACTGGACCGGCATGGAACCGACTGTCCCGCTGTTTCCAATCACGTGGTTTGTCACACCGAAGTTCGAGGGCGGCTCCGAAGGGGTGCCGATTCCGTTCACGCAGTTCCTTCAGCAACCCAAGTTTGAAAAACTATCCCTGTCCAAAACGTTGGTCATCAACGATGGCGGCACGGTTGCAATACCGCTCGGAAATCGCACCCGCCGAACCACGACCGACCAATCACCGGCCGTCGTCGCCAAGGTTCCCTACGTCAACCGCCTGTTCCGCACCACGAAGACAGTTTCCACGCCCGAAGACGTCATCCTGCTCGTCACAGTGCGGATCGTGAAGAAAGACGACGACGCATTGAGCAAAAATCGCTGAGTGATGTGCAAAAAATGCAAGCGGCCCCGTCGGGAACGACGGGGCCTGCGTCCTGACCTGTAGGTCGTGGTCGAGTCTTCGAGGCCCGACACACGATTCCCATCGTACAAACGGCAGCACTATTTCAGTTCACTCATTCATGTCGGGCCTCGAAGACTCGACCCCGACCTACAAAACGCATCATGTCAAGATGCATATCGCTTATCCAGTTCTACCCCCGCACCACGCTGTTGGCGGCGCTGGTGATGTAGTCGCGGTTGAGTTGGACGATGAAGTCGGTGCTGATTGCTTTGGGGCAGGCGGCTTCGCACTCGCCGATGTTGGTGCAGTGGCCGAACCCTTCGCGGTCGTGTTGGGCGACCATCTTTTTGACACGGTCCTTTTGCTCCGTCTTGCCTTGCGGCAACGAACCGAGGTGGCCGACTTTGGCGGACAGGAACAGCATCCCGGAGGCGTTGGGGCACGCGGCAACGCACGCCCCACAACCGATACACGCGGCGGAGTCCATCGCCCGTTCCGCGTCCGGTTTCGGAACCGGGATCGAGTTCCCGTCTCGGGCACCGCCCGTATTCACGGAGACGTATCCGCCACTTTGGATGAGGCGATCGAACGCGGAGCGGTCCACGATTAAATCTTTAATCACCGGGAACGCCGCCGCCCGCCACGGTTCGATCCACAACTCAGCGTTATCCGGGAAGCTCCGCATGTGCAGTTGGCATGTTGTCGAACCCCGCTCCGGCCCGTGCGCTTGGCCGTTAATCATCATCGCACACGAGCCGCAGATTCCTTCGCGGCAATCGTGTTCAAACGCGACCGGCTCCTCGTTCTTCTTGATGAGGTCTTCGTTGAGAATGTCAATCATTTCCAAGAACGACATGTCCGGCGTGATGCCATCAACGGCATAGGTCACCATCTGACCGGCTTCGGTGCGGTTCTTCTGTCGCCAAACGTGGAGTTTGAGTTTCATATTCGGGTATCGGGTTTCGGGTATCGGGTTTCGGGTTTCGGTATGAAAACCACTTTGGGGCAAAGCCCACGGACGATCGTCCGTGGGCTTTGCCCGCCGAAAGAATTACTTGTAGCTCCTCTCCGAGAGCTTCACGCTCTCGAAGGCTAATTCTTCTTGGTGGCGGGTCGGGGCCGTTTCGGGGCCTTGGTATTCCCAGGCGGCGACGTGGGCGAAGTGGGCGTCGTCGCGTTTGGCTTCGCCTTCGGGGGTCTGGTACTCTTCGCGGAAGTGGCCGCCGCATGACTCTTCCCGGTTCAGCGCGTCCATTGCCAGAAGTTCGTTGAATTCCAGGAAATCGGCGACTCGCCCGGCGCGTTCGATGGCTTGGTTGAGGTTGTCGTGCGTGCCGGGGACGTTCACCGATTGCCAGAATTCGGCCCGCAGTTCTCGGATCTTTTGAACCGCGTGTTCGCAACTTTGCTTGGTCCGGGCCATGCCAACATTGTCCCAGATGACTTTGCCTGCTTCGCGGTGAAACTCGATCGCGGTTTTCTTGCCTTTGATGCTGAGCATTTTCTGAATCTTCCCCAGCGTTTCCACTTCGCAGCGTTTGAACTCGGGGTGACTCGTCGGCTTGCGGTCCGGTTTCACGGAGGCGAAATAATTGGTCAAGGTGTATGGCAACACGAAGTAACCGTCGGCCAGCCCTTGCATGAGCGCCGAGGCGCCCAATCGGTTGGCACCGTGGTCGGAGAAGTTCGCTTCGCCGACCACGAACAGCCCGTCGATGTTCGACATCAGTTCGTAATCGACCCACAACCCGCCCATCGTGTAGTGCAAGGCGGGGTAGATTCGCATCGGTTGTTCGTAGCCGTTTTCGCCGGTGATGCGTTGATACATGTCGAACAAGTTGCCATAAAGCTGCTCGACCTTGGGGCGGGATTTGCGTTTGATGGCGTCGGCGAAATCGAGGTACACCCCGCGGCCACCCGGCCCGACGCCCAAGCCATCATCACAGGCACGCTTCGCAGCCCGGCTAGAAATGTCACGTGGCGCGAGGTTGCCGAAGCTGGGGTAAAGCCGTTCGAGGTAGTAATCGCGGTCGCCTTCGGAAATTTGCGTCGGGTGTTTGCCGATGTCAGCTTGGTTTTTGGGCACCCACACCCGGCCGTCGTTGCGGAGCGATTCGCTCATCAGCGTCAGCTTCGACTGGTGATCCCCAGCGACCGGAATGCACGTCGGGTGGATCTGCGTGTAGCACGGGTTGGCGAACAACGCCCCACGTTTGTGGGCGCGATACGTGGCTGAAACATTGCAGCCGACCGCATTCGTGCTGAGGTAAAAGGCGTTCGAGTAACCACCCGTTGCCAGCACCACGGCGTCGGCGGAGTGGGATTCGATCTTGCCGGTTTCGAGGTTGCGTGTGACGATCCCGCGTGCCCGACCGTCAACCACAACGAGATCGAGCATCTCAGTGCGCGGGAACATCTTCACGGCGCCGGTGCTGATTTGCCGCGAGAGAGCCTGATAGGCGCCCAAAAGCAGTTGCTGCCCGGTTTGCCCGCGGCAGTAAAACGTGCGGGAAACCTGGGCGCCGCCGAAACTACGGTTGTCCAGTAGCCCGCCGTACTCTCGGGCGAAGGGCACGCCTTGGGCCACGCATTGGTCAATGATGCTGACCGACACTTCCGCAAGACGGTGGACGTTCGATTCCCGGGCGCGGAAATCGCCACCCTTGATCGTGTCGTAAAACAGTCGCCACACGCTATCGCCGTCGTTCTGGTAGTTCTTGGCCGCGTTGATGCCCCCTTGCGCGGCAATGCTGTGCGCGCGACGGGGGGAATCCTGGAAGCAGAACGCCCGGACTTCGTAGCCCAGTTCCGCAAGCGTGGCCGCCGCCGATGAACCCGCGAGACCCGTCCCGACCACGATCACGGAATACTTCCGTTTGTTGGCCGGGTTCACGAGCTTTTGGTTCTTCTTGTAGCCGGACCATTTATCGGCCAACGGGCCGCTCGGAATCTTGGAATCAAGCTTCATTCGTGTCACTTCCGCAGAGGCGAATAATCAGTGTTCGGACCGTTAATCATTCCAAGTTGACGCCGGTGGGATCCACCCTGTCCAAATCGCCACGATGATAGCGACGTTGCCCCCCAGCACAATCGAGGCGATTAAATACCCCGCGACGTTCGCTGCGGGTGTGAACCGCCGACCCACCAGTCCGAGCGTTTGCAGACTGCTTTGAATCCCGTGCGTCAGGTGGAGAAATAGGATCAGTTGCGTCAGTAAGTAGATAACCGAAATCCACGGCGTACTGAAACCGAAAACCACCATCGAATACACGTCCGGGTGGCCGTTGGCATCCGGCCCGAAGGGGAAATCTTGGATCCACAGGAACGAATAGTGGGCCAAGTGGAACACGGTAAACGCACCGATCGTTAGCCCCGTGGATAACATCGCTTTGCTTTGAGGTGTCGCTTGGGCGGACTGCATTTTGACGTAATTGATGGGTCGTGCGGTAGCGGTTTTGAGTTTCAGCCGGAGCGTAAGTAACACGTGCGTGCCAAAGAGACCCAGCAACCCCGCGCGGGCGATCCAGATCAACACCCCGAGGTCGTGTTTCAAAAAGTGGGCGTACTTGTTGATCGACGCCTGCCCGCTGAACATCTTGAGGTTGCCGATCATGTGGAACACAACAAAAGTCACCAAGCTCAGGCCCGTGACCGCGACGATGATTTTGTTGCCAACCGAGGAGAGCAGATAGCTTGTCACCCAATCGAGCGAAGTGGTTCCGGGGTCGTAAACACGAGAACCTTTGGGATTGATAGCAGTGGTCATAAGTTTCGCAACGGGTTCAAGCGGGAGAGAATCGAAAGAATCAGTCTGTTAATTCATAGTAGTGCGATGCGATGCAGAAGTCAGGGCCATTTCGCAATTCAACGCGAACCATAAGATTCCCACACAGCACGCGAATCGTGCGGCAATCTCGCACCAGAACCAGTCGGAGATGGACGAATGAAGGGTGCCCACGAGATCATTGATACCGAGGCTTCCCGGTGGAATTACCGACTCGTGTTTCTGTTCACAACCGTGCTGATTGTTGCGGCGGTGTACTTGATTCTCCGGTTCGGAACGAACATTCCCATCATCGACGAATGGGACTTGGTCCCGGATCTGTTGGGCGTGTTGGACACGGGCGACGCGCTGCGGTGGCTGGACTGGAGCGTGGCCCGGCACAACGAACATCGGTATCCGGTTGCGCGGTTTTTGTTCCTCGTCGTTATGGCGGTGTCCGGGCCGGACTTGCGTAGCGGGATGCTCGTTTCCGTAGTGCTCCTCACACTAACAACCTGGGGATTCTTGAAGGCAACCCGTGTGGCACGAGGGGGTGGGACGAGCCTCGGCGATGCGGTGATACCGGCGTTGTTGCTGAGTTGGGGACACGCCTTTAATCTGTTGATGGGTTACCAGATTGCCTTCACTCTCCATGCGGTTTCCGTGGCGTGGCTCGTCTGGTCCATCGTCATCGACCAGGGCGATCGACGGTCGGACCTACGGTCGGCGTTCGCGGTGGCTTGCTTGCCGCTCAGTGGTGGGTTAGGGTTGGCGTCAGCCGTGCCGGCGTGCGGTTGGCTTCTGTATCGGGCGTGGGCCAACTGGTCGAACGGCCGTGGCACCCTGCTATGGCACACCTTGACATCGGGAGTCACGATACTGGCAGCGGCTGTGTACGCGGTTTGGGTAATGATTGGGGTCGAATCCACAACCGAACCGATCCACCGCATTGAGGGGTTCTTCACGAAACTGACCGCCGCCGGACAGTTTCTCGCCATTGGCAACGGCATCTGGATCATCGACGCCGATTGGTTCACAGTCATTATGGTTACGGTTGCTTGGTACTGTACCGTGTGCGGATTACTGGTGTGGACCTTCGTGCAAAGACCCACCGAACGAGTTCGGGCGCTGGGGTTGTTCGCCGTGATTGCGGGCATTGTGTTGCTGGCATTGGCAGTCGGTTGGGGCCGATCGGGTGGATTGGCGGAACGGTATGCCACGCCGGCGGCGTTGGGCTTGGCCACGTCTTGGGTTGCCGTGGTGCGCTACAACCCGTTCTCGACTCGCCGGGTATTACCGCTGTTTGGATTGGTTGTGGCGATCGCTTTGGTTGCGATCAACATCGTCCCGGCAATGAACCTCGGCGGTAACTCGAAGATGCACGGGCGGCATTTCACGCTTGCGGTGAAGGAGGGCTTACCGCCGTTCTTTCTGGCCAACCGCTTCTACTATTCCCACGAACGAATGCGTGACCGCATCGCAACACTTGGCGAAAAGAACTACCCCGGTATGCGTGGCATGGCCGTCGATCGGCCACTAGTGGGACTACCCGTCCCGGCACCTGTCCCAACCCTGCTGCCCGCTTGTGATGCCGTCCAGTTTTACACGGCACGGCCGAGCCTGCCGATTGCCCCGCCACCCGATGCCCAACCCGTGATTGGTTTCCAAATTGAATATGAACTCGATCACGACCCGATGTGGTTGGAGCTTCATTTGAAGTGGACTGGCAGCGATGGCGAAGCGCACATCTCCCCGGTTTACATCCGCCCCAGTCGCGGTCGCCGCACCGTGGCCTTCTGGGTCAACGACGTGCCCCGCAACGCCAAACTCGAACCCGCCTGCGTGACACTGGGCGTCATCATCCATCGGGCCGAATGGCTGATGCCGAAATGACTGATGCTTGACATAGTCTGTTTGTGACATGTTAGCCCGACGCGCCAGTTTTGAAGTTGCGCTTGCATCGGGACTCGGATTGTTTGTGGCTTCGTACCGAGCGAGCTTCCGTTCGGTCGGATCGCTGTTGAGATCGCACTCGGGGTAACCACGGACGCCATCGGACTACCCCGAAGGGGTTGAATCGAATAGCCCAGGGTCGCGGCGCTTCGTCGCGCACCCTGGGTCGGACCGGAACCGGGTCTTACCCCGTAGGGGTTACATCGTTCCTGTTGGCGCATGATGTAACCCCTGCGGGGTAAGGTCAGGGTGGTGTCGAGACCCCAGGGTGCGCGACGAAGCGCCGCGACCCTGGGCTATTCCATTGAACCCCTTCAGGGTAATCCGAAAGCGCAACTTCAAAACGCGCCAGCGAGGGTTTTCACGGTGACCCTCACTGGCGCGTCGGGCTAACAAAGCTTCCAGTTCTTACTTCTTGTAGTACGTGATCGTCAAACTCATCACGGGTGTGGGATCACTAACGAACTTGACGACCTGAATTTTGCTCGCCGCTTTCTCGCCTTGCACAATCAACCCACCCGATCCACGATCGGAGTTGGCGTCGTTGAGCAATTGGGCCGTGAGGGCGTCAAAGTTATCGGGCTTGGTGTCCGGGAGTTTAGCTTGCTCAAGTACCTTGGTGTTCTGATTTTCGGGGACGGTCAGGTCGCTGCGAACCGGCTTGCCTTTCAGTTCGGGAAAGACCGTCAACGTGATGGTCCCGACATCCGTGCCGTAGTCGATTTCGCGGCCCTTCGATTCGGCCCGAGACAGCACGCGGAAGATTTCGGTCACGTTGTTGTCCTTCTGAAACCCCGTGATCGCTAGGGGTGCTTTGTCCTCGGCGAACATCAGCCATTTGCGGCATTGCAAGTCGGGGAGTTTTTGGCGGAACAGGGTGTTCTCGGCGTTGACCTTCAGCACGCAGGCAAAGTTGCCGGTCGGGGTGTTCCGCTTCAGAATCAGGATGACCTTTTGCCCCTCGTTGGCTTCGGGCAGGAACGCCTTGCCGTCTTTCACTTCCACGGCGACGGGTTTGCCATCGTATTGCACTTCAAGTTTGATCGGTGCGGCGGTGTCTTGGGCCGGGTTCTTCGCGGTCTCCGTCTTCACTTGGGCGGCTTTTTCGATCACGGTTTGTTCTTGCTTGGCGCGGTCGGCGTCGTTTTTCGGTTCAAGATTGCCATCGTCGAAGGCACCACGGGTGAAGCTTTCGCCCATCTCGGACAATTTTCGCGGGTCGTTCGCGGCCACGAGATCGGCGCCGATCGGTTCGAGCTTGTTCGTTTTTTTGTCGAGGGCAATCAGTTTGATTTTCAACGTCTTCAGGTCCGCGCTCACGTTCACGACGCCGGTGATGAAGGCATCGACCGTGACTTTGTCTTGGCCCCAAGCCAGCGGGTACTTCGCGTCAAACAGCTTCAGAGAACCTTCCTTGGTCAAGTGATTCGCACCGGGGATGGCGGCGGCGATGTCACTCGCGTTGTCGATGATGCCGATCGGGTTTTTGCGATCGTTGGCAAGAATCAGTCCCATCTCCAGTTGCCGCGCCACGGTCCGGTTTAGCGTGCCGACGTTGTCCGTGATCTTGTCCTGCCCGGCTTTGACGACCAAGAACTTCAGCACGCCGATGTTTTTGTAGTTGTGGTCCAGGCAATACTTCATCACCGCCGGTGCCGCCCGAACTAGGGTCCGTTCTAACGAAACGGGCTGTTGGGCCTGAAGTGCGGTTGTGGAGAACAGTGTGGCTAGCACAATTCCGAGTGTTGGTATTCGCATGAGTCAACTCCGTGTTCAGTGGTGTTCTACACCCCGGTCAACGTGGCACCCGGTGAAATCTTCCGGTGAGTTTCCCGGAATTGTAACCGCCCCAGAATAAAAAGGGAGAAAACTCGGGAGGAATCGAACGGTGATCCGTTAGCGGGGTGGGATACTTGACGGCGCCGCTGTCGTCCCTCATGCTAGCACTCATGAACACGACACCGACCGATGACGAGTTGGCCGCGCAAGTTGGCGCGGACCGAAACGCCTTTGAAGTGCTGTACCAACGCTACGCACGAAGGGTCTTCGGTTTACTGGCCACGCTCAAACTCGACACCCACGCGGCAGACGATGTGGCGCAACAGGTGTGGCTGAAAGTCTGGCAAAGCGCCGCGTGCAAACCACACGGCAGTCCGTTCAGCCTGTGGCTGATGCAGATTACTCGCAACGCCGCAGTGGACTTACTCCGCAAACGCCGACCATTGGCGATGCCCGAAGAAATGCAAATCGCGGCGACCGGGCACCACGATGTCCTGGAAGATGTCGAAGAATCGGCGGACATGGAACGGTTCCGCATTTGTGTGGCGAAGTTGCCGGATGTCGAACGACGGGTCTTGCAAAGCCGGCTGGAAGGACTCGATTCCCCGAGCATTGCCGCCACGATTCACTTGACGACGGAACGGGTTCACCGAATTTTCCACGACGCGAAACAGAAGCTCCAACGCTGCTTGGGGGTCGGGATATGAAGTACCTCACTATGACGTTACCGGACGACCCCGCCGAACTTCGCACGTGGCTCGAAACCATCATCGCCCACGGCGATGCGGGCCGGCTAGCGGATGAATTGGCCGTGATCCATCCGACGCCCCGGAGCCGAACAGTTTCGCTATCGGCAGACATAACTGATGCGGTGCGACAACGCGGACTGACGGCGCTCGACGATCGCCAATTGCAAACAGTCCTGGGTAACCCTCGTGTGCTACGATCGCTGGCCGAAGACGTGTTCCTGCACGGCGGAGCTTACTGGAGCCAACGATTCGTCCAAGATTTTCAGTTCGATGACCGCGTAATCCACGGCTGGCACCAACTCCAAACGCAGTTGTTTCCGAACGAACTCCTGGTCACACCTATGGTCACGCTGGCTGTCGCCCCGAAACCGCGGCGCACGATTTCACCGTGGCTAGCGAGCTTCGCCACAGCCGCTGTGATTTTCCTGGCGATCTACCTGATCCCCCGTTCGAAAACCAACATCCCTGTCACGAACCCGCCCGCCGTCGCATCCACCCGTTGGGGTTGGCAACGCGCGGATGAACTCGCGGCAATCACCAAGCCTGCCGACTACCTCGATCGCATCGCGGACTTGGCCGACGAGTGGAAAGCCCAACAAACCCCGACTGCGTTAGCGCTCTCCGAACGGATCACCGAGTTCCGCCACGGTTGCACGCGAATTCAGCTGATGGAACACAACGCCCTGAACGCCGAGCAACGTCAAGACCTACTTAGCCGCTGCCAGAAGTGGGCGAAGAAGTTCGACCAAAACCTGATCGACCTCGAAACGACCGGCGACACCGAGAAGGTTCGTCTCGCAATGGATACCACGGTCACGCAACTAACGACGGTACTCCGCGAACAGGCCGTTAAACTGCGGACTTGATAGACTTTTCCGGAAGATTTCACCACGCCTTACGTTCTAATAGTACACAACTTCATTCCCCCTGCAACCACGTGACACCATGAAACGATCCCTCGCCTTGGCGATCTTTGGCCTCGCAGTTTCGTCGCTGCCCGCGTTCGCGCAAACGCCGAAAGAACCCGCCCCGAAGGAGAAGCCAGAGGTTCTCGCCGCCCGTGCCAAGGAGGTGTTCCGGGCGCACTGCCTGGAGTGTCACGGCGGCGGGGTGAAGATCAACGGCGGCGTCAAAATTCTCGACCGCGAATTGCTGGTCAAGAAAGACAAAGTGGTGCCCGGTAAGCCGGATGACTCGCTGCTATTTCAACTCATCACGGCGACCGATGATTCCGTGATGCCGCCCACCGGCCAACCGCGACTGGCACCCGATGAAATCGACACGATCCGAAAGTGGATCGCCAGTGGGGCCGCGAACTTCCCCGATGACGCGGTCAAGCTGCCCGAGGAGAAACGCGACAACGGCCAGAAGGATGCCGGTGGTACGGAGTACATCTTCAAGAAAATCCTGACCCACGTCCGCGACCAACGCCCGGAGGACCGCCGCTTCATTCGCTACTTCAGCCTGAACCATTTGCTGACGGGTGGCGTGACGGCGGACGAACTCGAACTGCACCGCGAAGCGTTGGCGAAGGCGGTCAACCACCTGAGTTGGGAACCAACCATCGTCGTGCCGCAGTCGATTGATGCCCCGGCCAATACCGTTTTTGCCGTCGATTTGCGCAAGCTCGGCTGGCACCTGACGCCCTACGAAGCGTTCGACGGCGGGCTGAGTCTGGGCAAGTCGAAGGTCAACCTCTTCGACCTCGCGCTACTCGAATACCCCTATGCCATCCTGTACAAGGACTCCGAAACTTTCGACCGGCTTGTGGAAGAATTCCTCGCCCCCGCCGAGATGGCGCGACCGATTCCGTTCGTTCGTGCCGACTGGTTCGTGAGTAGCGCCACGCTACCCTTGCTGTACGAAGACTTCTTACAACTGCCGTTCACGCTGCAAGAACTGGAGGCGAAGCTCGGCGTCGATTCGGCGGCCAACATCAAGAGCGGCGTTGCGAAGCGGGCGGGGATGACGGTGTCCGGTGTGTCGCACAACAACCGTGTCGTGGAACGGCACCCCGCCCGGTACGGCTTCTTCTGGAAGAGCTTCGACTTTAAGTCGAACCGTGGCCCGGAGAACATGTTCAAGGATCCGATCGCGTTCAAAGAAAGCGGCGGCGAGATGATCTTTACGCTGCCCAACGGCTTGCAAGCGTACTACGTCTCGAACAACAAAGGTGACCGCCTGGATGCGGCCCCGACGGAGATTGTTGTGGACAAATTCGCCGAGGACAAAATCGTCCGCAACGGGCTGTCGTGCATGCGGTGCCACGACCAGGGGATGAAGGGCTTCATGGACAACGTCCGCCCGGCGCTGCTCAACCTGCCCGGCGTAGCGGGCTTCGATAAGCGGGAAGCGTTGCAGTTGTACCCCGAGCAAAAGGTGATGGACGACTTCTTGAAGGAAGACGGCACGCGGTTCCTGGACGCGATGCGGCGAACCCTGGGTCGAACGCAAGTCCGCGAATCGCTGGCCCCGGTCACCCGCCGCTATCTGGACAACCCGCTCACCCTGGCCACCGCAACCGGCGAACTCGGGTTAACCGAATCGACCCATCTGCAAAGCGTTTTTCGTTCACCGGCGTTCAGCGCGTTGGGCCTGTTGCCACTGACCACGGGCGGGGTCGTCCGCCGCGACGCCTGGGAGGAATACTACGACCAAGCGGTGCGCGGCTTGGGACTGGGCACGCCGATCGTTCCACTCGATGGCACCGTCCGCCGCGACTTCCCGGTCGTCAACCCGCCGTTCGCCGTCGAACTCAAGACGAACAAGAAGAACAACATCTTCGAGCCGGGCGACCTGATGACGATCACCGTCACAAACAAGTCCGACAAGCCGCTGTTCGTCGAACTGATCGGCACCAGCGCGAAGGGCAAGAAAGTCCTGCTCGTGAACCCGAAGACTAAGCTCGCACCCGGCGCCACGCTACAATTCCCGGATAAGGGCAAGCCCGGCATCACGATCAAGGGCGGCCTCGGCAAGGAACAGATCACCCTGTTCGCCGCCGACGCCGAGTTCCCCGCCGGCCAAATCCTCCGCGGCAAAGACGTGACCGACCGCCTCGTCCACACCTTCCAAACCCTGGTGAAGAAAGACGGCCGCACCACCATCGAAGGCGACCCGGCACGGGTCGTGAAGAAGACGTTGGAGATCGAGACGCGGTAGAAACAGTCTTTGCCAGCCGCTTTTTACTGCGAGATAAACCAGATGAACATGAGATTGTGGAATTATCTGACGACATCCTGCATTCTGCTGATCGGCCTCTCACAGACGCACACGGTCTGGGCGGACGATAGGGCTGACCTGCAACTGGCGGCGCAACGGGGGGACGTGTTCAAGGCGCAAGGGAAGGTTCCGGAGGCCATCGCTGAGTACGAGAAGGCATTGCCGTTGGCGATCAAACTCGTGGGTGCGGACCACGACGCGGTTTGGCAACTGCACGTGACCTTGGGCGACCTTTACACGTCTCGTAGCGAGTACCCCAAAGCCAAGGCGAACTACCAGAAAGCGATTGCGGTGCTCGAACTGAAACAAGGCAAGTCCGGCCCGCAAACACTTTCCACACTCAGCGCATTGGCGTTCGCGCACGAAGCGACCGACGATTTCGATGAGGCCGAACCGATCCGCCAACGGGTCGTTGCGGCGATGAAGGCGACCGTGGGGATGAACAACCCACTTACTGCCGCCGCGATCGACGCCCTCGCCCTCGCACAAGCCGGCATGGGGCAGCACAACGTCGCCGAGATTAATCATCTGCAGGCACTGGCGATTCGAGAATCGGCGTTGGGCAAAGACCACCTGGACGTGGCGATCACGCTTTCCGGGCTGGCCGATCTTTACCGCAAAAAGAACGAGTTCAAGAAAGCCGAGGCCGCCGCGCGACGGGGGCTTGCGATCCGCGAAGCGCGGCTCCCGAGCGGCCACATTTCCGTCGCGGATTCGTGGGTCGATCTCGGCAACGTCTTGCAGTTCAGCCGCCGCCAAAACGAGGCCGCGGCGCTGTACGAGAAAGCCTTGCCGGTCTACGAGAAGACCCACGGCAAGCGCTCGCTCGCCACGAGCCACCTCGTGAACGCGATGGCGTTGAACCAGCACAAGCTGGGCAACCACGCGGCGGCGAAGCCGATCTACGAGAGGGCGATCGCCATCCAAACGGAAATCGCCGGACGCGACCACCCCGCCACCGTCCTCCCTCGGCACAACTACGCGATCCTGCTGGCCGCGATGAAGGACTATCCCGCCAGTGCGAGAGCCTTCACCGAAGTCCGGAAGTTGCAACTGGAAAAGATGGCCCAGGTGCTCCCCGCCCTTTCGGAAGCGGAGCAACTCAACTTCCTGACCAACGTGGACGAGCGGATGTGGCACGTGTCGCTTTCGCTCGGCTTGCAGCAACGCGACGACGCGGCGGTGACCGAAGCCTCGGCGGCGTGGCTGTTGAACCGGAAGGCGATGTCGCAACAAATCCTCAGCGAGCAAGCGTTGCTCGCCCGCGACAGCCGCACCGCCGCCGTGGCAACTCTGGTGCGTCAACTCACGGCAATCCGCTCACAACTCGCCGGTCTCACGCACGGCCTGACGGGGACCGGCACGGTCCGGCAACAACTCGCGGAGTCCGAACAAGCGGTGGTGAAGAAACTGGCCCAAGCCGGGACCAGGGTATTATCGAACCGCTGGGTTGACGTGGCGGCGGTTCGTGAGAGGGTGCCGGACAACGCCGTTCTGATCGAGATCGCCAAGTACCAAACCATCGACTTTCAATCCACGGACGACGACACCCGGTGGAGTCCCCACCGCTACGCCGCGTGGTTGATCCGCAAGAACGGCGTCGTTCAGGTCGTCGATCTCGGCCCCGCGGAGCCACTTGACAAGGCCGTCGCCGCCGCGCGAACGGACCTCGAATCCGCCGCCAAGACCATTCAGCAGAAGGGCGAGCCGAACGCCGAGAAGCAACTACGCAAGCGCCTCGAAAAAGTGTCGTCGTTGCTCCTCCCGCCGCTGATGAAGCACCTGTCAACCGTCGAACACTGGGTCGTCAGCCCGGACGGGAACCTTTGGTTGCTGCCGTGGGAGTGTCTGCCCGTTGACGGCGGAAAGTTTCTGGTCGAAACGCGGAGCATCAGGTACGTCGTCACCGGGCGTGATCTCTTGAACTCGTCGGCGAAAACGACCAAGCCGTCGGCGCCGATTCTGATCGCCGACCCGGACTTTTACCTGGGCCGCGACAAGGCCGCGGCCGAGTTGCGCACACTCGTGAAGGACAAAGAACTGGGGAACCAATCGCGCGCCTCACTCGGGCTAATCCTCGGCAACATCCCCCGGCTGCCCGGCACGGCCGTTGAAGCCGAAGCCGTCGCGCCGCGACTGACTCAGTACGCGGGTTCGGTCACCAAGGTGTTCACGGAATCGCAAGCGTTGGAAGGGGTTTTCAAGTCCGCCAAGAATCCGAAGGTCGTCGTGCTGAGCACCCACGGCTTTTTCTTGCCGGAGCAAGACGCGAGCAACGATTCGTCGAAGCGTGACGACAACCGCGAGAACCCGTTGTTGCGGTGCGGGCTACTGCTCGCGGGTTGCAACGACCGCCGGCCGCCGCCGCCGGGAGGTGACGACGGCGTTCTCACCGGCCTGGAGATCGTCGGGACCGACCTCCGTGGTACCGAGATGGTCGTCCTCTCGGCGTGTGAAACCGGCTTGGGCGAAGTGCGGAACGGCGAGGGCGTGGCCGGGCTGCGGCAGGCGTTCCAGTTGGCGGGGGCGGAGAGCGTGGTGGCGACGCTGTGGCAGATCCCGGACGTGCAGTCGGCGCAACTGATGGTCGGCTTCTTCGACAACCTGACGAAGAAACTGCCGCGCGACGAGGCCCTCCGCGCGGCCCAACTGGAGCAGATCAAGAATCGCCGCGACCGCTTCGGCGCCGCCCACCCGTACTTCTGGGCGGCTTATACTTTGACAGGTCAGGTCAAGTGAGACGCAAACCGTCTGGATACTGTGCGGAAGTAGCGAATTCGTGTCGGTCAAAGTTGCTGGGCTAGAGGGTAGTGTCTCAGATTGCGGGTCGATACCCATGATTTCGGCTTCTTTGGAACCAAACTGAGACACTACCGGAAATCGCATTCTCTTACGCCGCTCGCCGCTCGTCTTTGGCGAGCCAGCGTTGCATTCGTGGCAGTGTGTCGGCCCAGTTCTTGCCGAAGCGGGCTTGGCCGAAGGCGTCGTAGAGTAGGTCGAGTGTTTCGATGAGGTGACGGAGGCGGTCCGCGCGTTCTTCGAGTCGGGCACGCGGTTGGGACACGTCTTCGGGCGGGTTCGGCATCTTGGCACTGCCCACCGCGAGCGTTTCCGCATGGATGGAGAGTTCATACTGGTACTCGTGCCGCACCAAAGTCAGGCCCAATTTGCGCGGCAGCTTCCCGCTTTGGATTGCCCGTTTGGCTTCCGGCAATCGGCTCGGCCCTTCGTGGCTAATCGTCTCGTGCCCAGTCTGGCCGCGTGGACATTCCAGCGTCAGGGTGCGGGCAATCATGTAAGTCACTTCGCTTTTGTCGGCGACTTTGATCGTGTCCATGTCGCCTTCGCTGTTGAACCAGAGCCACATCAGAAATTCGTTGCCGAGAAAATCGCGGCTGCTGTCGTCTGGGATCCAGCCGACTTCTGCGGGCGTGACATCGGGTACGAACAGCGATAAACGGGAGTCATCGACGTTGCGGGTATGCTCGTGCGGTTCCGCCAGATGATACGCCCGCCGTCCCGCCGTGACCGCTTCAATGTCGTAGCCAAAAGTCGAATGGAAAAGGCTGACCAGTCGGTCAATGTGCGTCAGCGACGTGGCACCGAAAAGCACCTCGTTTGATTGGGCATCCCACACGACCGGAATACACTTACGCCGTTTGAACCGCCCGTCTTTGCCTTCCTGTTCCAGTCGTTCCCGTGCGGCTTCCTTGGCTTCCCGTTTTTGTTTGGACGACGGAAGTCCCGAATGGTTCATCGCGGCGAGTGCCTTGAGTTCAACCGAGTAGTAAGCGCGAAACAGATCGCCCGGCAACTTATCGACATCCACCCGCAAATCAAACGTGAGCATGTCGTTGATGATGTTTTTTTCGAGTTGGAAATCGACATCCAAAATGTGTTCACCCGCCGACCACCCGGTTTCGATACCATCGGCGGAGGCAATGCGTTGTCGCCCGGCTTTAAAGGCCGCAAGTCGTTCAATGTGTTCATCACCGAACATTCGTTGCCGTGGCCCATCGACCTTGAACCGTAGGAACGTCGAGCGACCCGTGAAAAATCCCATTGCGGTGCCTCCTGTACGCGGAAATCGAGAAACAGTATTCCAGAATGCACAAGACCCGTGCGAACGGGTCTTGGGATCAACGGAATCCTGTTCACGTTCCCTCTCTATCCGGCAAGGACCACGCTGCTGGCCTCACCATCTTTGCGGCTCATCTCTTCTAAGATAATCGGATGCCAGGCGGTGTCACGTTGAGGAGCAGGCACGTAATTTTCTCTTGCCCAGCACCGGAGTCGTAATTCATCAATCAAATCAAGATCGGAAGAGAGGATGACCGACGCCATAAACTGAACCCTTCGACGGTTAGAGACTGGAATTGAGTCAGAACGTTGAGACTCGTTAACGACGCAAGTATAGTGATAGTAGGGTGATCGGCAAGAGAAACGGGTCGAGTTCAAGCGAAACGCACACAGTCTTGGCTTAAGAAACGAAAAAACCCTGGTCGTTCATTACTGAACGACCAGGGTTTAATAAAGCGCCGGCAATAACCTACTCTCGCGCTGAAAGCACTACCATCGGCCCCAAGTGCTTAACGGCCGTGTTCGGAATGGGAACGGGTGTTTCCACTTAGGTATGGTCACCGGCAAGCTGCTTGAAAATCGACAAATATCGATAACAACTTGGAGGACACGAAATCTTAATCGACACAAGCGAGAAAGTGAACAATGTGGCCAAACGTTCGGCTATTAGTACCGGTTAGCTGAGAGCATTACTGCCCTTACACACCCGGCCTATCAACCAGGTAGTCTTCCTGGAGCCTTCTTGTGAGGAAACCTGATCTTGAGGGAAGTTTCACGCTTATATGCCTTCAGCGTTTATCCATTCCACATGTGGCTACCCAGCGGTACCGCTAGCGCGATAACTGGTACACCAGAGATGTGTCCCTCCCAGTCCTCTCGTACTAGGGAGAAAGCCTCGCAAGTTTCCTACGCCCACAGCAGATAGGGACCGACCTGTCTCACGACGGTCTAAACCCAGCTCACGTACCACTTTCATCGGCGAACAGCCGAACCCTT
>JAYVXO010000123.1:0-42177 GCA_043785105.1 Fimbriiglobus sp.
TTCGGCCGTGCCGTTGGCCTCGGTCACCGTGATCGTCACGATCAACCCATGCCGATTCTCGGCCAACGTGTGGCCCCTGTGAGCCAGCTTCGCCTCCTGAACGCCTCGGCCACCACGGCGGCAAGGATATTTTCGTCAGTTGGTGACCGTCGAGTCGCTGGCGGTGGTGGGGTCGAAGGCATCGTCGCCCGGCGGCATGCCCAAAAACCAGCGGAACAACAGGTTGACATCAATGGCGTCACACAACGGCCGTTCGCTGCGGATCGAGTACCGCGTCATGAGCAGCAACGCCTTGAGCCGCCGTTCGGGTGGCACGCTCGGTCGCCCGTTGGTAAGGCTGGTACTTGGCCAACCACTCCGATCCGAATTTACGGGATCCCAAACGGGCCGTCGAACTCGCACCGCAGTCCACCTGGGCCTGGCAGTGTTTGGGATGGGTCCAATACCGCGCGGGAAAGTGGAAAGCCAGCATCGCGGCCCTGGAGTTGTCTGACAAGCTGCAAGAGGGTGGAACGGGCGATGCCTTTCAATGGCTCTTCCTGGCGATGGCGCAGCGGCAATTGGGCGATCGGGGAGCGGCCAACAGGTGGTACGACAAAGCCGCCCAGACCGAGCAAGTTTTGCCCGAAGAACTTCGCTGCTTCCAAGCGGAAGCGGAACAGTTGTTGGGTGTGAATGCAGGTAACAAAGACATCGCGATTCTCGGTGCTGTCCTGATATTGCGTTGCTGAATCTGCCCGGTCAGTTGACCGGGCATTGCCATTTTTAATTCTATCCGCCGATCCGCTCTAACAATTCTGCCACGCTCCACACATGATCCGTCAACCCGGATGCGACGGCGGGCGTCGTCTTCAACGTCGTGTGGACGCGACAAAAGTTGTAGTAGGCAAACCAGAGTGCCAGTGCGGCTTTGTGGTTCTCCCATTTCTTACTGTGAGCGTTCGTCAACCGGGTCATCCGCCGAACGCCCATGCGGATCGAAAGGTTCTGCCGTTCAACGTGACTTGTGCAAACCTTGTCGTCGTCGGGGTTGCCTGATAGTAACACCGTGTGCGTCGCTACTACTTCCCCCGGAGAATAGCGGGTCGCACCACCGTTGTCGGGCGGTCCCGTAAGTCTTCACAATTTGGGCGAAGTCGATGTTGTTCCCGAACACCAGCGGAATGGCTGTGCGGTAGGGGCGGAAACCGTCGGTTGAAAGCTGGAACCGCCCGTTCGTGGCGTCGTTCAACTTGGCAGCAAAGTAGGTCGTTGCCAACGGTGTCCGCTTGTCGAGGTGCCACGTCAGCACCAGTTTGGTTCCGCGTTCCATCGCCACGAAGCACCACGCATCGCCCCGGCTGTCGGCGTACCCGTTCAACTCGCGGGTCTTTTCCTTGCAGCCGACGAACCCCCAAATTTCGTCGGCCTGAACGTCGTGAACTTGCACACCCCGCACGGTGCGGGCTAGAAACGTCTCGCACTTTTCGCCGGTTTCGACCATGACGGAAATGACCGTGTCGCGGTGAACGTCGGTCAGCCGTTCGACGGACCGGATGGAGTTGCCTTCCAAGAGCATCCGCAAACAAAGCTTGGCTTTCTTGGCGTCCAAACGGCGGCGGTCTACGGGTTGCGTTTCGGCATCCGTGAACGTTTTTTTGCAGGCATCACAGCGGAGACGTTGCGAGCCGTTGCGGTTCCTTCCGAACCGGCGGGCGACGCCCGTACAAACGGGACAAAACATGACGAACTGCCTTTTCTTGTGTCGGCAGTTCGGGTAGAGTGGAGTTGCTACGCAGCACTCTGGCCTTACCGCCGGGATGTTGTTACCCCCGGCAAGTGCTTGTAACACTTGCCGGGGCTTTCTTATTGAGTTATTGTACACACAAGAAACACCAGTTCAATACACGTTGTTGCCTTTTCGGTTTTTTGTGTGTACACTCCCCGTATGGAAACAAAACGACGCGGGCGCCCCCCGAAGGGTTCGGGGCAGGCTAAAACAATTAGGCTTGATATGCGACTGAATGAAGCTGAAAAAGAGGGTTTTCGTGCGGCTGCGGAACTTTCAGGACTTGAGCTTTCAGCGTGGATACGGGAACGGCTCCGCGCCGTGGCTTGGAAAGAATTGGCGAAGGCGGGCCGACCCGTACCATTTCTGGAACAAACGTAGAGCGTGCCAAACCGTAGGGTCCGACATGACGTGCCGAGTGGACGAGCCATGAAAACTAAAACGCACAAACATCTTGGGAGCGGGTTGTACACCATCGCGGAAGCGGCGATGTATTGCCGAGTATCGACATCAATGTTGAGCCGATGGCTCTTTGGTACTGAATCGGGTCGCCCTGTGATCGACGCCCAGTTCGGGTCAAAAGAGCGATTTGTCTCTTTTCTCGACCTTGTCCAAACGTTGGCAATTCGAGAGATTCGAGAGCAAGAACAAATCCAGTTAATCAAGTTCCGCCAAGCGATCAAGTTCGCTAAGGACACTTACGGCCTTGACCATATTTTTGCCCGTAAGCACCTGACATACCGGTACGATGACGAGTTGGTCATTAAGCCGGACCCAGAGACCAAGGAGTATGTTGACGCATCCGGGAAGCATCGTGGCCAGGGGCGATTTGAATTCGTCGAATTATACTTGCAAGATTTAGGCTATAACCGTGAAGGACTAGCAGAGCAATATCGCATCTTTGAAAGTAAGCACGACAAGCCAGTAATTATTACTCTCAATCCTCACGTTCGGTTCGGCGAGCCATTACTGCCAAGTGGCTACACCGCTTTGAGTATCAGGAAGGCTATCAAAGTAGAAGGTGGGATTGAGAAGACCGCAACGGCGTATGGCATTTCAACCGACGAGGTTGAAACTGCCTACCGATTTGGGGACTTTCTAAGCAAGAGTGCGGTTTGAGCAATCCCACACGACGAATTCTGTTCGATGAATGTGTTGGCAAGCCTGTCATGCATCATCTATCACCGTATATGACCGAAGCGGTTGAATTCCACCACATTATTGACAAGTATGCTCCCGGTGAAAAAGACGAAGACTGGGTGCCGAAATTGGCCGTTGAAGGCAACTGGTTAGTATTCACGGCTGATGCGGGCAAGAATTCAAAAGACGGTTTCAAATTGCCTGACTTATGCGCCGAGAATAATCTTGTCCACATCTTACTTAGCGGGAAACTGCATCAAATGACTATGTTTGATAAGATCAACTGGATTGGTCTAGGATGGCCGTTGGTGGAAAAGCAGGTTTATTGCAGCGCACCCGGAAGTAGATTTCAAATGCGGCTAGTGAGTAGCAAAGGTGGCTTAGCTTTGACGATAGGATTAAATCAAGTCGAAATCCAAAGCATGGCGGACAGACAAATAGCAAGCTTAGCAAAACGAGAGTTACATAAAGCGAAAACAAAAACGACTTTGGCTGCAACTACAACGCAATCCTAGGACAGCACCCGATTCTCGATCTTTCGGAAATCGCTCCCAGCCGGCCGCGCGGGACCGGAGCCGATCGGTACGGAATCTTTCTGGGCAACGACGGCGAGGGCCGATTCCCCTTTGCGATCGTCGGCTACGGCCAGACGGGAACAGGGCAGATGGGAGCGACACAAGCGGGAGGCGTCAAGCGGCACGGCAGCAACATCTATGAGGTTCTCGGGGATAGTGTGGGCGGGCCGTGACCTCCTACGGGAGTACGTACAGCGGCGAGGAAGTCACGTTACTGGGCACCAACGTCAGTTTCGGTGAGTTTTCGGTCGATACCCGTGGCTCCTCCTTCGCCCCTTGGATCGACAGCACGGTCGGCGGCACGTGTGACCTGGTCGTCGATATGAATAGCCAGTTGGTCGGCAACAACTCGGGAATCGACTCGATCGAGTTGCGTCGAAGCGGCAGTGTTCTTGATGTCTTCGTCAACGGACAGAGCTACAATCGCGATTCTCTGAACAACATTTTCGTCGATTACTGTCCGGGACAGCGGCGACGCGGATAACCTGACGGTAGCCGCCGATCTGGGGAAACAGGTCACCTTCGACTGCGGCAGCGGCGGCAGTTCCGTCGCGGTGCTCGGGACTCTGGCCGGCAGCAGCTTGACTGTCAACGGCTACACGGGCGCCAGTGATCAGTTCGAGGTCACCACTGACTCGAACGCGATCCTCGGCCCGGTCACCTTCCGGGGCCAGACCGGGGATGCCGATGGCGTCACCTACGATGATGGGGCAACGCGGCGCCACATGCGTACGCACTGACAACCCGCGCCATCAACCGTGCGGACCTAGCCGGCAATCGAGACTTGGCCCAGTGGATTTCAGCGGTATGAACCAGATGATCCTGTACACGCCGCGAGTGGGCGGTAGCACGGTCAATGTGCGCCGCGTGGGTGACGCTGTGTTGGCGAACCTTGTCGCGGCGGACCGCGATACCGTCACCATCAGCAGCCTCAACCGTAGGCTCAACAACATCCTCGGCCCGGTCGCCGTCCGCAGCTATGCCGCCGAAGACCGGGTCAGCCTGATTGTAGGCGACTCGCTCAATGCGACTTTGTCGCCGAAGAACGTTCGGCTCACACCGCCTGTCAGCCCCACGGACCTCGGGAACCACATCGAACTCCATCTCTCGATTCCAACGGCCTGGCCAGCTTCACCTTTCAAGCCAACGACGGCGGCTCCGACAGCAACGTAGCCACGGTTGCCATCACAGTAGTTGCCTCACCCCCAGTCGTTCCGCCGGTCGTGCCGCCGACACCACCACCCGAACATACCCACCTACGAGCAGTCGGAGCCGACAACGCGGGCGGCCCACGTGTACGGGCCTTCGGCACGGATGGGGCGGTCGTGTTCGATCCGTTCGTTTACAAAACGACGTTTACCGGCGGCGTTCGTGTGGCCACTGCCCATGTCAACGGCGACAGCGTCGATGACATTCTCGCAGCCGCAGGTGATGGTGGCGGGCCGCGCGTGCAGATTTTCGACGGCAAAACCGGCGAGGTGATCCGAAACTTCTTCGCGTTCGCTGACACCAACCGCGTCGGCGTGTACGTCTCCGCGGCGGACATAATCGGCGACGGGTTCGCCGATTACGCCGTTACCCCCGGCACCGGCGGCGGACCGCGAGTGGCGAACTTCGACGGGAAAACCGGGGAACGCATCCGCGGCGATTTCTTGGCCTTCAACGGCACGAGTCGGACCGGGTTCACCGTAGCGATGGGTGATTTGAACGGCGACGGCCGTGCCGAGGTGTCGGTGGGCCAAGCCAGTGCAGGTTCGTGTATTCGATTTGGCTGGCAAAATGCTCGCGGAGACTCGCGCCTATGAGCCGACGTTTTTTGGCGGAGTCAATCTTGCGACCGGAGACGCGGATGGCGATGGCCAACTGGAGTTGCTCACCAGAACTTTCAACGTTTACAGCGACGCTCGGGGAACCCTAAACTCCTGTTTCTCAACGACAGGAACCAGGATGTCCCCCATACGTCACGTTCGGCATAGCCTCACGCCGCCGGTCGTCCATTCCCACTTCCGCGGGCTACTATTGCAGCACCTGCCCCTGACGGATTACAAGCGGTCCGTCACGGCGAAGCAACTGGCCGACCTCCTGATCCTCATGGCTGCCACCGCCCGGACCCTCACCGCCTGCGTCCGCGCCCGGTTCGCGTTCTGTCACGAGGTCGCCCGCCGGGCCGTCGCCGCCATCCTCCCCAACCCGACGACCTCGACGCACTCACCCAGATAAGCGTCAACCTCCTCCACGCCGTCGCCGACTTCTCCCGCCGCGATCATCGCCGCCGCGCGTGGCTGCTGGCGAAATCCCGATCCGGTTGCCGAAGGGCGTCAAGGGTCCGTCTCCAGCCGAGGCCGACCAACGACGGCCCGCCGCCGCCACGTCAACTACCCGCCGGGCCTACCCCCCTGGTTCGCCGAGTACGACACCGACGGCGACGGCCAAGTCGGCCTGTACGAATGGCGAAGAAAGGGCCGCCCAATCGCTGACTTCCTCCCAATCGACCGCAACAACGACGGCTACCTCACACCCGCCGAGTTGCTGCACTTTTTGGAAAAGAGCAAAGCCCCGTAACCGGCGATGACGCTAGCGGAGTATCACTTTACTGTCGATTTGGCGAAGCATCATTGTGCCATACGCTGCCGAAATGTTTATCGGAACGCGAGAAAATTATTGACCCAGCGTTCGGAAGCGCTGTATTATCCGTTCTGTGGATTCAGATAAATTGCTGATCCCATGTCGGGATTCGGTTATACATCTGTTCGGCGGCGAAACCCAAAAACGACGCTATCATGTCGTTTTTTGCTATTGCAGAAGTGTCTTGGCGTAGAAACATCTTACGACACAGTTGGAACTACCACACGGATTATCCCACATGCCACCCGTTCACCCCGATGGCTTCGAGAGTTACGATGGCGGTGACCCATTCACCGAGGCCAGTCGGTTTCAGGCGCTGGCCGGGCGGATCATGTGGGTGCAGAAGCGACTTCAGGAGAAAGCCGGTGGCGCGAAACCCTTGCGGGCGTTTCACGCCAAAATTCGCCTCGGCGTCGAGAACGCCACGCTGGCGATTCGCTCGGATCTGCCAGCCGAGTATCGAGTGGGCTTCTTCCAGCCGGACCAGCACTATTCGACAACCGTGCGCATCTCCAACGCCAGTGGATCAGTGCAACCAGACGCCAAGAAGGACTTGCGCGGGGTCGGCCTGCGCGTGGCGGTGTCGGGCGCGGAAACTCACGACTTCTTGATGACCAACGGGCCGGTGTCGCACGCCCGCGATGGGCGCGAGTTCGTCGCATTCGCCGAGGCAATGGCCGGGAGCTGGCTCAAACTGCCGTTCCGATTCCTCTTCAACCTTGGGCCGTTCACTACCTTCCGCATGTTCCGCACCCTGGCACGGCAGGCGCGGGCGATCGACAGCCTGACCACTGAGACGTACTGGAGCCGGGGGGCGGTGCTCTGGGGCGAGCAGGCCGTCCGCGTCAGACTCATCCCGGCCGACTTGGCCTCGCAGCCAGCCCCTTCGCGCGAACACCCCGACTACCTCAGAAGCGACCTAGCCGATCGACTGCGTCAGGGGCCGCTGGCCTTCGACCTGTGTGTACAGCCGTTCATAGATCAGCTCAAGACTCCGATCGAAAATGCAGCGGTCGAGTGGCGGGAGAGCGACTCGGCGTTCGTTACTGTTGCCCGGCTGACCATCCCCCAACAGGATGTGGATGCGATCGAGGGGCGGGCGGCGGCGGAGCGGGTTGATCTGTTGGCCTTCAATCCCTGGCACACTACCAACGAGTTTCGGCCGTTGGGGAACATCAACCGGGCGCGCAAGGCGGTCTATGCCGCCAGTTCGGGACTGCGGCAGGAACACCGTTTCGTCGATGAACCGCCGCTGCGCAACCGCTTCTTCGGTGCGCTGGCCCGAGGTACCTTCAACTTGATCAACACGGTCACCCCCTGGCACAAACTGCCGGCGAATCTGGCCGTCCTCAATCTGGACATGTTCCGGCAGCAACTCCGCCGGGAGAACCTCTCCGACACCGAAGATCGAGACGCACCGCCCACCGTCCAGCCGGTCCCCATCGTCATCCCCGAGGAGGCCCGCACCGCCCGGACGGCTGACGGCTCGTTCACCGACCTGTCCGTGCCGCGGATGGGGGCTGCCGACGACGCCGGGCCGCCGGAATATCGTGGCTCGACCTTCGGCCGCACGGTCCCACTATCCGCCGTCCGGGTGATCAACCCGAGCGATGCCCCCAACCCGGTTGAGATCAGCGACCGGCTCCTGGCGCGGCGCGAGTTCTTGCCAGCGAAATCGCTCAATATGCTGGCCGCCGCCTGGATTCAGTTCCAAGTCCACGATTGGGTCGAACACCCGCGCTACCGCAAAGGTCAACCGGGGGCAACGACGACGAAGGTGCCTCTCCCGACCGGCAAGACCTGGCAGAATACGGTCGGCGGACCGTCGGAATCATACATGGAATTTTTCAACAACGTCCGCCGCGTGACGCACGACCCCCGGCTGGCGAACATCCCGGTCTTCGAGAACATCAATACCCCGTGGTGGGACGGCGGCCAGATTTATGGCTACACCCCGGCCGACGCCACCCGGCTCAGGGCGAAGGACGGCGCAACCTCGCTGGCCTCGCTCCGGTTGGAGAACGGTTTCCTGCCCGACAACCCTGACCCACTCCTCTCCGGCATCGAGGACACCGGGTTCAACGAGAACTGGTGGCTCGGGTCGAGCCTGATGCACACGCTCTTCGCCAACGAACACAACGCGGTCGTCGCCGCTCTCCGGGCCGAGTACCGGGGGTGGGACGAGGAGGCGTTGTTCCGCACCGCCCGCCTAGTGATCAGTGCCTTGATCGCCAAGATCCACACGGTCGAATGGACACCGGCCATCCTCGCCACTAAGCCGATTGAAATCTCGCTCAACGCCAACTGGTCCGGCGCCCCGAAGGACTGGCTCAGTCAACTCAGCGTCTGGCTGATCGATACCCACAGCCTCAAAGGGATTCCGGGGAGCTTCCCGGACCACCACGGGGTACCCTACTCGCTCTCCGAGGAGTTCGTCTCCGTCTACCGGATGCACCCACTCATTCCGGACGACTACCGTTTCTTCAGCCACGAGGACGGTTCCCACCGCCCGGTCGTCCTATCTGCCGGCGGTCCGGCCGTCGGCTCGCCGGACTTCTCCCAAATCCAGGGCCGCAACACCGGCGGGTTGATGCACCAACTCGGCCTCGCAGACGTGGCCTACTCCTTCGGCGTGGCTCACCCCGGCGCGATCACCCTCCAGAACTACCCCTACCACCTGCGCAACTTCGCCCGCGCCAACGGCGAGCGCATTGACCTCTCCGTCATCGACATCGTCCGCGACCGTGCCCGCGGCGTGCCGCTGTACAACGAGTTCCGGCATTACTTCCACCGCCCCCGCGTGAGCGACTTTTCCGAGATCACTTCCAACGCCGAGTGGGCCAGGGAGATGAAGGCGGTCTACGGCACCGTGGACCGGATCGACACCATGGTCGGCCTCTTGGCCGAAGCCCCCCCCGCCGGGTTCGGCTTCAGCGACACCGCTTTCCGCCACTTCATCCTGTCGGCCTCGCGCCGGCTCCAGAGTGACCGCTTCCTCACGGTCGATTACCGCCCCGAGGTCTACTCGCACCTGGGCCTGGATTGGATCGCCCGCACCGGCATGAAGGAGATAATCGAACGCCACTGCCCCGGCACTTCGAGATCGCTGCAGCGCAATGCCAGTGCTTTTGCCCCTTGGCGACCGGTCGGTCAGGGCTGACCTTACACCGCGTTGGAGAACCGCCATGAAAAACCGCGACAACCTCGGCCGGGGATTGCTGACACTGGCCGTTATTACCACTCCCGCCTTCCATCTGAGTGCCGACTGGTCGGTCGGCCACTTCGCCGACCCGGCTTGGCCGGTGCATGCGAAGTACCACCTGATCGTGTACCACCTGACCCTCTGCTTAATTGGGTTGATCGCCGTACACGGTTGTTGGGGCCGGTGGCGAGCAAACCCACTCACCGCCCCCCTGGTTATGGCCATCGTGATCGCTTTCTGGCTGCCGATATACCTTGCAGCAGTGTTCCCCCAGGCATCCCCCTACGCCACGCAAGAACTGGCCGACCGGGGTTTCCCGGTGCAGTTTGTGGTCGGCGCGGTCCTGTCGATCGTGGCATTTGTCGGTTGGGCGATTACAGGCCGGGTGATCGGTATCCTGAACAGGAGTCGCTAACAGGAAGGCCCGTCGAACCAAACACTGCACCTGACACCCAGCTCAAAGCCGCTAGGTGCAGATGAGCTGTATAGTTGCCCCTCATCCCCCCTTCACCCACGGCTTGACTCGTTGCCACCACGCCCAGAGTTTGGCGTTCATGGTGTTGGCGTCGTGGGCGAGGCGGGCGGCGGCGCGTTGGTACCAGCGGGGGGTGCCGGGGAGTAGGTCTTTGCTGGCGCAGGCGTCGGCGGCGGCTTGGAGGTCTTTTTTCGCCTCGGAGAAGGCCCGCGATTTGTCGTCGGCGCGTTGCACGTCGATTAGCACTTCGGCCATTTTGATGACGAGTTTCACGCCGTCCGGTTGGCCGATCGGTTCGACGCGATCGAGGTACTCTTCCGCCCCTTCGGTGTCCCCTTTGACGGCGGCGAACAGCGCGAGCCACGCCAGGAAATCGGCGGCGTACTCGTCCTCGTCTTCGTCGATGCCGATGGCATCTTGGGCGATCAGTTCCGCCTTTTCATCTTCGCCCATCGCTTGGTACGAATCGAACAGCGGGCGTAACATCCAGTTCTCACGGTCGGGGCGATCGTACCAATCGCTGAGCCATGCGGCGGCGTGTTCGTATTGTTTCGCTTCCACAAGTGCCGCACCGGCGCGTGCCCAGGAATTGTCTTCTTGCCGTAACACTTCCGCGAACCGTTGAATCGTGGTCACGGCGGGATCGGTGCGCCCGACCACGGCCATTGCCATTGCGTAGATCAAGACCGCTTCCCGGCCCGCGTCGCGGTTCCGGTCGATCAACCCGGACAGGTTGTCGGCGACCTTCCACGGTTGGTTCGACAGCATCAACGCATCGGCCCAAACCCCGGCGGCGGCGGGGGTCATGTTGTCGGTTCGGGTGGCGGCGTCGAGTTCATCGTCCGCTTCGGCTTGCCATCCGGCGGTCCGAAAGTCGGTAATCGCTTCTTGCAAAATGCTGCGATTCACGGACAGATCGGCGAGCAGTTCGCGGAAAATCTTCCGCGCCTGATCGAGGTTACCCTGTCGCGCTGAGACCTGGAGTGCGCGGAGTTTTACGAGTGGGCCGTCGCTGTGTTCTTGCAGGACCGCCAATGACCGGGCGGCGCCGATCAAGTCGTTCGTGTCGAGTTGCGACGAGATCAGTTGCAGCCCAGCGGCCTGGAACGCGGGGTCAATCTCGAAGGCTTTTTGGAAATCCTCCTTCGCGCCGCGGTTGTCGCCGAGCATCCGCTTGGCTTCGCCGCGAATGGCGTGGGCGACGGGATCGACGGGGTTCAACCGCACCAGTTGATCGGCGGCATCCAGGCAGTCGCGGTTTCGCCCCAGGGCGTCGTACCAGTGGGTGAGTTGCCGCCAGCCCCAACTGTAGTCCGGCTCCTCAACAAGAATCTTCTTCATGATCGAAATGGCGGCGTTGCGGTCCCCACGATGGGCTTCGACCCAGGCCGCACGGCCCTGAAGGGCGATCGGCAACGGCGTCACGCCGTCCGGACGGCACGCGGCGGCGGCCTCTTCGTACAGCCCCATCATCGCGAGTTGCTCGGCGCGACGGTCGTGGGCCGGGACGAAGTGCGGGTACTGCTTCACCGTGACATCGCACGCTTCGAGTTTCAGTTCGTCGTCGGCGGAATCGCCGTCGGGGGTGTCCAGCCAGAATATCCCCGCCCACGGGCTAAACTCTTCGTCCGACTGCCACGCTTCAAACAACAGTTCGGCGGCCTTCTCGCCCTGGTCGAGCGAGTGCATCTCGTTCAAGCCCATCTGCATGAACATGGCGGGACCGTCGCCGGGCGTTGTGCAGAGTTCACCGAACGCGCGCGCCGCCCCGTCCTGGTCGTTGGTGCGGGATGCGTATTGAATCTGTTTAACGAGGACTTCCGGCCCGGACAGGTGTTCTTGAAGCACCGCGAGCGCGGACCGGGCGTCCCGGTATTCTGCATCGCTCAGGCACGCATCGAAGAGAATGACCGCCGCCGGCGAATAGCCGGGGTGAACACGAAGGGCTTCCCGGAGGTCTTCTTTGCCCCCTTCGCGGTCGCCGGTTTGAAGCTTCGCTTCACCCCGCATCGTCAGGGACATCGGGTGGTCCGGACGCAGGCGGAGCAACTCACTGGCGGCTTCCAGGTAACTTTCGGACCGGCCCGTGTCGTTGTACCACTCCGCGAGTTGCTGCCAGCCCCAGATGTAATCAGGATCGACGGCCACCAGCGCTTGCATCGGGGGAATGGCCGCCGCGTAGTTGCCCCGACGGGCTTCGATCCAGGCGGCGCGACCTTGCAACACGAGGGGCAAGTCCGCGAGCAACGCCGCCGGCCGGGCCGCCGCCAAGGCGTCGTCAAACCGGCCCAACGCGGCGAGCCGTTCGGCCTTCAAATCGTGCGCTTCGATGTTACGCGGGTCGAGCCGAATCGCGGTGTCCAGGGCGCCGAGGATCTCGTTGGCCTTGGACGCATCCGTGATGCAGCGGGCAAACCGCAGCCACGCGCGCGGGTCACCGGCGCGGTCCTTTGTCAGCGATCGGGCCAGGGCAATTGCCTCCTCCGGTTCGTCAATGCGCTCCGTCCACGACAGCACCGCACTCCAGGCGGTTTCGATGCGCGGGTCCGCGCCCGTGTCTAAGCGCACCGCTTGCATGGCCCGTTGAATGGCTTCCTGGCCACGGTCGGCTTGCCAGAGTCGTTCGGCGAACGCCCAGTGCGCCAGGGGATCAATCGCGGCGCGGGGAACGAGTCGTTCGAGGACCGCGACGGCTTCGGCGTACTGTTCGGCCTCACTCAGGGCGTCGGCGAGTTCGCGCACAGCGGGCACCCAACCCGGCGCGACCGCGACCGCACGTTTCAAAGCGTCGAGCCGCTCGTCGGGTTGCTCCATGATGCGGCAAAGAATCGCCAAGTCGATCCAGACCCGTGGCACGAGTGGGAACCGTTCCGTCGCTTCCCGTGCCAACGACAAGGCTTCATCGACCCGCTGCGCGTTGGTCATCGTTTGGATGACGATCGACCACGCTTGCCACAGGTCGGGGCGTTCGTCCAGGAAGCGTTCGAGTTCGTCCAAAAAGCGTTCAAACTCCTCCGGCTCGTCGATCAACTCGCTCGCTTGGTTGAAGTACGCGAGTAAGCCGTCACCCGTGTGCGGCGTGGCGTGGAGTTGCTCCGCGATGAACCGGAGGGTAGCCTTCTTCTCCTTCAAGCCGCGCGAGACTTGGACCATTTCGTAGATCGCTAGCTCGTGATCCGGGAACCGTTTCAGTCCGTCCCGGAACGCTTCCAACGCCTCATCGACCCGATCCGCGCGCCGATGCACGTGCGCGAGAACGGCGTAGTGCGACGGGTGCGTCGGTTCGGATTCCGCCGCTTTTTGAATCGCGTGGAGAGCCGCGTGGTGGTCTTTGCGGTCGGCGTACAACATGGCCAATTGACGGTGTGCCCAGGCGTCGTGCGGGCAAAGTTCGAGCAACTGATTGGTGACGCGAATCGGGCCGGTGTCCGGATTCGCGTACACAAACTCGGCAGCCAGTTTCGCAACCCCGTAGTGGTCGGGGTAGCGATGCGCGAGTTCGGCGAAGTACCGCGTGGCCACGTCCCGGCCTTCGGTGTCCGCAATCAGCCCGGCCAAGAGACGGTGGTTGTCCGCCACGAGCGGTTCGTGTGTGAGCAAGTCCCGCATGGATTCGACAGCGGCCCGGTAATCGGGCTTGATCCGCGCCAGTCGTGCGGCGTTGCGGAACCACATGGCCGGTACGGCGTGCGGCTGTGCTGCCGCGAGGTCCGATTCGGCGTCCGCGTGTTTGCCCGCGTTCGCCAACATCTCCGCACGGAACAGCAGTAATTCGGCAAGTACCGAAGTCGATTCCGTTCCCGGCGAGTTGCCGTTCACTTGGCGAGCCTTTTCGATCGCCTTGCCGATTGCCGCAAACGCGAAGTCAACGTCCTCGCGGTCGTGCAGGGTGTGGAACAAAGAGCGCACCGCAGGAGCGAACGGCAACGGCCCGCGATTGGCACGTTGTTGGAACAGCCGCAAGGCGTCGGGGCTTTGGTTGAGTGTCCGCAACGCCCGCGAGTACGCTTCGGCGAACTGCTCTTCGCGGTCGTCTAGGCATGTCGCAAAACGGTAATAGTCCGCCGCCTCGTCGAACTGTTGGTGCTCCCAAAGTTGCGTGGCGAGCAAGTAATAACCCGCAGCCGCATGGGGCCGAACGCGGATCGACCGGCGTAGCAACCGGGTGGCGTCGTCTTGCGATTTCGGTTCCGGCAACATCATCTGCGCGAGCGATTGCATCAACAGCGGTTCGGCGCTGGTCTGGTCCCCTTCGGCTTCGAGAATCGCGCGGCGTTCCGGGATCCGACCCAAGTCGCGGAACACCGCCGCTTTGGCCAGGACCAACGTGGCGTTGTGTGGAAAATCCACCAACAAGTCCGTCAACGCATCCAGCAACAGCACCGGGTGCGCGGTCGCCCGTGCCCAGGCAATCGCGGCGTACTTCGTGAGTCGATGGCCGGGGAACTCCTGGCGCATCGCGACAATAAGCGATTTGGCTTCGGCGAACTTGAGGTCGTTTAGCGCACATTGAATGGCATGAAGGCGGTTGTACGTGTCCGAATCCGGAAGCGACAGGCCGTCGAGTTTGGCCGCTTCTTCTTTCGGAACAACGACGAGGCAGCGAGGGCCGAACGCTTGGTAGCGTTCGAGCAACACCGTGATCGGCGCTTCAATCGGGCGCTGTTCGAGACCTTCGGGCATGAACACGCTGTTCCGGGTTCGATCGACACCGAGGATCAACCGCGACTGCCCGAACCCGCTTTCGACCAACGTGACCAAGAACGGCAACCCGCGTGCGATCAGTTCCCCGGCGGTGTCGATTGTCAACGAGAACTCACGAGTCGCCCAACCGGCTTCGTCGAAACGTCGGCGCTCAGCGGCATCCGGGATGCCATCCATTGCCACAGTTGCATCCACTGGCACAGTCGGGATCGGGCGGTTCAAGAAGCGGCCCAAGATTTCCGTCGCCGTCAGTGGGGTGTCACCGCACGAGAGATTGACCGGCAACACGATCCGCGCTGCCGTGGGTTGGGGAGCATCAGCGGTCGAGTTCGCTTCCAATCGCTCCGCGAACTGGGTGTAAAAATCTTCGCCGACAAGCTTCGCCTGTTGTACCGCGATAGTGGGTTCGTTCAGCAAATACGCCACGTCCGCCCGCCGGGCTGCTAACCATTTCGTGACCTCACGATCCATCAGCGGGGAAAGGTCGGCGTACTGGTCCAGGCTCCGGCGGGCGTCGTGGTAGCGGCGCTGGTCGTACTGCAACGTGGCGAGGTGCGCGAGGATCACGCCACTTTCGAGGTGGTCCGCGGCCTGCGTGAGAAGCTCAATCGCTTCCCGATCGCGGCCCGCCCGTTGGTGCAAATGAGCCACCGCTTGCACGCCAGGGCGGAACCACGGCGTGATTTCCAGGGCACGTCGTGCCGAGGCAAGGGCTTCGTCGGGCCGCTCGCATAATTCCAGCACCGACGACCGCTCGACGTGTAACCACGCCCGATCGACCGCAATGCCGTCGGCTTGGTTGAGGTAGCGATCCGCCCGGTCAAAGTCGCGCAGTCGTGCTGCGGCGAGGGCGTGGACCGCCAGCCAGTCCGCCCGCAGGTCCGGTTGTGCGTCCGACCAATCGGGGTGTTGCCGCAAGAAGTGCCAGCACGACAGCGGGCCGAACGTTTCGAGCCGGTAGCGGGCGTGGTAGTAGATCGCTTCCGGGTACGCCGGGCTTTCCCGGAACGCCACGAGGTGCAGTTGGTGCCCCATCCGCGGCGCGCCCAGTTGCAACGCCAACCGACCCGCCATCAACCGCGACGCCGGGCCAGTCCACGTTCGCAACGGCCCGTAAGGCTCCCCGACCGCCAAAGCCTGCCGGTAACGGCCCTGGTAGTACAAATCCCGAATCCGTTGCAAATCCGTAGCGACGAGTTCCATACTTCTCGGAGTAGTGGTGAGTGGACAGTGGATAGTGGTGAGTGAGCAGTGGATAGTGGATAGTGGATAGAAAGCAGAAGCAGTGGTGAGTGTGGGAGTCAAAGCCCATGCATCATGATGCATGTGGCTCTTTGCTTAACTATCCACTAACCACTATCCACTATCCACTACTGACATCCGCTGGTGCCGCGTCGGCCAGGGGGCCGAGTTGGCTGAGGACCATGCCCAGTTGCCCGAGGCGGGCGCCGTAGCGGTCCAGGAATTCGCTCAGGATGAACTCGTTTTCCAGGCCCGCGTCTTCGTCCCGGAGTTTGTCGGTCAACTCGCGGATCAACTCCAGGTAGGCCCGCTCCACGACCGGGAGAACCTGCTTGCAGACCAGCCCGATGTCGGGGAAGTCCGTGTTCCACCGGGCAAGGAATGCCCGCCATCGGGCTTGGCTGTCTTGGGCGGCTTGTTGGGCTTTCAAGACGGCCAGTTGTTCCCGTTGGACATCCAGCACTTGCCGCAATAACTCCCCGACATCCGGGCCGTCGGTTGGAGGCACCGTGACATCCGGGAGGCGGACGATTTGCGTGGCAACGTAGATCGAGGCTTCCATGATGTCGGATCAATTCAGGAACCCACCCGGAGTTAACCGAACGGGGCAGGATGGTGATGTTCACAGTTCGGGGCATTATACCCCAGATGCGGTTGCGTTGTGTCCTGCTGAATTTTCACATTCCCGGCGACGGAATTCGTGTCTGTCAGTCTGAGCGGGGGACGTGAGTCCTCCGAGCGAACACAACTTCGGAGGACTCACGTCCCCCGCTCAGGAAACCAAATGACCAAGTGGTTCGACGATTACGGCAACGGCGTGACCTTCACGGTCACTTTTTTATCTTTGCGGACGACAACGATGTCGATTTCCGTCCCGGCTTTCTGGCTCGCCATGACGGTCATGTAGGCGTTGATATCCTTCACGGGTTTACCCGCAATTTCGATCACAACGTCTTTCGGCATGACGCCCGCTTTCTCCGCCGCACCACCGGGCGTCAAGTCTTCGACCAACACGCCGCCTTCGGTGCTTTCGTAGTTACCGGGCATGATGCCGAGCTTTGGCATCGACGGGCGAGACGACCGCGAGGTGCGTTCCTCGGTGGGGTCTTCCCAGCCGCCCTTGGTCACGAGGTACTTCGGCTTGCCCGGTTGGGTGGCGAAATAATTCAGGCACATCTCGGAGAACCCGACGACCTTGTTCAGACCCGCGAGATTGACCTTGTCCGGCGTGTCCGTGGGGCGGTGGTAGTCGCGGTGGGTGCCGGTGAACAGAAACAGCACGGGAATCTTTTTGCGGTAAAACGAGTCGTGATCGCTCGGCCCGGCGCCGCCGGGGACTCTGATGATCTTGAAGTCAAAATATTTGTTCACATCGGTGACGACGCCGTCCATGCCTTCAGCGGTGCCGGTGCCGTACACGACGACGCGGTCTCGCTTCACGATGGTTTTGGTTTGGGACGCCGTAGCACTCGCACCGGCAACGCTGCCCATCGGGGTAGTCGTGTCGTCATCCACGGAAATGACGCGGCCAACCATGTCCATGTTGAGCATGAAGACGGTTTTGCTGAGCGGGTAGGTTGGCTCCTTGCAGTAGTGAATGGAGCCGAACAGCCCGCGTTCTTCACCGGCAAACGCAATGAACACTACTCGGCGGCCTTGACGTTCCTTGACCGCCCCGAACCGGCGTGCCATCTCAAGTAATCCCGTCGTACCGGAGCCGTTATCGTCTGCGCCATAGTGCAATTTGCCCTTGCCCGCCGCACCCATCAAGCTACCGGGTTCGCCGTAGCCGAGGTGGTCGTAGTGCGCCCCGATGACGACGGTTTCATCCGCCAGTGGCCCGTGACCTTCGGAGACGGCAACGACGTTGCGGGTCGGGATCAAACCCTTCGAGATGGTAACTTCGGTGTCCGCAGTCCAACCCGTCAAGGCAACGGGTTGTGGCTTCAAATCTTTGTTGATGGCGGCTTCGATGTCCGCAAGCGTTTTCTCTTGGGACGCCAGTAACTTGTCCAACACTTTTCGCTTGATGTGTAACACCGGCACGCTGGCGGCTTGCCCACCGGCGTAGCGGAAGTCCATCAGTGAGTCGCCATCTTTGCCGTAGGTAGCATCGTTGACGAACAGAATCCCGGCGGCTTTTTTGTCCACCGCGAGGGCAATTTTGCTCGCCAAAGCCGCCGCCGTCGGGGCGTCTTTCTCGAACGGGTTGTCCTTGGCGTCGGCCAATGGCGTTTTGCGAAGCAACACGACAAACTTGCCACTCACGTCGAGATCGGCGTACTCGTCGAACTTCGGCTTCTCCGCCGTGATGCCGTACCCGACGAAGACCAACTCGGCGGACTTCTTACCCGTCGCGGAAAGTCCCGTCGGGGTGAAGTCGGTGCCGTACTTCAGTTCGAGCTTGGCGTCGTCCGGGCCGTTCAAGGTTAGCGTGTTGGGCGTACCCAGTTTGCTGGAGCCGGCAATCGTGAAGGGTTGAAAGTACCCGTCTGTGCCAGCCGGTTTCAGCCCGGCTTGCTTGAAGGTGTCCGCGATGTACTCGCCGGCGATCAAAATCCCTTTCGTCTCCGTACCTCGTCCTTCGCACTCGTCGCCGGCCAAGAAGAATATGTCTTTCTTCATGCGTGCAATAACCGGGTCTTTCTCCAGGTCTGCCGCCGGGGTCAAATTGGCGAACGCCAACACCCCCATCGACAACACGACAACCAAACGAGTTCGCATCATGGCAATTCCTTGAACAGTGTCCGGCCTGAGACAAAAAAGCGGATACCCTATTATGTCGTGTTCGACGGCGAAAAGCGAGTCGTCGAAAACTCGGTTCAACAATGCTATGGCACGAGTACCACCGGCCCTATTCAACCGCGATGCCAGCGGCTTTGAGTTTCGCACGCAACAGCAACAGTTCCTGTTCCGCTTTCTCCGCCCGCAGGGACTCTTCAGCCGCTCGTTGGGCTTGACGCTCCGCCCGCATTGCTTCATCCGTCGCTCGCTGTGATTCCGAATCCGCGCGTTGGGATTCCCGCGTTGCTCGCTTCGATTCTCGGGCCGCCCGGTTCGATTCCTGTGCTGCTCGTTCGCTGAGTTCCAGATACGTCAGGAATTGGCTGCCGTCCCGCCGACGAATCACGAGTTCCGCACCGTTCATGTCGAACTGAATCCCCAGGCGTGGGCTGACGAACCCGTTCATCTCGGCGACCGGGTCGAAGTGCCCGGACGGGTTGCGGGTGAACCCGGACAGTTCGACATCGTCCGGGTCGTATATGTAATACTCCTCGACGCCATGCGCTTCATAAAACTGCCACTTTCGCGCCATCTCACCGGCGCGGTTTCCGGGCGATAGCACTTCAAACACCACTTGCGGCGCGACGCCGTTTTCATTCCACTGCTGGTAACTGCCGCGATACCCCTTGGGCCGACCGAACACGACCATCGCGTCCGGCGCAGCACGGCGCGTGTTGTCGCCTTCCACCGCATACCACAACAAATCCCCGGCGACGAACACGTCTGGGTTGCTACGAAACAGGTCGTCAAGCCCGCCCTGGAGTGTCACGATCCACTGAAATTGCAGCGTATTTTCGGCCATCGGGTTCCCATCGTCATCGGGGTAGTCCACGGCATCCGGGGTTGACGTGCGAAGCGGAACAATCATGGCTAATCCTCCAAACGCGACATGTCTGGTGGGCACCCACGAGGGATGCCCCTACGAGTCAAGGATTTTGTAGGGACATCCCTCGCGGGTGCCCGTGATTCAACTGCAAAATTCCAAAGGCACCACCCGTTTATTCCTTTGTCAGCTTCCCGGCATCAATTGGCGTCATCTTCCCGTAGCCGGGGGGCCACGCGGATTGCACTTCGGCGCTGCCGACGAAGTCGGTTTCGCTGAGTTCCGCCGTCCAGTCTTTCGCCAACTTGTCGCTGCCATCGACGTACACTTTCACCAAGTACCGGCCGTTGGCAAGACTCGGGGTGCCGGTTTTCCACGCCTTGGCGCGGTCGGAATCCTTCGGCGCCATCACGGTCAGGCTGTGCTGCCACAGCTTGTACTTGGCCCACCCGCGTCGATCGCTGGTGGCAATCGGGTCCGTCTCCCAAGTTTTGGTCGTGGCGTCCCACGCGAACACCTTCACCATCAACAGCTTCATATCCCAATCCGGTGCGGTGTTCGTGAGCTTCAACCAGATGTCGGTGCTGAAGGCTTCAATCGTGTGTAACTTCGGCAACTTCGCGGCGATGTCGTACTTGTCGCCGACGATGTTGGCGTAGTCTTCGAGAAACTGCCGAAAGGCTTTGTACCCCTGGTCGCCGACGACGAACTTTTCCCCGCCCGCGTGTTTCACCGCTTCAAGCGGCTTCAGAAGTAGCAGGCTGTTTTCGGGCTTCTTCACGTCAATGAGTTTGCTGCCCATCAAGTAGTTCAACGTCGCTTCGGGCGTGGCCTTGAACCACCCGACTTGTTTGCCATGTTCTTCAATGAGTTTGCGGGCTTGCGGGCTGTTCTCAATGTGGCAATTCATGCAGCGAAACCGCATCGCCCAGATGGTGTTTTCAAACGATTCCAGCAACCGATCCTTGCGGGCGTGGCGAATGATTTCGTTGGGCCGCGTCGGTTTCGCTAATGCATCCGGTTTGAGCTTCGGAGCGGTCCGTAACAGGGGGTCACTCGCAGCCGCCTTGACCCACGCGGCGAAAGCTTGGTACTCCACATCGCGGGCCTTCTGCGAAACCTTCGGCGTGCCCTTCTCGTCCTGACCCATCGCAATCAGCGCCAGGATGCGGGATTTCTCGGGGGCATCCAGGTCGATCAACCCTTGATCCCGTAACGAGAGGAACGTCTCGGTGCTGGACGGCCGGATGTAGTTCTTCAAATCCACGCCAGCGAGGTGACACTGCACGCAACTGGACGGGTTCGGCGAATTGAAGATCGGCAGAATCCGCTGCTCAAAAACCTGCTCCGGCGTGGGCGGTGCTGCGATTGAGGCCATCACCAACGAAACGACGAATCCCATCGGAACCCTCCCCGAAAAGCATGACAAACCCGTTCGTTGAAGATACCGAGAACGCACACAGGACTCAACACGGCAATCGAAGGCAACTCACAGCGTTCGACCGTAACGCCCGCGAATCATGATTCGTGTAGCTCTTCACATCCACACACTTCCTCATGCTTTTGCCTCATCCAACCCGCAGAATCGTTCAAGTTTACCTTGCTTATTGTCGATGATTATGGACACGGGAACTTGTCGGATGCTGGGGGTGGGGCAAATGGGCGATACACGGGCATTGTTGAATCGCATTTCCTCGTTTCGGGAACGGCTTGAGAGAACGCCACATCTCGTTGCGATTGGTGGGGCGATTGATGAACCTGACGCGGCGAAGACGCAAGTTGCCACGCGGCTGGCGGACAACCCGGCGCTGTTAGGGCTTTCGTTGCGGTCGCTCACCGGGGCATCGACGGTTGACGGGCCGCTCCCCGATCGGCTGATGTTGAAGGCGCGGCAGTTGCTCGAACAAGCTCGCGGATTGGTGGCCGTGCAACGGCAACTCGGGGACGAGCCGTTGTTGGCGGGGTTGGCTTCGGACACGGCGACGCAATCCGATCCGCTGGTCTGCTATCACCGTGAAACCATTAGCTTGACTGAAGCGGCATTGCGAATGGTGCAGGCGTTTCCCGGTTCGGCGGAAGTGCAACTGCGATTCTGCGAAGGTCTGGACACGATGTTGCAAACCGTCCGCGATCGCCTGGCGGTGTTGCAAGCGGCGGTGTCGGTGAAGCGCCGCGATGCGGACCGCATTGACGGACTGGCGCGGCGATTGACTGACATGACTGTTGGGCGGGCCGTTGACTTGGCGTGGTTCGGGAACTTGGGTGAACAACTTCTCGAAGAAGCCCGACAAGCCACGCCGTTGCGGTTCTTGTACGCCGCCCCGGAATCCACGTGCAGCTATTCCGGCGGCCTGCACACCACCCCACCGGCGCGTTTTGTCGCCGCCCATGCGATCACGGTCGCGCAGGTTGTCGCCCGGATTGTGCCGCACGACTTTGAATGGGCGAGCCGACCGCTGATCCCGATGATCGCGGCGTTGATGATGGATGTCGGCATGTTGCGCGTCCCGGCCACTGTGTTGGGGAAGACCACCCCCCTGGATGCCGCCGAACGCCGCATGGTTGAAGCCCACCCGACAACGGGTGCGAACCTGATTCGCGGTCTGTTCCCCGAAGTGGGCCACATCGCGGACGCAATTGCGATGCACCACGAACGGCCCGACGGCACCGGCTACCCCAACGCGATTCCCGGTGACAACGTGCTGACACTGGCCCGGTTGCTCAACGTCTGCGACCACTACGCCGGGCTTGCCAGCGAACGCCCGCACCGCCCCGCACGCGACCCGCGCACCGCATTAACCGATACATTGTTTGCGGCTGAATCGGGGCGAGTCGATCGGGATTTTAGCGAGTACCTTCTCCACTTATCGTTCCACCCAATTGGCACGGTGGTCGAACTCGCCGACGGCCGCATCGGGGTGGTGATTGCGAACCACACCAGCCGGGCGAACTTACGGGCCACGGCACGACCCGTAGTCGCGGTGCTAGCTGATCCATCCGGCACGGTGCTGCCCCGCCCGGAATTCGTCGATCTCGCCGCATCCGAACGGGGCAGCGTGGTGCGGATTTTGACCGCCAGCGAACGCACGAAACTGTTGGCCCGGCAATACCCCGAACTGTGCGCGTGAGGATGGCAGAAGTGTGAGCGTGGAGGGTGCGAGAGTGGAGTGTGTCAGACAAGACCCGTCTTACACTCTGTATACACTCATACCCTCCAATTTGGTACTTTCTTCCAACAAAGCGTGTCGCGGAACTTTGTGTGTCAAGATTCTTCCGCTCCGAGCGAACAACAGAATGGGCACCGCTGTAGTGTGAGCGTGTAGCGTGGAGAGTGTTAGACAAGACCCGTCTTTCACTCTCTCACACTCATACCCTCTACTTTGGCACTTTCCTACCTCATCGACGGTTCGGATATGACCAGTTATCTCTCTGCCACGCGGCACCCCTGGGCGTGTCTTGTCTTTCTGCTACCGCTGATGATTGTGTACGAAGGCGGCGTGTTGTATTTCGGTGGCGTCAACGCGACCGGGATGCGCAACGGTGCCGACGAGTGGCTGCGCTGGGGGCTGGAACGCTACGGCCTCGGGCAGATGTGGGCAGCGCCAATTCTAGTGGTTGGGATTCTGGTCATCCGTAGTTTCTGGAGTTGGGGCGACCGTCCCACCGAACCACTCGCCACTTGCTTCGGCATGATGTTGGAAAGCATCCTGTTCGCGGTCGGCTTGTGGACGATTGCCAAAAACTTCACCCCGCTGATGCAGCAATGGGGCATCCCCACCGCCAGCATCCAGTTCCAAACGCCTGCTGCCACGCAACTCGTCACGTACATCGGCGCCGGGATTTACGAAGAAGTGTTGTTCCGATTGTGCCTCTTCGCCGGGCTGTGTTTTTTGCTGCGACTCGTGTTGTTGCCGTCGATCGTCGCCATTCCACTGGCCGCAATTGCCGCCGCACTCACCTTCTCCGCCGCCCATCACGTCGGCCAAAGCGGCGAAGAAATCGTCGCCGTCAAATTCCTATTCCGCTTCGTCGCCGGGCTATACTTCACGGCCCTGTACGTCTTCCGCGGCTTCGGCATCGCCGTCGGCGCCCACGCCGCCTACGACATCCTCGTCGGCGTTTCGGTGGAGTAAGTGGGTGAAGTGTTGCGGTGAAATCACAGAAATAGGATCGGTCAGGTTATCTAAGATGTGGTGTGTAGATATCGACGACTCGATCGAAAGATTGGATAGATTAAGAAAGTATGAATAGCATATAGTGACAGATAAGCTGATAGAAAGACGGCGATCGAAAACATTGATACTATGCAAGAAAATGGCACTTCAGCGTCCAAGTGCAAAGTGAATATTTCCATGCCGTCCAAACTTTGGCTAATTGATGTTGTGGTAGCACCGCCAAGTAGTTTTGCATGACAGACTACGAAACCATCCAAATTGATTAAAGTAAAGAGAAGCGACAGCAGAAGTAAAAGCACATATTTCATAAGATGCCTGGGTCTTGGCAATTCCAATTCATGTAACTCACCTAAACATAATGCCATTCTATGCCCATCCAGTGCGACACGAAGCAGCTGGTGTCTTGGGTGATGATCGTGTCGTCTTCTACGCAGACAAGTCGGTCTAGCCAATTCTATCCCGGAAATGGTACGCTAACTTTTACGCCACCACGAACGGGCCGGGTTCGGGCGTAACGGTCATCGACCCGGCCAGCAAAGTGGGTAAGGCGCCCAACTGGGTATGAAGCAACAACGACCTGTTGATTGGCAATAGCCGGAGACGACGATGACACTAGTTACGGTTGCGTTGGTGATTGCCGGTCTGAAGGCGGGGGTTCCTTCACTACCGCCGACTTCTTACGAGTTCGTCCTGAGAGTTAACCGTCTCGTCGAGTTCAACCGCCCCGACTACTCGACGTTGGTGGGCCGGTTGGACGCGGGTGGCGAGTTCACTCTCTCGCACACGCTGCCGGGCGTACCACCGGAGTTGCTTGGTAAGGACTTTGCTTTGTATCGTTCAAGGCGTGACAGCCCCAGCCTGGTTAGGCTTGGAGTCAACGAGCTGAATCCCCAGCCGGTGTACGAACTCCGCAGCGGGGCGTTGATACCGGGCACGATGGTTTTCAGTGGCCCCTTCGTCCCCACAGTCGGAGGGGCCATCATCCGGTTCGCGGACCACAAGTATTCCCCGACGGCGCCAAAGATTTGGAACTTGCCCGGCTACTTCCGCGCCGTCATCCCCGGCCAGCCACCAGTGGGTCCGGAGGAGCCTATCCGGATCCCGAATCCTTCTTGGCTTTCTAATTCCTCGACGGTGCTGCCTACCCCAAAGCGATAGACGCTGCCACATCGCCAACGACATCTACATTCGGTGCGGGACGAAGCGGCGGGTGTTTTGGGTGATGATTGTGTCGGCTTCGCTGATGCCGCAGGCCCAACCGTTGACGACCCAACTTCCGAGGCTTACGACATCCTCGTTGGCGTTTCTGTGGAATCGATCAGAGGGTGCTACCTCGTGATCGACGTTGTGTGCCCATCACCCGAGTTGAATCTCATTGCCCGGATGTCGTCGTGTCACGTTTGCCTCAGGAGATTGGCAACTTCTTTCAGCGTCACGCGATGGTGTCGGGGTCTGGCGTCGTCGCGGTGTCGGGTGGTGCGGACAGTGTGGCGTTGCTGCACGGCTTGATGCTGGTGCCGAGTAGCCAACCGTTGGTCGTGGCGCATTTCAATCATCAACTGCGTGGCGCTGCGTCCGATACGGATGCTACATTCGTGCAACACCTCGCGGCAAATTGCGGACTGCCGTTCCACATTGGTAGCGCGGACGTGGCCGCAATTGCGTCGCAAACGCGCGGCAACCTGGAAGCCACTGCCCGAAAGTTGCGTTACGATTGGCTGACGCAAGTTGCCATCCAAACGGGGGCGAAGTGGATTGCCACCGGCCACACGGCGGACGACCAAGCCGAAACGATTCTGCATCGCTTGATTCGTGGAACGGGTCTGCAAGGATTAAGAGGTATTGCGGCGAAACGAGTTTTGAAGGGGACATCCAATCCAAAGTTGCTGCTCATCCGCCCGATTTTGACCGTGACGCGCGCTGACGTGGTTACGTTTCTGCACGCCCAGAACATCGCGCACATTGAAGACGCCACGAACGCCGATCTCGCGTTCACCCGCAACCGCATTCGGGCCGAGTTGTTGCCGCTCTTGAAAACCTTCAACCCGGAAGTGGTCACGGTCCTCGGGCAACTCTCCGAGCAAGCCGATGACGCTTACGCCCATCAACGCGAAGCTGCCACCAACCTAATGCAACAAGCCGAAAAGCCGCATGCCGGCAATCACGTGATCCTCGATCGCCCCACCCTGATTGCCGCCCCCCGCAACATCGTTCGAGCCATGTTTCGCCAAATCTGGGCACGCGAAAACTGGCCGCAACGCAACATGGATCACACCGCCTGGGACCGCACCGTCGCAATCGTGCATTCGGAATCGCACACCCACCATTTCCCAGGTCACATCGGCATCCACGCCATCGGCAACGTGATCCGCGTCGGCCCCCACTCGTCACGCACACCAACGCAGCCCACCGGGGCGGGTTAATAATCCCCGATGACTTCGCCGCCGTTGCGGGTGCCGAGTGACCGCCACGTTGCCTGGGAAATGCTGTTGTTGACGAACCGCACGGAGCCGTCCATGAGCAGGGTGTTGACGCCGCTGGTGTGGTAGCTTCGCGCGGTCACGGCGGCGTAGGTGTCGCCGAGGCTCGATTCGGTTGCCAACACCAGATCGACATCGTAATCAACACCGGCGCTGGAATAAATCACCTTGGTGTTCGGGGTGAACACGGTGGTGAACCCGGTTTCGTGGACTTTGCCATCGACCCACTCGACGTGGGTGAACGACGTGGGGTTCAGTGCCGCGAGGGAAAAGGCGGAGAGTCCCGCCGGGTTGACTGGCGGTGTTGGGGCGGTTGCGAACGTCGTTGTGTTGGCGGCGCCAGTCACCCGGTTCGTGAAGGCTTTCACTTCGGTGAGTGCCAGTGTGTTACTCATCCCGTCGGTCAGGTCGGCAGGTCGATACCCGCGATTCGGGCCGAACGCGCCGTCGCCAGTTTTCATGGCCGTCAGCTTCGCCGTCAGCACCGGCCAGCTTCCCTCGTTCAGGACGTAGTTAATCGGCCAGTGTTTGTTTCCAAACGTTACGTCGGTTCCAAAGCCCTTGTCGTTGATTTCGCTCGGGCAGATGAATGTAGCCACTCGCTTCGAGCTAATCGCCGGTTGCACGTTGTACGACGTGGTGAAGTCGATCCCCCGGAAGAGGTTTTCTTGCTCGATGTTCGGCAGAATCCGCGCCATGCCTGACCAGGCGTTGGTCGTCGTGATCGCGTACCCGTTCGAGGTGTAGTTCCCGTTCGCGGGCAGGGTGCCATTCGAGTCCATGTAGCCGTGCATGGCGAGGCCGATTTGCTTGAGGTTATTGGCACACTTGATCCGGCTAGCGGCTTCGCGGACCTTCTGAACCGCTGGCAACAATAACCCGATCAGCACGGCAATAATGGCGATGACGACAAGCAATTCAATCAGGGTAAATCCACGGTGTGGTTGACGCATGATGCAGCAACTCCTTGTTGGGAAAGGATTTGTGATGGAAACTGTGTTACGGGCAGGCGGACAACTACGTTGAGACTGAGATGCAATCTCAGCAGGTAATGTAAATGGTACTAGTCAAGTACGACATGTCAACACCTGATTTTCCATAAAAGGCAAATCGGCAGAATTGGTCGGTCCCGTCTGGGACTTCTTGACGTGCAGAACAACCTCACCGAGTGTCCATCGCCGGCAGGATCGAGTCCGCTTACGCACAGGTAGCCTCAGTTCCAAAAACCCGTGGTACCACAGTCCAAAGACATGGTGAGCAGGGTAAACTAACCCGCATGAAAACCGTCATTGGTCGGCTGGCTCCGTCGCCGACGGGTGCCCAACATTTGGGGAACGCCCGCACCTACCTGATTGCTTGGCTGTCCGCTCGGTCGCAGGGTGGCCGGTCGCAGGGTGGCACGCTGAAGCTTCGCATGGAAGACATTGACATTTGGCGGAACAAGCCGGACGCGGTGGAGCAAGTTCTTGCGGACTTGCATTGGCTGGGTTTGAATTGGGACGGCGGCGTGGTCGTGCAATCGGCGCAGTTGCCCGCCCACGTTTCCGCGCTGGAAGAACTGCAACACCGGGAGTTGGTCTACCCCTGCACCTGTACCCGTGCCGACATTCAGAACGCGGCCAGCGCCCCTCACGCGGAGCATGAAGCGCCGACCTACCCCGGCACCTGTGCCCGCCGAAAAGCCAGCGATGCTGCCACTCTCGATAAGCCGTTCGCGTGGCGGTTTCGGGTTACCGAGTCACCGCGCTTCGTGGACGGCTACTTGGGCGAAGTGGCGATTGATTTGCAACAAGCCGGTGGCGATTTCGTGGTGTGGCGTGCGGTCAACATTCCCGCGTATCAACTGGCCGTCGTGGTCGATGACGCCGCGATGGGTGTCACGGAAGTGGTGCGCGGCGATGACTTGGTGACCTCCACGCCACGGCAATTGTTGCTGTATCACGCCTTGAATTTACCCGTTCCGCGATTCATTCATGTTCCCCTCGTCGTCGGCGAAGATGGCCGCCGACTCGCCAAGCGCCACGGCGACACCCGCCTCAGCGCCATGCGCGAAGCCGGCGTGAAACCGGAAGCCGTCCTCGGGTTACTAGCGTGGTCGTGCGGCTGGCTGCCGCGACCGGAACCGATCGCTGCGGTCGAATTGTTACCGCACTTCCGGCTGGACACGATCCCGAAAGCACCGTTCGTGGTGACGACGAAAATGCTGAAGGACATCGGGTTTTTGAGCGGCTAGTGGATTTCTGAGCGGGGGACGTTAGTCCCCCGAGTGAGTCCAACCTCGGGGGACTAACGTCCCCCGCTCAGAAAGTGAATTTGACTCACTCCCCGCTGCCAACTAACTCTTCGCACGCCAACGCGGCTTTCACGGCGCTGAGCAGGTCGTTGGGGCGGTAGGGTTTGGAGAGCCGACCGTAGGCGCCGATCACGTCCGAAATATCGTCGGCGCTGTAGCCGCTGGAAAGCAGAATGCGGGCAGTGGGGTCGATCGTGATTAGGGTTTGGAAGGCGTCGCGACCGGAAAGGCGAGGCATCATCAGGTCGAGAATCACGAGGGCAATCGTTGCGTATTCGCGGTGAAACACGTCGATGGCGGCAATGCCGTCCTCCGCTTCCAGGACACGGAACCCGGCAGCCTCCAACACGTTTCGGCCAATGGCGCGAATCATTTCTTCGTCATCGACTAACAGCACGGTTTGGTTCGCCGTGGCGCGGGGCGGTGGCGTGGCCACGTCCGTACTCGGGAGGACGGTTCGTTCTAGCGATCGGCGTGAGAACACGCCGGAACTCTTGGGGGAAGCGACGTGGGTGGCCTGCGGCAGGTACATGTGGAACCGCGTGCCGACGTTCAATTCGGAGTCGCAGGCGATCCACCCGTTGTGTTGTTTGACAATGCCGTGGACCATCGCCAAGCCCAAGCCGGTCCCTTGCCCGAGCGGTTTCGTGGTGAAGAACGGCTCGAACAACCGGGCTTTCACGGTCGGGGTCATGCCCACGCCGGTGTCTTCGACCGTCACCCGGACGTAGGATCCCGGACGCGCTTCGGGGTGGATTTGGGTGTCGCGGTCGTCAATCTCCACGGTCCGTGTCCGGATCGTTAGCTTCCCGCCCTGTGGCATGGCATCGCGGGCATTGATGCAGAGGTTCAACAGCACTTGATTCAGTAGTGTGGCATCCGCCATCACGGGCGGGGTGATCTGCACGTCCGTGCTGATGTGGATGCGCGGGTCGAGCGTGCGGTGCAGTAAATCCGTCACTTCGCTAACGAAATCGGCCACACTGACTGGTATGACCAGGAGTTGATTTTTGCGCGCAAACCCGAGTAACTTCCGCGTGAGGTCGGCGGCCCGTAACGCGGCCCGCTCGGCGGTGTGAATCAGCGGGCGGTTCGGATCGTCCGGCGACAGGACCACAAGATTTAAGTTGCCCAACACGCCGGTCAACAGGTTGTTGAAGTCGTGGGCAATCCCACCCGCGAGTTGGCCGACGGTTTCCATTTTCTGCGCTTGCCGCAGTTGGTCTTCGAGGTTGCGGCGTTCCGTCACATCGACCATGACGCCATTCCAACGGCGACGGCCATCCGGTAGGACTTCCGGCATGGATCGGCGGTGAATCCAACGGAGTTCGCCGGCCGTGTTGTACTGCCGAAATTCGCAGTTCAGCGGCGTGAGGTCTCGACACGAAACCTCACACGCCTCACCGTACCGGATTCGATCGTCCGGGTGGATCAAGTTGTGCAATGCTTGAGCGTTGGCGAGGATGTCGTTGACCGGAACCCCAGTGATCCGCTCGATTCCCGCGCTAATGTAGGTGTATCGCATGTTAGGGAGTTGTTCGACTTCGAGCTGATAAACGACCCCACCCGGCAAGTTGTCGCCCACGACGCGCAACTGTTCCTCGCGCTCGCACAGTTCCTGTTCTGCGCGTTTGCGTTCCCCAACGTCGCGCTGAATCATCACCCAGTGCGAACAGCAGCGCCCGGTGCGGTCCGGCACAGGGACGAGGCTCAATTCCACCCAGAGTTCGCTGCCGTCCTTGCGGTAGTTCAGCAGTTCGACCTGAAGCGATTCCCCCGCGTTCAACGCCGTCCGCATCTGGTCCAGGGTGCGCGGATCGGTTTTCGGCCCGCCCAGTAGGTGCAGCGAACGGCCCAGCACTTCCTCCGAGGAATACCCGGTCATGCGGGTGAAAGCGTCGTTCACATACAGGACCGCACGACCCGACTGGGAATCGACACAGGCTTTGAGGATCACGACCGCGTCGCGGGCATGAACCACCGCCGATTCCAGCAGCCGCAGTCGCTCTTCGCTTTGCTTGTACTCCGGTTGGTTGGCAAGCCGGGTGAGTTCGGCACACTTAGTATCAATGACTGCGCACAGAATTGCTCGGTCCCATTTTGCAAACGAGCACTCCGCCCAGAGAATGCCCAGTGTGACAGTCGCCACCACTCCGAAAACGCCACACAACAACCAGGGTGCTAAGTCGGGCATCTGCACGAAAGTGGTCATGAGAATTGCGATTAAAGCCAACATCATTGCCGCGACGACACCAGTCGTCCGAGCCGTCCATTCTTCGATGATTCTTGCAATCAGCATCGGCGTCTCAATTCCTGACCCACATCTCGACTAACCACCTGGGCGATGGAAGTCCGTTCCTGGCAGTTATGCAGCTTAGTACAGCAATTCACGTTCCTCGGCCCGGAGTCTGGAGTAGCAGGAGATTTCCCTTCAGGCGTCGCCGGAAGCTTCTGTTCCCAGTCCCATTTCTCGCCCATCATCAGACTGCCCCACATCAACCCACATCGCTACAACACCCCCTCTGATTGTCGCTTCGTTTAATTTGAGGTTCACTATGTTGCGTCCGATTCGGCGGGCTTTGTTTAGCGTGTCTGACAAGACCGGGGTGGTGGCGTTTGCGACGGAGTTGGTCACGAAGTACGGCGTCGAGTTGATCGCAACCGGGGGGACCAAGGCAGCGCTGGTGGCGGCGGGGTTACAGGTCAAGGACGTGGCAGAGATCACGGGGTTTCCGGAAATCCTGGACGGCCGCGTGAAGACGTTGCACCCGGCGGTGTATGCCGGGCTGTTGGCCAAGCGCGACAAGCCCGAACACATGACGACCCTGGCCGAACACCACTTGCCGGAGATCGACCTCGTCGTCTGCAACCTCTACCCGTTCGAGGAAAGGCTTCTCGATCCTACGATCACAAATGATGTGATGATTGAGAACATCGACATCGGTGGCCCGTGCATGATTCGCGCTGCGGCTAAGAACTATAGTGCAGTCGCGGTTGCCACGTATCCTCACCAGTATCCATTGATTCTGAAAGAACTGGATGCCGAAGGAATGCTCTCGGACGAACTTCGGCATCTACTCGCGTGGCAAGCCTTTAAGCGGATCGCGGAATACGATCAAGCCATTGCCAGCTACTTTGTCCCCTCGTCTGCGAATGATGCCGAATTCCCGACTTACATGATTGCGAGCCTCGATCAAAAGCAACGCCTGCGTTACGGTGAGAACCCGCATCAGAAGGCCGCATTTTACGCTGAACCTGTGATAACACGTCCCAGCATCGCCACGGCGGAGCAACTTCACGGTAAGGAACTCAGTTACAACAACATCCTCGATCTCGATTCGGCGTTGAACCTCGTGCGGGAGTTCGCCGAACCTGGGGCGGTGGTCGTGAAGCACAACAACCCGTGTGGGGCGGCAACGGCGGCGACGTTGGCCGAAGCGTTTACGGCGGCGTGGAGTGGTGACCCGCTCTCGGCGTTCGGCGGAATTCTGGCGTTTAACCGTGAACTGGACGAGCCAACGGCGACCGCACTGATGACCGGCGAACGGTTCGTCGAGTGCGTGATTGCGCCCGGTTACACTGACAGTGCGTTGTCACTGCTGAAAGGGTGGAAGAAAAACGTGCGGCTGTTGAAGACCGGGCCGCTCGACGGGGGTCCGCAAGGTCTCGACTATCGCCGCGTCGATGGCGGCCTGCTCGTGCAAACCCGCGACACCGGCGCCGATGACCCTGCAACGTGGAAAGTCGTTACGAAAACACAACCCACCCCGGAGCAACGCGCCGCCCTCTGGTTCGCGTGGCTGGTGTGTAAGCACGTCAAGTCGAACGCGATTGTGTTGGCGCAAAACACCACGATCGTCGGCGTCGGCGCGGGGCAAATGTCCCGCATCGACTCGACGCAAATCGCCATCAAGAAAGCCGGCGATCGCGTGAACGGTTCGGTCTTGGCGTCCGATGCGTTCTTCCCCTTCGCTGATAATGTTGAAGCCGCCATCGCCGCCGGGGTGACCGCAATGGTTCAACCAGGCGGCAGCACCCGCGACCAAGAGTCGATTGATGCGTGCGATAAGCACGGCATCCCAATGCTGTTCACCGGCGTGCGGCATTTCCGTCATTAATAGCAACTGCACCCAAAGCCCACGCACGATCGTGCGTGGGCTTTCTTGCCCTCCCGTTTCAAACTTCACTCATCAACACAACCAACCCGAACGGGGCCACGGTCAGTGTGCTGCGGGCGATCACAATCGGTCCCTCATTCTCGGGCAAAAAATCATTCGGACTAGTCGCGGCAGTGTCAATCAACTGGTGCCATTTGCGGCCCGTGGGTGAGGGTGGCACGATGAAGTTGAGCGGCGCGGGGGTCACGTTCATCGCCACGTAGAAGTCGTTGTCCTGGTGGTAATCGGGGTCGCCATCGCGCCCGGTGAAGCGACCGTCGAGGCTGAAGGCAATGCACCGACTGGTCTCGCTGAAGTCGGGTGAATACGGTTCGACGCCGTGCCAGTGAATGTCCGCCAGGGGCATTGTCACGGAGCGGGGTGCGGGGGTGCGGACCATTGTGGGTTCGGATTCGCTCGTCGAATCCATGTGCGCCGGGGCGGTGATCGGTTGGAATTGGCCGGCGAAAAAGCGCCGTCGCCGGAAGACCGGGTGACGACGACGTAGCCAGATCATTTCGCGGGTGAACCGCAGGTAATCGTGGTTCGTCTGTTGCAGCGTCCAATCCACCCACGAGATCTCGTTGTCCTGGCACCACGCATTGTTGTTGCCCTGTTGCGTGCGCAAAAACTCGTCCCCCGCCAACAGCATCGGCATCCCCTGCGACATCATCAGCGTGGCCATCAAGCTCTTGGCGCGGCGGAGGCGGAACTCGTGGATGTTCGGGTCGTCCGTTGCCCCTTCAGCGCTGCCGTTCCAACTGAAGTTGTCGTTGGAGCCGTCTCGGTTGTCTTCGCCGTTGGCTTGGTTGTGCTTGTGGTTGTAGCTCACGAGGTCGTTCAACGTGAACCCGTCGTGGCATGTGATGAAGTTCATGGAGTGTCGGGGCAACCGGCCGCTGGCTTGGTACAAGTCCGCGCTGCCACAAATCCGGTTAGCGAACAAACTCACGAACCCGGCGTCCCCACGCCAGAAGCGGCGAATGTCGTCGCGGTACTTGCCGTTCCACTCGCTCCACCGCCGCCCGAACGGGAAGCCGCCGACTTGGTACAACCCCGCCGCATCCCACGGCTCCGCGATGAGCTTGGTGTCGGCGAGCACGCCGTCCTCGGCGATCATTTCGACGACCGGCGGTTCGACCATGACGTTGCCCTTTTGGTCGCGGCCCAAAATGCTGGCGAGGTCGAAGCGGAACCCGTCAACGTGCATGTCCCCGACCCAGTACCGCAGGCAGGTTAAAATCAAATCCCGCACCAACGGGTGGTTGCAATTGGCCGTGTTACCGCACCCGGAGTAGTTGAGGTAGTGGCCGTCGTCGTCCATCAGGTAATACAGTTCGTTGTCCAGCCCACGCAGCGAGTACGCCCGCCCTCGGTCGTCCCCTTCCCCGGTGTGGTTGAACACGACATCCAAGAACACTTCGATACCCGACTGATGGCACGCCCGGACCAAATCGCGGAACTCGTTGACCTGCCCGTGTTGGCTCCCGGTAGCGGCAAACGCGGACTTCGGCGCCGCGAACGCGATCGAGTTGTAGCCCCAAAAGTTGACAAGCTTTTCGCCGGTCTTCGGGTCAAAGAACGGGCAATCGCACTCGTCGAACTCGTGGACCGGAAGTAACTCCAGTGCCGTCACGCCCAGCCACTTCAAGTACGGCAGCTTCTCAATCAGCCCACGAAACGTGCCGGGATGCGCCACGCCGGACGACGGATGCTGCGTAAAGCCACGCACGTGGACTTCGTAAATAATCGTGTCTTCGTGCGGCGTCAGCGGGGGTTCGTCTTCGCCCCAATTATACCGGGGGCTGTTCGTCACCATGCTCCGCCGGCTCGTGCGCTCGGGGTCCACTTCGCACGTCCCCGCCCACTGTGCCCCGTCCGAAATCACCGTCGATGCCGGGTCGATCTGCACACGAGTCGGGTCGTAGCGATGCTTCTTCCCCTTCGGCCCATCGACACGCCACCCGTAGCAAAACACGTCCGGCAACCCTTCGACGCGAATGTGCCAATGGTCCCCGGTGCGGTTCTTGTGCGGGTGCAACACAATCTCCGCGATCGGCTTCATCCCCCCCACTTCCGGGAAAACCACCAACGAAACCGCCGTCGCGTGCCGACTCAGCACCGCAAAATTGACGCCGTCCGACATCCGCCCCGCACCCAACGGCAACGGCCGCCCGCGAAAGGTTTGCAAGTTCAGCATGAACAATCCCGGTGCTTAAGAATGAACGCGCGAGGCATAAGCTTGATGTAGTTCGATTCCGGATGTCGGGTAGAACATGATGACCGAATGCACTGCGTCTGGCAAAACTTTCTGGCGCTCGGTCGCTATTCTTTCGGCGGGAGGGACGGTAGGGATTCGTTGCTGTGCGGGAGGCCACTGCCGTTGTATGTCGAGTCGCCGCTGCGGGAGGTGGTGATGATGAGGGGTTTCAGTTCGCCGGTATGCACGTCGAGGACGATGCACGTTTTGGGGTTGGCGCGGAACAGCGCGCCGGGGTTGGCGACCAGGGTTTTGCCGGTGCGGTGCTGTTCACGGACGTGGGTGTGGCCGTAGAAGACGTAATCGAAGTAATCGCAGTGTTCGAGTTGGTAAAGCTGGTGCCGTTCGTGACTGTGAACCCATGCCAACCGTTTCCCACCTAACTCCAGTGCCCCAAACGAATCGTGCGACGTGCCGCCGATCGCCTTGATCGCGGCGCTCAACTTGATCTTGTCTTTGTCCCAGTTGCCGAAAACGAAGTGCGTGGGGATGGGTTGAAACGCGGCGATCGTCTCCGGGGATTCGATGTCGCCGCAGTGCAAAATCAGCTCGACCTGTTGTTCCACGAGGAGGCGCACGGCTTCAATTACCGCTTCGTGCCGGTCGTGTGTGTCACTAACGATCCCGATCCGCATGCCGACCTCGTCGCTCGGTCCGCCGCCCGCCTCTCACACTACGATAACAAACCTCTCGACACTCGGGAATGCGATACATGCGGAACTCCGCAAGTCGTCCAGTCATCCAACGACAATTTCGGTCGGTTTGTTCGCAGGTTTCCGGATCGGATGTGCTTCTCGATTTTGGCTGGGTGTCGCAGCGCTCAACCCAAACGGATCGCTGGCATCCCTTCAGGATGCGTTGTTTTCGGGAGGGTGCCTAGACCTGGGGTGTCGCTGCGCTCAACCACAGGCTAATCGCTGACATCCCTACCGGGATGCCTCGGGTTGCTTTTATCCCTTCAGGATGTTTGGGATTGCTTCTTTTATCCCGAAGGGATTACAGCCATTAGCCTGGGGTTGAGCGTAGCGACACCCCAGGTACGCAGCACACATTTTCAACGACCCCGGTCGGGGTCGCAGGTCTCGACTTGTTGAATGTGAGGTCGTATTAGATTGCCACCAATCCTAGCCTTAACTTACCGTTTCGGCGTCGGGAACTCGATCGCGTTCACGAGGGTAATGTCGCGGGTGCCGACTTTGGCGGCTTGCTCTTGGCGGGCCAACACCGTGACCGCGAGTTGGTCCCCGTTCGGGCCGGCGAGCAAGAAGAAGGATTGCAACACAGGCAAGCCGTCTTGTTTGCCTTTCAACGCCACGCGGTACAGCCAACGTCCCGCGTCGGTGGGAATCACGCTATCTTCGGTGACGGCTTCGGGCACCCATCCGGGCAGGTTGGCGAGCAGTTTCTTGAACTCGTCGGCGGGGGTGTGTTGCCCGGCGGTGGCGCGCTTCCACGTCGTCATCGTGGCCTGGGCAGTGAATTCGCCTTTTTCCAGTAACCGCATCACGAGGTGATCCTTCGTGCGCCCCACGACATGCCATTCACGCGGGTAAACGAACTGGTACCGGCCGTCCGCATCGGCGTAGCGGAGCATCGTGACTAAATCAGTCGTCTTCGCGTCCGCAGGTATCTTGGCACGCACCGTGGCGTTGAGTTCTTTCGGCTCTTCACTCAGCGCCGTTCGCTTCAAGGAGAGGGTTGCTTTCACTTCGGTCGCGGGGCTGGCCGGCCCTTGGGCGCGCTCGTCGCTTTGCTCCCATTTCAGTTCAACCACCCGCTTCGTTGCGATGGCAAACGTGCCGGTTGCGGTGATCGACAACTTCGCATGGGCGCCGCCTTCGATCCCTTCCGCCACGCCGGTGATGGTGAACACCGCGTGGCCGTCTTTGATCTCAATCAGCTTGCCGACGAGTTCGGACTTAATCAACCCCTCGAACAAGCAGACGTGTTGCGACGCCTCCGCCCCGATCGGCCACGTGTCGCCGATTTTCAGTTCCTTGTTCGGCAGCAGCGCGGGAATGCACAGGGTGTCGAAGTGTTCCGCCACGAGTTCGAGTTCTTCCCGGTACAACGGTCCGTCCGGGCTGAAGTGCAACGACCCGTCCGTGGTCCGCTGGGCAATAATCACCCGCCGATCGGCTGCCAGTTCACGGGAAGTCCGATCGACCCCGGAATCGCCGTTCGACTTGGCCACTTCATAGTGCCGCACCACTTTGCGGACCCCGCCGCGTGCATCACCGGACTCGATCCGTTCGACGAACTTGTGGGTCGCAACCGCTTGAAACGGGATGGCGTCCAGCTTGCCTTGCCGTTCGACTTTCATCTTGCCGGCCAATTTCAAATCCAGCTCGTACCGGAACAGTTCACCCGGCTTGACCTCTTCGCCCAACGTCACCGTCTGCCCGAACGCCGAACCCGTGAACACGACCGCCACAACCAACCCCATCGCGGAACGCACTCGAAGTGCCATGCGCAATCCCCCAGCTAAGTGAACAAACCCGTGCCGGGGAATACCGCGAAGTGCCAACCGATGCAAGACGAACGCATCAGCTTTTGGAATTGTGTTGCGGATGGCAACTGCCACGATTTATAGTCAGTGTCCGACTTCAACACGCTGTCCGTCTGTGAGTTCAATCATGGCAAACCGACCGAACGTCAACGATGTTTTCAAGCAAACGCTACGCGACAACAACATCGGTTACGAAGACTACACCAGTGGCATTCACGGCCTGAACTACGAATACCCGCTGTACAACCGGCCCGGCAATGCGATTGGCATCGTGATGCACAACACGAGCGGCATGATTCTGCTGGCCAATTTAGTGGGGACGTGGAAAAGCAAGGAACCACACCCGCCGCCGTCACACCTCGCCATTGATCAGACGGGGCGGGTGGGTTTGTACGTCAAACTCGAGTACGCGGACCGGGCCACGGAGAACACGAACAAGCACATCAGCATTGAGTTTCAGGCCGTAGAAAACGGGGACATCACGGACCAGCAAGTGGCGACGGGTGCGGTCATCGCAGCCTTTATGAATGTCGTTTACGGGATGCGCTTGGAAGTCGCCGAGAGTCGGACGGCGAGCGGGTTGGCGCACCATTCGATGTTTGTGGACAAGAGCAACCCGGACGGACACGCAAACTGTCCGGGGTTGCTCATCATTGCGAAGAAAAAGGCGATCCTGGAGAAAGCAACGGCGGTGGCCAGCAAGATGTCGTTCAGCAACGAACCGGCGGGGCGTTGGCGCGTTAAAGTCGCCCACTGGGTTTGGAATTACACGTTCAGTTTGGACGGCAAAGTCGTGTGGCTCGACCCGTTCAACAACGAGACCGGCGAGGGGACGTGGGCGATTGACGCGAAGCTGAACGTGATCGTCTTCACGTGGAAGAACTCAAAGAGCACAGAAACCTGGAACTTGCCGTTGGTTGCAACGGCACAAAAAGGCAAGACCACGATCGAGGGCGTCAACTACGATTTGGACGCGAGCCGGACTTGAACCGGATTCAAACACTGCATCCCGCCAATTGGGGTCGCCGTTGCAACAACTTGGGTACTAAACCGCAGCAAAGGCCAGCGAGCAGTTGTGGCCGCCGAAGCCGAAGCTGTTGGAGAGGAGGCGTTTGACGCGGACTTCGCGGGCGGTGGTGGGGATGTAGTCGAGGTCGCACCCGGCTTCAACGTCTTGGTTCTCGATGTTGATCGTCGGGTGCAAAATGCCGTGCTTCAGACTGAGCGCACACGCAATCGCTTCCACACCGCCACTGGCGCCGAGCAGGTGACCGATGAGGCTCTTGGTGCTGGAAATCATCAGCTTGTGGGCGTGGTCGCCGAAGACGTGCTTGATGGCCTTTGTCTCGGCCACGTCACCGAGCGGGGTGCTGGTGCCGTGCGCGTTGATGTACTCCACGTCCGTGACGTTCCAGCCCGCTTGCTTGACCGCCTGCCGCATCGCCTCGGCGGCGCCGATGCCGTCTTCGTGGGGTGCGGTGATGTGGTACGCATCGGCGGTGTTGCCGCAGCCGACGATTTCGCAATAAATGTTCGCGCCACGGGCTTTGGCGTGTTCGTACTCTTCGAGAATCACCAACCCGGCGCCTTCGCTCAGTACGAAGCCGTCGCGGTCTTTGTCCCACGGTCGGCTGGCGGTTGCGGGTGAATCATTTCGTTCCGAAAGCGCCCGGCAAGCGATGAAGCCGACCACGCCCATCGGCGTGATGGCCGCTTCGGTGCCGCCGGTCACCATCGCATCCGCACGCCCGGATTGAATCGCGGCCATCGCATCGGCCATCGCATGGGCGGCGGACGAACAGGCGGTGCTAACCGTGGTGTTCGGGCCGCGCAACCCCCAGCGAATCGAGATGGACCCGGCAGACGTGTTCGCAATCATTTTCACAATTGTGAACGGACTGACCCGACTCGCGCCGCGGGAGTTCAGGGTCAAGAAGCCGTCTTCAAATTCGGACAACCCGCCGATGCCGGTGCCTAAAATCACGCCGACGCGGAAGGGGTCCATCTTGCTGAAATCAATGCCGCTGTCGCGGACCGCTTGGTCGGCGGCCACGACCGCAAACTGGCTCACCCGATCCAGTCGGCGTGCTTCTTTGGTGTCCAGCACGGGGTCGGTTTTGAAGTTTTTGACCTCGCCACCGAACTTCACCTTGAACGTGGTGCAATCCACAAGCGTAATCGGCGCGATGCCGCTTTGACCGGCAAGTAGCCCTTGCCAATACTCGGGGACCGACAATCCCAGCGGGTTGACGGTCCCAATTCCGGTCATCACGACACGACGACTCATTACGCGCTCACTCCGCCTTCGCCTGCTTGCTTTTCTTTCATTTTGGCTTCGATGAACTCGATGGCCTGCCCGACGGTTTTGATTTTTTCGGCTTGATCGTCGGGAATTTGACAATCAAATTCTTCTTCGAGTTCCATCACCAGTTCGACAATGTCGAGCGAGTCCGCCCCGATGTCTTCAATGAAGCTCGTACCGCGGTTGACTTTTTCTTTATTGACGGCCAGGTGTTCACACACAATATCAATGACTCGTTGTTCCACGGACACGCGGCGACCCTCCCAGGGGCATTGAACCAGTTTCGGTTGCCGGAAAGTCGGCAGCGGACTGGGTATTCACTTGATTCGGTTTCAGTTCCCATCACTGCGGCGACATCACGGTTCCCCGAACGTCTCCATCAAGTGATGAGTACAAAATCTACTAATGCGAACCCCAAAAGAAAAGGGCCGACCGACCGATCCGGTGCGCTTTTGCCGGGATCGAATCGACCGAACCTGTTTCAAGCTTGAACGTTGGTCACATCGGTCTTGCGGTGAACCCGCTTCATCAACCCGGCTAACACCCGACCGGGACCGATTTCGTAAAACTTATCATGCCCCGTTTCCAACATCCCCCGCAGGGTCGATTCCCAAAGAACCGGCGACACCACCTGCTTGACCAAGAGGCTGCGAATGTCTGCAGGGTCGGTGTGCGGTTTGCCGTCCACGTTGGACCAGACCGGAATTCGCGGCGGTTGGATCGTGATCCCGGCTAGGACAGCGGCGAGTTTTTCATCCGCCGGTTTCATCAAGTTCGTGTGAAACGCCCCAGACACTGCCAGCCGAATCGCCCGCAGCCCTTGGCTCTCGGCGAGACGGCAAATTTCATCAATGGAACTAGCAGACCCCGAGACAGCCGTGTTGCCAGGGCAAAGCAAATTCGCCACGACCAACGTGCCATCACCACGGGCTTCGGCGACAAGCGTTTCGACCTCGGACGCTTCCAGCCCGATGATGCTGACCATGCCACCCGCCGTGGCTTCCGACGCGGCTTGCATCGCCTTCCCACGTGCCTGCACGACCCGCAAACCATCGGGGAACGACATCGCCCCCGCGAACACGAGTGCGGTGTATTCACCGAGGCTTAAACCAGCGGTGGTTTCAACGCTGGCGACAACTTCCGGTTCGGTCGCTTTCAGTTGTTCCAGTGCCGCCAGACTGGTAACGAAAATCGCCGGTTGGCTAACGTCCGTGGCGTTGAGCTTCTCCGCCGGTCCGTGCAAACACAGGTCAAGCAAATCGTACCCAAGAATCGACGCGGCGTCATCAAAAAGTGCCTTGGCCGCCGGCAACGTGGCCACCAGATCCCGCGCCATGCCGACGACTTGGGCACCCTGACCAGGGAATAAAAACGCGATACGGGGCATGACGGCTTCCACTGTGAAAACATCGGATTAGTTAGAAGAATTCGATGTTACCGGGGGCGATACTTCGACACTCACTTCAGTAACAAGCAACAAATCTATGATCCTGAACGACTCATCAATTTGGTGAAGAAACATAATTCGCCCGCTCGGCGGCAGCAGTAGAAAATCGCGATGTGGCACGCGGTGCGAGCGGCCATCCGCGAGATGGATCGTAAATGGCGCAAACGGAGTTCTGTCTCGAACCTCGCGTATGTGTTCAAGAGTCATACGTCACCTCGTCGTCACTCGAATCCGTCGGGAAACAACACACCCGTGTTACTTTATATCGGGTTTTGCATTTTTTTCTGCCGTTCGTTAACACACTTAAAGTCACGGATGGCAGATTTCGTTCCGGAGAAAAATGTCTCTTGCCACCAACGGTGTACAAATTTCCTACCAACTCTCGTGACGCCCACTCCGCACTGACGGGTGACTCGGTAACCGCTTGGCCCCTTGTCAGGGCGGGGCGGAGCGGTAGTTTAACGTGATTGTTATCGAAGGCCGAAATTGCGGCCATTGGCTGACGGAGGGCAACCCAACATGGCACGTGGACGTAAAGCGGGACCGAGTCGGCTCGACATGCGCAAGCAAGCGGATGCGGCTGAAGCGCGCGAAAAACCGGCTGAAGACGAAGAAGAAAAAGAAGAAGACGAGGAAGCCGATGCCGACGCGGAGGAGGAAGAGGCGGGCGACGACGAGGGCGGCGATGACGACGACGAGAAGCCCAAGGCGAAAGCCAAGGCCAAAGTCAAGAAGGTGAAAGACCCGACCGTCAAGAAAGCGCCCGTCAAGCGAACGCGCGCGGTCAAGGAAGTCCGGATGCGCGCCATCTGGGTGATCCTGGACAACGGCAGCAAGGTGCTGGAAACGTTCCCGTACCCGCAAAAGGCTGACGCGGAAGAGTTCTTGGCGAAGAAGATCGAAGAAAAGAAAGGCACGTTCTACCTGCAAATGCGAAAAGAAGTCCTCGATTGACGCGATTGCTGATCGAAACGGAACAAGCCGGCGAGTCGATTGACCCGCCGGCTTGTTCCGTTTCTACACCACAAAATCACGCTCAGTTTCAATATGGCGTTGGGTTAGCCCGACACGCGCGTTTTGAAGTTGCGCTCTCGGATTACCCCGAAGGGGTTTCATGAAATAGCCCAGGGTCGCGGCGCTTCGTCGCGCACCCTGGGTTCTCGACACCACCCCTGTTGTACCCCGACGGGGTTCCATCGTTCCTCGTGGCGCAAAT
>JAYVXO010000124.1:0-16945 GCA_043785105.1 Fimbriiglobus sp.
AACCCCTCGCTCGCGCGTCGGGCTAACAAGTAATTTCAAAGAGCAGGATGGCTAGCCAGACGTTCAATCCTTGAAAATCATTCCGATCAAATCCTTAGCGCAGACCACCTGTCTGAATGCTCGGGAACTGTTAACACGATGACCTATTTGGCATTTAGTTTCCCAATGACGAGTCCTCTGCCCAAGCAGCAACCATAGCTTGCAAATCTTCGGTGAGCCACACCTCATAATTCACACCGAGTTCGTTGAAAGGCGTGTTCCGGAACGGCATATGGTAAACCATCGGGTGCTCGTCGTCCGGCCCAACACGGCTGAAATCTAGGCACGCGAAGCCGTCCTCATCCGGCTGCACTACAAGGTAGTGTTCTGGAAGTTGGCACCATTCACGGGCGCGTTTGGTGTTGGTCCACGAGCAACCACTTCCTGTGTCGATCTTACCGTCGCTGATCCCTGAATAACACCAACCAATAATGCTGAACCCACCGAATCTAGCCAAAAATCGACGATAACTTGGCGGCATTCGGCGTCCGAACACGAATTCTAGTTGCTGGATAACATCCTCACTCGCCGGTCCATGAATGAAAACTTGTGTTTCGTATTCCCGCATCTGTGCAAGCAAAGATGAGATTTCATCCATCACTGCCTCCTGTCAGAATTTTACTGCACGTCCGGTCGCAAGAGTGGGAACAAGATCACGTCGCGGATGGTTTGGGTGTTGGTGAGCAACATCACGAGGCGGTCGATGCCGATGCCGAGGCCGCCTGCGGGGGGCATGCCGTGGCGGAGGGCGCGGATGAAGTCGCGGTCCATTTTGGCCATCGAGTCTTCGTCGTTTTGCCCCGCGAGTTGCTTGGAGAACGTCGCTTCTTGGGTGATCGGGTCGTTCAATTCGGTGTAGGCGTTCGCCAACTCCATGCCGCGAACGTATAGCTCGAACCGCTCCGCTAATCGGGGTTCTTCACGTTTACGCTTGGTCAAGGGGCAGAGTGCAGCAGGGTAGTCGTAGACGAAAACCGGGCCGACGAGCTTGTCTTCGACAAGCTCCGAAAACAGATCGTTGACTAACACATCATGGTCCTTGGGCGTGCCGTCTTTCGCTTTCAGTGGCATCTTCAATTCAATCGCCCGGTTACGCACCGCGACCTCATCGAACAGATCCGCACCAACGTGTTCGGTGAACAGGTCCGCATACTTCGCCCGTTGAAACGGAGACGAAAAAGGAATAGCGTGTTCGCCGTACTGAATCGTTCGTGCTGCGTCCGGTGCCACAACATCGACACAGGCCACGATCAGTTGTTCGGTCAGATCCATCATGGTGAACAAGTCGCCGTAGGCTTGGTACAATTCCAGCATCGTGAATTCGGGGTTGTGCTTGGGACTAATTCCTTCGTTGCGAAACACTCTGCCGATTTCGTAGACCTTTTCCATCCCGCCGATGAGCAACCTTTTTAGTGGCAGTTCCAACGCGATGCGTAACACCAATGGAATGCCAAGGGCGTTGTGTTCGGTATTGAAGGGACGGGCAGCGGCGCCACTGGCGATGGCTTGCAACACAGGTGTTTCGACTTCGAGGTATCCTTGCTGGTCGAGGAAGTTGCGAATCGTGCGGATGATGCTGACCCGTTGCAGCACGCGCCGCATCGTTTCCGGCGTGTAAATCATGTCGAGGTAGCGGTGCCGCAGCCGGTATTCCATGTCGCCGATGCCGAACACATCCTTCGGATGCGGTTCGAGCGACTTCGTTAGAAACGTCAGCTTCTCGACTTGGATCGTCAGTTCGCCGGTCTTCGTTTTGCCGAATTCGCCATCGACGCCGATGAGGTCGCCGAGGTCGAGAAGGTTCAACACCTTCCACTCCAATGGACCGACCTTATTCAAACGCACCATCAACTGAATGCGACCGGACTGGTCTTGGATTTCCAGAAAGTGTAACTTGCCACCCGTTCGGTGCCGCACGACTCGCCCCGCCGCACGAACTTTCGGCCCGTTGGGGGCAGCATCGTCGAAGTGGTTCGGTTCGAGAGTGCGGATTTCAGCCAGGGGTTGGTGGCCATCGAACCGTTGGCCCCAGGGATCGAAGCCCATCGCTTCGATTTGCCGAAGCTTATCCAACCGGACGGCAGCGTGGTCGGTGGAATCGGGTGGAGTCGGCGGTTGCGGATCGGTGGCCACGGAATGCTCGCATGTAAAGGCTTTACTCCCTCTCCGTATACGGGGAGGGGTGGGGTGGGGTCGAAACTTCAACCCCCCTTAATCCCCCCGCATACGGGGGGAGACCAGGTCGAAGGATGAAGACACTTATCGTTTTGTTTTACATACCTGACCGCCACCCGGAAGGATTTCCATGCCCACGTCGAGTGTTCTAGACCTGGATCGACAGACGGCCGAGCGCGACTTTCACGACCAACAAGCGGCGGCGCGGGCCACGACGTTTCGCCGCAACCCCGCCGAACTTCGATTTGTCGATGCCGAATATCTCGACCATGAAACATGGATTCGCCCCGCAATGGCAAGGTTCGGTTCGGTTCACGGAAAATCGGTTCTTGACTACGGCTGTGGTCACGGCATGGCGTCGGTGGTGTTAGCACGGCGGGGTGCGTCAGTTACAGCGTTTGACTTGTCACCGGGTTACGTGCGCGAAGCCGAGGAACGCGCTGCGGCCAACGGTGTCACCGTTCGGTTCGGTGTTGCGGACGGTGAGTCGTTGCCATTTCCGGATGAATCATTCGATTGCGTCTGGGGCAACGCGGTGTTGCACCACCTGGATTTGGTGAAGGCGGGCGCCGAGTTGAAACGAGTGTTGAAACCCGATGGTATTGCCGTGTTCTGCGAGCCGTGGGGTGGCAACCCGTTTCTGGAGTTCGCCCGCAAACACTTGCCCTATCCCGGCAAGAATCGCACAGCGGATGAACAACCGCTTGGCCCCGGAGACCTCGGGCCGTTGCGGGAACAGTTCCCGTCACTCACGATCGAAGGCTTTCAATTGTTGAGCATGGTCCGACGAGTTTGGAACCACCGTAGGATCACATCGGGACTCGACGGACTCGACTCACACTGTTTACGTGCTGCACCAATCTTGACAAAATGGTGCCGATATGTGGTGCTGGTTATGACGAAGGGTTAGAATGTCGCGGTTGTACCAGTTTTATGCTGTGAGCAACCGCGATGGACCCGGCTTCCAAACTACCCCTGACACCCGCCACGCTGCCGACATCCCGGTCGGCACAGTTGGCACTCGCTGTATTTGGGGTGGTGCTATTGGGGTTGCTCGCCTTTCGTGGGTACGGCAATCGGCTGGGTGCGCGACCGACGGACCAACACTTCACGCAGCTAGTTGATTTGAACCGGGCGGACAAATCGGAGCTTCAACAAATCCCCGGCATCGGACCCAGCTTGGCGGAAGCGATTCTGGGCCACCGGCAATTGCACGGGAAGTTTAGCACGGTTGATGATCTCGGTGGTGTGAAAGGAATCGGCACCAAGACCGTCGATAAAGTCCGACGGTGGGTGAACGTGGTTGACGAGCGTGACATGTCAACTGATTCCGCCGACGCCGAGAAACTGGAACGCAAGCCGATCGCCCGACCACTGGTATCTTCGCCAAGTGTGGCCAATGGCGCGAAGTTGCGTGTCGGTGACGCGCCGATCAACGTAAACACGGCCAGCGAAACGGAACTGCAACGGCTGCCAGGCGTGGGGCCAACCATGTCCCAGCGGATCGTCGAAACACGAGAGAAGGCCGCGTTCAAAACGATCGAAGATTTGCGAAAAGTGCGAGGCATCGGCGCGAAGACGCTGGAGAACCTCCGACCCTACCTGACCATAAAATAACGGCCCTGGAAAACCAGGGCCGTTATGGTCTGTCGGTCAACACTTCGACCTGATTACTTCTCGCCGTAGGCCGGATACTTCAACGTCCGCTTCGCCGGCGTTGGTGCAGGAAACGAAATTTGCACGCCGTCTGGGCCGTCTACTGGCTTAATCATCGGTTGGGAGACACCTGGTTTGTCGGGTGCCGGTTGCGGGATCGGGTTGACCGGGCCGCCATCGTAAGGAAATGGTCCGGTCGGTACGGGCATTGGCAACGGGGTGATTTCACCAGGGATCGGGGATGACACGATCGGGCTACTGTTCACCGACGTCACGACGGTTTGGGGGTAGTAGGTGCCAGTCGTGTAGCTTGGAACAACGACCACACTCGGTTGCGTGTAATAAACGGGGGCTGGTGCATAGTATCGGGGTGCAGTGTAAAGCGAGACCCCGAAGCCGTTGCCGTAATAGCCTAGACCGTTGCCGTAACCATACCCGCCGCCATAACCGTATCCGCCGTAGCCCAGGCCAATGTTGACGCCGCCACGATAACCACCGCCGTAATAGGCAGGGCTACTATACCCACCGTGGTATCCGCCACCGGAGTGATGCGCTCCGCTGCTGTGTCCACCACCGCCCGAGTAGTGCGCAGCACCACCGCTGTGCCCACCTGCGCTGTGGCCGCCACCTCCGCTATGCCCACCGCCACCCCCGCCGTGACCGGGTGGGCCGGCCATCAAGTTACCGCCGAGCAGGACCGAAGCGAGCAGTGCTGCTGTTGTCGTCAAGTTACGCAACATAATCCGATACTCCTATTCACTGGGTTGCACGGTGCCCAATCTGAATCAATCCGCTGGTGTGCAGTTCATACGAATCGTACACCGAGAACCGCTTGAATGGTGCAAGATAATGGTGAGAATTTGCGATATGAGAATCGCGTCAAGCGTGTTAGTTGTGCCGAAGTGCTTCGATCGGGTCCAGTCTGGCAGCGCGACGAGCCGGGTAACTCCCTGAGAGCAACCCGACTAGCATCGACACACTGAACGCCAAAACGGGCGACCAAAGGCGGATCATCGTTGGCACGCCGAACGCATAGGAAAGCAGATACGCCAGTCCAACGCCCAGCACGATTCCGATCGCACCGCCGAAGCCCGATAGCACAAGTGTCTCCACTAAAAACTGTGCGGCAATGTCGCGTTGCTTTGCGCCCAGTGCCCGACGGATGCCGATTTCGCGGGTTCGTTCCGTGACCGTGGCGAGCATAATGTTCATGATGCCGATGCCGCCGACGATCAGGGAGATGCCGGCAATGGCGCCCAAAATCATTGTGAACATGCGTTGGGTTTGTTCGGCTTTTTGAAGCAGTTCGAGGGGCACCACCACCGCTACGTCTTTGTTCGGGTGGAACTTGTCGATGACCGATTGCAGCACGGCAGCAGTTTTGGGGACGTTTTTGACGTCGTCAACCGAGACCGTGATTTGACTGATTTGCAACCGCTCGATCGTGTACCCGCTTGATTTGATCGTAATCAATTCCTCGCCGAACCGGGCGCGGTCGGTCGAGAACGGGATGAACAACACCTTGCTGAAATCCGCGTTCGTACTCGAATCACTCCCGCCGGTCGCCAGGGCTTTATCTTCACTGACCCCGATCACGGTGAACGCGATCTGGTCACCGAGGCCGTCCACGTTGACGGTGCGCCCAATGGGATCGAGGGCCGGGAACAGCACCTCCGCCGCCGCCGCCCCGATCACGGCGACGTTGTCCATTCGCGCGTCGTCAATTCGCTCGATGGCACGGCCGCGCAGCAGGACGATGTTGTTGTGGATGAAGAAATCGGGCATCACGCCGACCAGCCGGGCGTCAACTTTTCGGTCCCGGTTGCGGATCGTTTTGCGGTAGTCCCGCATGGGCGTGGCGGACACGACGGTGGGGATGGTGCCGCGAATCCGGTTCAAGTCCGCGTAGGTAATCCCGAACGCCGTCAGGTCGGTCCCTTTCGTTCCGCCCGCCCCACTCGAATCTTCAGAGGGTTTGACGCTTTTCAACAGAATCGTGTTAACGCCGAGGTCTTCAAGTTGCTTCAACGCTTGGTACCGTGCCGCCTCCCCCACGGCCAACATGATGATGACGGACGCCACGCCCAGAATGATCCCGAGCGCCGTCAACGCGGACCGCAATCGGTGCGCGGAGAGTCCCCGCAAGCCAAGTTGTAACGCATGACGCAGGCGGAGTGAAAACATTCCGGGGAACTCACTGTTTGGCGGCAGGGTCGGTGGGCTTCGCGTCCGGTTGCTTGGCGCCGCCTTGGGGGCGGGTGGCTTTCAATTCCGTCGCCGCCCGCACACGGGCATCCAGAGCCACTTCTTCACCGGGTTCAAGACCCGTCAGAACCTGAATGAACTGCTCGTTACTGTCGCCAAGTGTCACTTCTCGGCGTTCAATGCCGCTTGACGTCACCACGTAACAGATCGAACTGCTGTCGTACTCCGCAACGGCTTGCACGGGGATCGAAATTGCGTCTGGGATGGTGTTGATGAGGATCTTCACCTCTGCGGTCATGCCGGGTTTTAGCCCCGCGTCCTTCGGGAGGTCATCAATCGAGACTTCGGTTTCATACTGCTTCACGCCGCCGCCACGCCAGCCGTCGGATTGGGGGAGCGTGCCAATCTTCATGACTTTGCCGTTCAGCACTTGGTTGGGCAAGGCGTCGATTTGCATGGTCGCCGTGTTGTCCGTTTTCACTTTCTTGACGATCGACTCGTGGACCTTCATTTTCACGCGCATCTTCGACAAGTCCGGCAGCGTGAAGATGGGTTGTCGGTAATAGAGTTGGCCACCGGGCCGAATTCGGGCGGATTCATCCCAGTATCGTGCGTTGTAATAGACCACGATCCCCGCCGAGGGGGCTTTGATGACGCACTGCTCAATCTGCTCGCGGACCCTGGCGAGTTGTTTCTTTTCGATCTCATCAGTACGCTTCGCCGTTTTCAGGTCGTCTTCGACTTTCCGAACCGCTGTAGCCTGGGTCTCTTTGGTGCGTTCGAGTTCAATCACGGCTTCTTCCGCTTTGGACTTCAGTTCGGTCTCATCTTTTTTGCGGGTGAATTTCCGCATGACGAAGAGATCGGCTTCCGAACTCGATACAGTCAGTTTGCGTTGCTGGACGGTGAGTTCTTTCGTGCGAACCTGATCGAGTTGAGCGAACCCTTTTTTGACCATACCGCGTGTGAACTCCAATTCATCTTCAGCTTCTTTTAGCCCGATTTGTGCGAGTTCGAGTGCCCCTTTCATCTTGTCGTGGTCACGAGTGAAGTTACCCTTCGGGTCAATGAACGATTCAAATGCGATCTCTGCCAATTTCAGGGCGAGTTCGGCCTTGGAGATTTCACTTTTTTCTTTGTTCTTGGCTAGTGATAGCTCGCTTGTGCTGTTATTCACTTTGCTCACGGCCGTTTCACAGCGAATTTCCTGGTCGGAGATCAGTTTCGTGAGAGCATCCGTATCGAGTTTGGCGACTTCACTATCTTTCTCAACTCGGGTGCCTTCGGCGACGATCGTGACCAGCTTTCCGCCGCCTTCCAACTCACAGTTCACTTGGACCGGGTTGATACTCTCCAGTTCGCCACGGTCCGTGACGGTGATCTTGAGTTCGCCCCGGACGACGGTCGCGGTGAGGGGGTTTTTCCCGGTGGGATCCCCGCCGATCCAGCGTTGCCCGATCCACACCACGCCGACGGCCGCAGCGATAATTGCGGCAATTTTGAGGGTGCGTTTCAACCAGTGCCGGCGGGGCTGGCTACGGCTTGGCCGGGGGAGTAAGTGGGGTGACACTACGGTTAGTGCCACTTCCGGGAGGGTTGGCACCGACGCCTGCTTGGGGGTCGGTTCGAGTATCGGCCGCGTTGGGGCGGTCAGCAGTTTGGGGGCTGGCATTGCTAGGGAACCCTCGGTCGTCAAGTTGCAACGACTCTAAGTCTAACAGAAGTCGGATGCGTTGTTGCTCATATCTGATAAAACTTCCGGCCAGTTGGTCGCGGGCGGAGAGGAGTTGGTCGAGCGCGCGAAGTTTTCGCAGCGTCGCGTCCCCCGCATTTCCCGCCGGAGCTTGGTTCGGTGCGGTCAGAAGTAACTGTTCGTTTTCGAGCTGCCGCGCCGCCGCGATCAACGATTGACGCGCAATTTCAAAGCTGATTCGCTGGAGTCGCAACGACCGAATGTCGGAGCGGATTTGTTGCTCAATCTGGTCCGATAACTGCATGTAATTCCGCCGGGAGCGTTGGTACGTAATCAGGCTCGCTCGGTACTGGTTGCGCTCCGCGAGGCGGTTTAACGGGCTATCGAATTGAATCCCCACGCTGAACCGACTGGCGTCATTTGAGAACGCAAGCGGGTTCTTAGTGTTCGGGTCGCTAATCATGTTGGCGTTGGCAATGAGGTTAAAGTCGGCTTTCAACTGGTTCGCTGCGATGGTGACTTTGCGCCAAGTGTCCGTAACTTGGGCCAAGCGATTCTGCAAATCGAGCCGGTTCTCTTTCGCTTCTGCAACGGCGGCCACTTCTTCGACTTCAACGTCGGGCAGGTGGATCAAATAAATCCGCGCCTGGGTTTGGGCTGCAATCGCGGTATCGACGATGCCGGTCAGTTTTGTCGTTTCCGCCGTGAGCGTCTTCCAAGCGGCTTCCCGAGTCGCTTCGGTGAGGCTGGCTTTCTGTTGTGTCAGGCGGGCTTTCAGGTCGGCTAGCAGCTTGCGTTGCGGTTCCATTGCTTCGGTTTGTTGAACGAAGGCAGCGCGGGTGCGGTCCTTCTGTTCGGCATCATCCGTCGTTTTCGCGGGACGATCGAGATCGGCTTTCCACTTCTTCAAGTCCGCTTCCGCCATCGCCAATGCCGGTTCGACTTTGCCAGACAGTTCGAGCAACTGGGTGTAGTTTTTCTGCAAGCTTTCCAGGGCGGGTGGTACTCCCAACTCGGCGTTGCGTTCGCGGCCAAACACGACGACGGCGTCTTGGACCTTTTCGATTTCTGGGGCAATCAGGATGAACTGCTCCAGGAACGTATCATCCAGTTCAATCTTCACACGTGGTGGCAACCCGAGTTGCAGCTTGTAGTTGTCGAGGGCTTCTTGCAAACCGATTTCCGCGTTGATGACCGACTGCCGGGCGGACAGGAGTCCCTGGAAAATCGTGTCCACTTCCACGGGGCTTTTCTTGTTGCCTTTCAACAATTCGAGACTGAGTTTGTAGTTTTCTTCCTGGCTCTTCAGGTTCGCGCGGGCGTTGCGAACACTCTGCTGGATCAACAATAAGCTGAGGTATCCGCCACCCTGAACCGCCGTGTTCGCCCAGAACAGCTTGCGAAACCGGGCAAAATCCCTCACCGCGTACAAGGTGTCCCGCTCTGCTTGTGTCAGGCTTTCGAGTCGCACCTTTCGCCCGAAGTTGCGCAACAACGGCTGAACCAGTGAGACGGCAAAGTTCCCCGACACCCGCGACGTGCCCCCCGAGAATTCCCACACATAGCTGTTCGCAAAATCGACCAGCAACTGCCCCCCGGCTGCCAAGTTGCGGTTGAACCCCACAGTGCTCGTCGTGTCAAGGGTATCTGATTGGGTCGGCGGACCGCCGGTACCCGTGCGGGTGAAGGTCGTGTTGTTGCGACCAAACCACCGCGAATCAAACTCGAAGCGGTTCAGGGTCAGCGACAGCGCCGTGAGGTAGACGTTTTCCAAGCTGGACTGGTAATCGCGGCTATTCATCAACGCGATTTCGACGGCTTTGTCCTGGGTCAACTTCAGCGTGCCCGCCTCGTCAAGTCCCAGTGCCTGTTCCCAACCGGCTGGTTCGACTCGATCCGTGAAGCCGTCCTTCTCCCAATCCTTCGCGCCCTGAAACTTCCCAGGGTGGGCCATGAACCCTGCCGCCGCAGGGTCGTCGGGTGGTTTTGGCGGGGCGTCGGGATTGAACGGATCGGCGAGGCGGGAAAGTGGGGCCGGTTCAACTTGCGTGCGGCCAATGGTGTAGGCGGGCGAAACCACGCGCTGCGCGATGATGGGGTACGCCTCACGATCCGCCGATTGCCGATAATGGCTACGCGAACAGGACGCCAACAGCACCGTCAAAAAAACGAACCAGCCTATTCGCACAACTTCCCCCAAGCTGCGGCGCCGTCGCAATCGCATCACGTGTGTTGGGTCGCCCATACCCGAACGCGAGAGTTGAACGCAAGTCCAGTCGATACGGTCTGAATAAGAATGATACACACGGTCGGCTTGACGACAGGGAATGCCGAGCGTATTGATCGCCCAAATCTTCCCGTTCCTAAACCTGAGTGCGAAATGCCGATTCGCTCCTTGCGACTAATTGTCTCGCTCGCCGCACTCTATTTCCTGGCGCTCGCACAAGCCCACGCACAAGCTCCCAGCGAGACTAGTAAAACGTCCCCGCCGGTCGTGCAGCCCACGGAAGAGCAGGTGGAAACGGCCGCCGCGAAAAAGCCCGATGCCGAAAGTAAGCCCGACGAAAAGCCGTCGTGGTATAGCGTTCATGGACAGGCCACGATCGTGTCCCAAGGCAACGGCCTGTTCCGATCGCCGTATGCCGGCCCACTCAGTTTGCAATCCCGTGTCAACTACCGCACCACCGAGACCACCACGCTGTTTCTGGCCGCCCGACCGTGGGAAGGCACGGAGATTATTTTCAACCCCGAAGCCGCAGGCGGGGTCGGGGTCAGTGGTACGTCCGGGCTAGCGGGGTTTCCCAACGGGGAAGCGACTCGTGTGGGTGCGCCATCGCCGACGCCATACTTCGCCCGCTTGTTGTGGAAGCAAACGATCGGGCTGGGTGGCGAGCAAGAGACGATCGAGGATGGTGCGAACCTCATCGCCGGGAAACGAGACGTTGATCGCATTACGATTCGCGTCGGGAAGATGGCCGCCACGGATTCCTTTGACGAGAACCTGTACAGTCACGACCCGCGAACGCAATTCATGAACTGGTCGCTGATGTTCAACGGCGCGTGGGACTACCCCGCCAACGTGCGCGGCTACACCTACGGCGGCTCGATCGAGTTGAACCGCAAGACTTGGGCTTTTCGGTACGGCCTGTTCGCGGAACCGTTCGAGGCCAACGGCGCGATGATCGACCCGCACATCTTGCGGGCGAACGGGCACGTGTGGGAACTGGAGGAACGCTATACCATTGGCGAAAAAGCCGGGAAGCTTCGGTTCTTGGCGTACTTAAACAACGCCCGAATGGGCGACTACCGGGCCGCAATCGCCGCGATGCCGACGCACCCGGACATCACTACCGTCCGCGATTACAGCATCAAGTACGGCTTCGGGTTGAACTGGGAACAAGAGATCACCACCGATGTCGGCGTTTTCGCGCGGGCGGGGTGGAACGACGGCAAAACGGAATCCTGGGCGTTCACCGAAATCGACCGCACCGTCAGTGGCGGCGTGCTCATCAAAGGAACCCGTTGGCAACGTCCGAACGACACGGTCGGTGTGGCAGTCGTAATCAACGGGCTGTCCGGCCCGCACCGGGATTACCTGGCAGCCGGTGGCATCGGCTTCATCATCGGCGACGGGCGGTTGAATTACGCGCCGGAGCAAATCGTTGAACTGTTCTACAACTTGAAGCTCGCCCCCGCCGCGACTCTCGGGCTTGGGTTCCAGGGCGTCAACAACCCCGCCTACAACCAAGACCGTGGCCCCGCCGCCCTCGGCGCGGTGCGCGTGCATTACGAGTTCTGACCCAAACCATTGGCTTGAATACTGAACCTGTCTGAACAACTTTTGCAGATTTTTGCCGACCTTCGCCGAGAATCCTTTACACCGGCAATAAATAATGTATCGTCTGTACCGCCCCTGCCGCTTGTAGCGATGTTTCCTGTCCCTCATTTTTGGAGCCTGTGATGATGCCCCGTCTGTTTAGCCTCGTTGCTGTCGTGTGCGCCATGCTGTGCGCGCCGTCGGCTGTTCGTGCGGATTTCATGAGGTTCACCGCGAACCTGTCGGGTGCGGCCGAAGCAACGCCCAACGCCTCACCTGGGACTGGTTTCACAATTGTCGATTTCGACACGACTGCTCACACCATGCGTGTGCAGGTGACCTTCAGTGGATTGCTTGGAAACACGACCGCATCGCACATCCACAGTGCGACAGCCGTGGCCGGAGTTGGGGCAGTTGGAGTCGCCACCGAACTGCCGTCGTTTACAGGCTTCCCGCTTGGCGTGACCAGCGGAACCTATGACCACACGTTTAACACATCATTGACCGCGTTCTACAACCCAAGTTTCTTCGCCGCCAACGGTAACACGGTACCGACTGCGGAAACGGCACTTTTTGCGGGCATGACGCAAGGTAAAGCCTACCTGAACATCCACACAAGCGAAATCCGTAGCGGTGAAATCCGGGGCTTCCTGCAGCCGGTGCCAGCGCCGCCCGGCCTGATTCTTCTCGGTAGCGGTGCTTTCATGATGCTTCTGTCGAGCGGGCTTCGCGTGGTTCGTCGGCGATTGGTGACCGTGTAACCTGTGTGTGCCCCTGCCGCTTTCTCCCGAAAATGTCAGGGGCGGTTTACTTCGGCATCGCGGTTTTGAGCATCTCGGTGGCTTCTTTGCGGGTCGTTTCGGATCGGGCTTCGCCGCGTAGCATGATGGCCAATTCTTCGACGCGGTCCGCTTGCTTGATGAGGTGCGTAATTGTGGTCGCGGTCCGTTTGCCGGCGGTTTGTTTGCGGATCGTCCAGTGGTGGGTGGCGAAGCACGCGACTTGCGGTAAGTGGGTCACGCACAACACCTGATGCGATTGCCCCAACATGGCTAACTTTTGCCCCAACACATCGCCGATCCGCCCGCCGACGTTGGCGTCAATTTCGTCGAACACCACCAGCGTCCGCACCGGGTCGTGGGCCGCCAGCACGGTCTTCAACGCCAACATCGTCCGGGACAGTTCGCCGCCAGACGCGACTTTGCGTAGCGGTCGGGACGGTTCACCGGGGTTGGCCATCAACATCAGTTCCAGGTGATCGGTGCCGAACGCGGGAACATCGGCTGTCGGGTCATCGGTCAGCGGGATTTGCTCAAGGACCGCGTCCAATTTCGCCTTCTCCATGTGCAAATCGACGAGGTGTTTCTGCGTCTCGGCGGCCAGTTTCTTCGCCACTTTTGCACGCGCTTTGCTCAACACCGCCGCAGCGTCTTTCAGTTCCGTGAACGACTTCTTTAACGCCCCTTCGATCCCCGCGAGGTCATCTTCCTGCTGTTGCAACTCTCGCTCCTTGGCGTCCAACGTGCCACGGTAAGCGATGAGATCGGGGATTGACTTACCGTACTTGTTTTCGAGTTTCTTCAGCGATTGGAGACGGCGTTCGATCGCATCCAGTCGCTCCGGGTTGGCCTCGAACGACTCGGACAGATCACGGCAAGTATCGGCCAAATCTTCGACTTCGGGCTTAAGCGTTTCCAACCGTTTCGCCACATCTGCCAGTTTCTTGTCGAGACTCGTCCACTTCGCAGCTTCCTTGATGAGCCGCCCGAGGATGACTGCCACGGAGCCTTCCTCGTCGTACAACCGAGTGGCCACGGACCCAGTGAATGCAGCCAGAGATTGGGCGTGGATCAACGTCTCACGCTCCTTTTGAATCATTTCAAACTCGCCCGCTTTCAGAGCAGCAGTATCGAGTTCATCCCGCTCGAATCGGACCAACGACAGTTCGCGTTGCCGGTTCAGTCGCGCTTCCGACAACTCCTTATGCCGGCGGCGGAGGTTGCGGACCGTCTCGGCGGCACGCATGTAGCCATTGCGAAAATCGGTGAGCTTCCCGAAGGCGTCCAACAGTTCGAGTTGATAGGCGGGTTGAAGAAGTGAATAGCTTTCCCGTTGGCCGTGGACATCGACCAACATCTCGCCCAGCCGCCGAAGGGTAGCGACCGAAACCGGGTGTTCGTTGACAAGTGCGGAGCTACGACCGTTGCGGGACAGGCGGCGGGTCAGAATCAATTCGTTCTCTTCGATCTTCGTTTGCAACATCTCTTCGGCAGCATCGCGTTGTTCGGGCCGCGACAACTCGAATCGCCCCGTCACCCGCAATTCATCCTGGCCCGCTCGAATGATGTCCGCGCTGCCACGGTCGCCCAACAACAAGCCAATTGCCCCCAGCAGCAGCGATTTCCCCGCCCCCGTTTCGCCAGTCCAGGCGCAAAACCCCGGAGCCAGTTCGACTCGTACATCTTCAATCAACGCAAGATTCTGCACCGCCAATTCACGCAACATGCCGGTATGGTACACCTGTACCCTGCCCAAGTGAAGACCGGGTGGAAATGGCGTGGTATTGCATAACTCGCAAAGCCCACGAACGATCGTTCGTGGGCTTTGAACGCCTGGGCACGTAGGATAATCGCATTAAACACACCCACGAATTCGGAACCCAATTTCTATGACGCAATCACTCCGCTGGGGCATCCTCGGCGTCGCCGGGATTAACGACCGCCTCATGCCCGCGTTTCACGCTTCCAAGACGGCGACCGTCGAAGCCATTGCCAGCCGCACCTTGGAAAAAGCCCAGGCGTCGGCCACGAAAAACAACATCCCACGTGCCTACGGCAACTACGAAGAGTTGCTCAAAGACCCTGCCATTGATGCAGTTTACATCCCATTGCCGAACCACATGCACGACGAGTGGACGCGAAAAGCGGCGGACCACGGCAAGCACATCCTGTGCGAAAAACCACTCACGGTGACTGCGGCTGAATCCGAAAAACTCGTCGCGTATTGTCGTAGTAAAGGCGTGCGGTTGATGGACGGGTTCATGTGGCCGCACCACCCGCGAACGCACAAACTCCGTAAGTTTCTCGATTCCGGCGCGATCGGTGAAGTCAAAAAAGTGATCGCCGCATTCACCTTTGACCTCGCCGGGCTGCCGACGAGCAACATCCGGATGCAGCCCCAAGCCGGCGGCGGAGGGCTACTCGATGTCGGCTGTTACACGACCTACGGCATCCGCTGGTGGATGCACGACGAGCCGGTCAGCGTCTTCGCCAAGGCCACCTACGTGAACAACGTGGACGTGGCGATGAGCGGCGTCTGGACGTTCGCCGACGGCCGCACGGCGACGTTCGATTGTGGCTTCACCCACCCGCTCCGCACCCACCTCGAAATCGTCGGTACCGAAGCCTGCGTTCGGGTGCCGAACATGTGGATTCCCGACGACCGTGCCGCGTTCGAGGTGATCCGCCAAGACGGCGACTTCGGGAACAAAGTTGAAGTGATCGAAACGCCGGGAGAAAACCAAATGGTCCACATGCTCGACGACTTCGCCCAAGCCGTCCACGAAAAACGCGACTGCTACCCCAACCCCGACGAAGCCGTGAAAACGAACCGCGTGATGGACGCCCTCGCCAAGTCCGCCAAGGAAGGCCGCGAAGTGACACTGTGATGTCACTTAATGGGATGCAACGTGTTTTGTAGGTCGTGGTCGAGGCTTTGCGAGGCCCGACACGAACGTGCGAAGGGGAAAACATCAACCGTTCATACGGTGGGCGTCGAGTGTCGGGCCTCGCAAAGCCTCGACCACGACCTACAAGATGTCGGTTAATATCGCCAGATCAGATCGACCGTAAAGCGTTGCGAGAAGAAGTCGCGGTTGCCGACGAGGGGGATTTCATACGCGGCGCCGACCTCGATGTTCTTCGTCACTTTGTATCGGGCGCCGAGTGCCCCGGTTAGCAGCGAACTGCCTTTGCCTTCGCCACCAAAGTTCACCAGGTCGCGGCCTTCGCCTTTGATGATGTTGGACGTGCCGTTCGTGGTCACCTGGAACCAATTCAGTTCCGCAACCGGGTAGAACCGATGGTAGTTGCCGACATCGTAGGAGACGTGCGCGCTACTGTAAAAGTAGTCGCTGCGGGCGTTGTTAATCGAGAACGAGTAACCCGCCGCCAGCAGCGTGTTGAAACTACCCAGTCGTGTCTTCAAAAATGTCTGGCCAAAAGTGGCGTAGGGCACGACTGAAAGTTTGCCCGTATTTTGATACACGCTACCGGAACCGAGCGGTACGTGAAACTGCGACCCGACGGCCAGGATCGTGCCGTATTCCTCGTCGCGGATCACCGTGACCTTCGGGCCGAACCAGAGTTCCGTGAGACCGACATGATCCCCCAATGGGGAGGAACTCGACGAGTTCACCCCGGTCACGCCGATCTTGTTCAACGTGATCGAGAACCGATTCGTGATCGCAATCCGCCCCTGCAACGCCGCCGCCCAGATGTTGCCACCCTGGAAATTGGGCTGTGGGCTGGGGATTTTTTGGTAGATGAAGTTCGGTCGAATTTCTGTCAGCGATCGTGGGTCTTCAAACAAGAACGGGTTCGAGATCGGCGACACGAAGTTGTCGAATTCGTGGTCGCTACTGAACAGCCCGTTTTTATCCGTATCGAACAACTTCCGAATGCGATCGCTCCAGGATCGGTCATCCCCCGGTTTGTCGTAATTCTGTTCCCGCCGACTGTCCGCCCCGCTGCGTGACGATGGGAGTTGTTTCCCGCGCCGCACATCGCTGAGGTAATCGAACAGTTCATCACCGCGCAGCGATGGCCGTTCGTTTGCTCGTTCCCCACGGCGCACATCATCCACCGTCTCGTTGGAGACGGGCTTAATGTCCGATTGCCACCGCAACTTGGCCGCTCGCGGTGGCAAGTCTGGTGTGTGCGAAACGGGTTCCGGCAAATCGTAAGAACCCGTCGAAGCCACGGGCGGCAGCAGGAGCGAAGCCGGGTTCAGGCGAGCCGCCGACTGAGCCTGAGCGACGGTCGGCAACCCGACCCCCACCCACCCCAGCGCCACAGCCAGTACCACAAACCGCCCATGCATCCCACACCCTCCGCAACACAGCACAAAGCGCCACTATCGTTATCGGCCCCCGAAGCCGCAGAACCTAAATGCTTTGCCAGAATCGGGGCGGGGGTTTCGCAGATGTGAATTTGAATAATTTGCTTGACAGTGCGAAATGACTGGTAATACTGGTGGAAATTTCGCTAGGCCGTGTTGATTGAAGGCGGGTCAACGACGGCGGCCTGAAAATCTCATTTGAGCCAGATCATTGTTGCGGCTAGCAAGACCATCCCCAGAAA
>JAYVXO010000125.1:0-16894 GCA_043785105.1 Fimbriiglobus sp.
TGGATTTCTCTGTGGCTCTCCGTGCCCTCTGTGGTGAAGTCGGTTTTGCATCTACCCCCAGGCAACTTTTTGGTGAACATGGACGTTCCACCCCGGCGGTCATTTCTTCTCGGCGCGGCCACGAATTGGTTCGCGTTCGCGGCCACGTTGGCGGTCAGCTTTTTCCTCACACCCTACCTGATTGAATCACTCGGCAAGGCCCGGTACGACGTTTGGTGCGTCGTGGAATCGGTGTTGGCGTACTTCACATTACTGGACATGGGCGTGGCCGCGTGCTTGGTGCGCTACGTGGCCAAACACCACGTCACGGCGGACCGCGTCGGGTTGAACCGGCTGGCCTCGTCGTGCTTGGCCGTGTTCATCCTGGCCGGGTGTACGGCGATGGTGTTGGGTCTGCCGGTCTTGTTCGCCATGTCCGATCGCCTGGATGCCAAAGCGGGTGGAACAGGGGATGTGTTGCCATTCATGTTGCTGATGCTGGCGAATCTGGCGATGAGTTTGCCGCTGAGTGTCTTCCCGTCCATTCTAGATGGCCTCGAACGTTACCCCGAAAAGAGCGTCGTGCGGGTAATTTTCCTGCTGATTCGCACGGCGGGGATTGTCGTCGCTGTTAATACGCAAACCGGACTGATGCCACTGGGAATCGTCTACACCGTCGTCACGTTCGCGGAGAACATGACGTTCGCGGGGTTGTGTTTTCGCTACCTACCCGGCTTGAAATTCGCCTGGGTTCATGTGGACCGCGCCACGCTGAAAGAGGTGCGCGGGTACAGCACGGATGCGTTTCTGGCGATGCTCGCGGGCCGCATCACGGTGCAGACGGGCGCCATTCTGGTCGGCCTATTTCTACCCGCCGGGCAAGTCACCTACTTCGCCACGGCCGCGCGCCTCGTTGAGTATGCCAAAACCCTGTTGCGCACCATCACGGCCACGTTGACGCCCGGTGTCAGTGCGATGGAAGCACGCGGCGACCACGTTGGGATTGCCAAACTGTTCCTGCAAGGCACGCGGTGGATGTTGTACCTCGTGTTGCCGGTGAACATCGGACTGTGGTGCTTCGGCAAGCCGTTTTTGGCGAAGTGGGTCGGCCAGGATTTTGTGGACGGCAGCTTCCCGACGGTAGCAATTCTCGCACTGACGCTATCGCTAGGTGTGGCACAATCGGTGGCATCGCGCATCCTGTACGGGTTGGGAAAGTTGAAGCTGTTCGCCCGAGTCGCGTTGGTCGAAGCGACGTTGAACATCGCCATGACCGCAGCGTTGATCCTTCCGTTCGGTGTCGAAGGCGTTGCCATCGCGGTCGCGGTGCCGAACATGTTGTTCTGCCTGTTCGTGTTGGCCTACACGATGCGAACCCTCAACGTGACCGCACGCGATTATCTGTTGGTCTGGGTACGTCCGGTTTTGGTGAGTGTCATACCCCTGACAGTGTGGTTGCTGTGGGGCGAAGTGTCCGCATCGTGGGTCGAGATTTCGACTGCAATCGCCGCAGGTTTGGTGCCGTATGCGGGCGGCGTGGCACTGTGCGAATGGCTCAGTCGTAGTGGCAAGTTGCGTCGCTACACCAACTTCACCGCGATCCGCGTCGTGAGTTCTTCAACTGCTGCTTAAACTGTTTTGATTTCTCTAGCGACTCTGCGTGAGCATGCTTGATTCATGTCAGCCCTTCAAACAGCGTGCTGCCAAGCCGCACGAACGTCGCGCCGTGTTCGACGGCCACTTCAAAATCGTTGCTCATCCCCATCGACAAGTGCGGCAATGACAACCCGGTGACACTGCGGAGTTGATCGCGTAAGGTGCGGAGTTCGATGAACGTGGGGCGACACAGTTGCGGGTCATCGTGGTGTGCCGCCATTGTCATCAAGCCGTCGAGTTGGACCCCCGGCAGTGACAACGCCTTGTCACCGAGGGCGGGAACTTCGTCCGGGTTGAAGCCGCCCTTCGCGTCCTCACGGCTACAATTCACTTCGAGAAGTACCCGCACTGGCGTTCCCCGTTTCGTCCCAAACGCACCCAGTGCTTCCAACACGCGCACGCTGTCCACGGAATGGACCAGCGACACGAGAGGAATCGTTTTGTCCAGTTTGTTGCGTTGCAAGTGGCCGATCAGGTGCCAGCGAATGCCGGCAATCGCGTCCGCTTTCTTCCACAATTCTTGCGGTCGGCTCTCGCCCAAATCGTGAATCCCCAGTTCGGGCAACAGCGCGGCCACTTGCGGGCTGACGGTCTTGGTGACCGCAATCAACGTGACATCTTGACGCAGTCGCCTAGCCCGTTGGCACGCCGCCACGATGCGAGTTTCCACGTCCGCAAGGCGTGTGCGCAAGATCGAAATCAGTTCCGTGTTGTCCATTTCAGGTAACAATATTCACCCTGGTGGCCATGAGAAATCGCGGCCACCCATCAAGTGTAGGTGCAGGTGCGGTACAGTTTGGCCGGCGTGTTCGCCGCAATTGATTACTAGGCGGTAGCCGTCTCCCAAGCCGAGTTCGACCGCCAACTTCGCCGCGACAATGTGGAGATGGCCGAGCAACGGGATGTCAGCTTCGGTCACGTCGGCGTGGGTGCGAATCACCTTCTTCGGGATAATCAACACATGGATCGGTGCCTTCGCGTTGATGTCGTGAAACGCCAGACACAGGTCGTCTTCGTAAGCAATCCTCGCCGGGATTTGCTTACTGATGATCTTCAGGAATAGGTTGTCGGTCATCATCGCCACGGTGGCGTCCTCCGGGTGGGCTGTGGGGCGTGGTTCGGATACGATAGCGGGTTGGGTGAACGCCAGAAAGGGAAGCCGATGCCGTGGGTCGTGGGAATTGACGAAGCCGGGTACGGGCCGAACCTCGGACCCCTGTTGCAAGCGGCGGTCGCGGTCAAGTTGCCGGCGACCGACGTGGCCGGGTGGGACATGTTAAAGCCGCACGTCCGACGCCACGCCGACCGCGATAAAACACGCACCCTGGTCGATGACTCGAAGCTAGTGCATTCGGGCAAAAATGGCTTGGAGAAGCTCGAACACGGGCTGCAAGCGCTGTTGGGTTTGCGTGCCACGACACTCGGGGATTGGCTGAATCAAATCGCACTCGAACACGTCGTCAACGATTTACACGCGGAAGCGTGGTATGACAGCACGTTGTCACTGCCCCTCTTTCCCAACCCGCCCGCCGACCTGCGGCCAACACTCTTGGCAATGACTATCGAGACCCAAATCGTCGGCGTAAATCTCGTCACCACGCCGGTGTTCAACCGCATCGTGAACGGGTCAGACTCGAAAGCCACGGTCCTGAGTATTGGCTTGTCGAACCTGTTGGCCACGCTTGAGCATGTGCTATCGGGGGGCGACAAAATCCACGTGTATTGTGACAAGCAAGGGGGCCGTAACTTCTACGGCCCGTTGTTGCAAGGTGCCTTCGCCGAAGGCTGGGTCGTCACCGAGCACGAGTCCGCAACCGAAAGTCGTTATCGCATCGAGAACCTCAGGCGGGATGTGAGTATCATCTTTCGACCCCGCGCCGATTCCGGTAGCATCAGTGTGGCATTGGCATCCATGTTGTGTAAGTATCTGCGGGAAGTGTGTATGTTGCAATTCAACACGTATTGGCAGCGACACCTGCCCGCGCTGAAGTCCACCGCAGGCTACCCAGTGGATGCGAAGCGGTTTATGGCGGAGATTCGACCGTTTTTGGGGAAAGTTGGTTTGGAGGACGATTTAGTTTGGCGAGTGAGATAATGGAGTGAGGAAGCCAAAAGCCCACCAATGATCATTGGTGGGCTTTGACTGCACCCATTTGCAATTTTACACAACATTCACACCGCACAACATTCCACCATGACTGTTCTTGATCCGGGTTTGTACTCACTGTTGGTCGATGCGGGGCGGCCGTCGGCGCGGTCACTCGGGGTGCCGGTGGGGGGTGCAGCGGATCGGGGGGCGTTGGCGTTGGGGAATGCGTTGCTGGGGAATGTGCCCAATTCGGTGGCACTGGAAATCACAATGGTGGGGCCGACACTTCGTGCCGAACACGACGTGGCGTGTGTGGTGTTTGGGGCAGAATTCGCGCTCACCGTTTCGGGGCGGGGTGACGTGCCGGTCGGGTTGACGTTTACGTTGCGGGCGGGGGACGAGTTGAAGATTAGTGGCACGCCACGGGGTGCGCGAGCTTACCTTTGTGTCGGGGGTGGCTTTCAATCGCCGTCCATTCTTGGTAGCTGTTCGGCGCTGGAACCAATTCGACAGGGTGACGTGTTAGCTTGCACGGAAAGCCAAACAGTTGGTCGTCGTTTGGGTGGCGAAACGGTGTCCTCGCCGTCGGCTGTTTTGCGGGTGGTTGACGGGCCACAACGGGATTGGTTCCCGGACGATGATTTTTTTAACTCCACATTCAAAGTGGGTGCGTGCAACCGGATGGGCTTGCGGCTGTTGGGTGAACCGCTCCTGAAACGCAACGCGGAGATGGTGTCGGAAGCCGTAGCACCCGGTGCGGTGCAGGTGGCGAACGATGGCTTACCAATTGTGTTGGGTGTCGATGGGCAAACCATCGGCGGCTATCCGAAGGTCGCCCATGTGATCCGGGCGGACCTCGATTTGTTGGCCCAATTGCGACCGGGCACGACGGTGCGGTTTCAGCGTGTGACGTTTGAGGAAGCGGAGATCGCCGCCCAAACTCGGGCGGCGATCCTGCGCGAATGGTTGCTGCGGTTGGCGTGCTAATCAGTCTTGGTCGCTGGGTTGTGTCATGCCCTTGACAGTGGGCGGAAAGCCGAGCCAGTGGGTGACCCCTTGTAAGCGGGCACTCAAGTTGGGTGTTGGTTTCGGTGATTCTTTCACCGTGACGGGTTGGGGGGGCACGGCTAATTTTGCCCCGAGACTTGCCCCCAGCATGGCACCGATCGCCGCGCCCTTCTTCGGTTCACCCGTCGCTTCCCCGACCAGCGAAACAACGCCGGACCCGATCGCACTGCCAACCACCGCACCCTTTTGGGCATTCCCGCCGAGTAGGGTGCTGACCAGTTCCAGGCCGGTATTCAAGCTACTTTGAGTCGGTGGTGCTGCCTCTTTCGGGCTTTCGACCGGCGGCTTGATCTTGGTCGGGGTGAGCTTCGGCGGGCCGTTCGGCCCGGCGAGTTGGTATTTGCCCATCGTCGGATCGGCATCGTTCGATTCCGATTTGCCGACCCCACGGAGTTTCCGCACGAACAACTCGCCGTCAACGATCGTGAAGTTGAAGGAAAACGGCTGGTCTTCCGTTTTGCGGAGTTCCGTCAACGTGCTGCCGGTAACAGTCACGTCGGAAAGTTTGCCCCGATTGCCTTCGATACCGGCGTCCGTGCCCAGGATGTAGCCGTAAATCGTTGTGCCGTCCTTCGTGACGCTATATTCCCCGACCATGCTGAACGTGAGTGTTGTCGGACCCGTTTCCAAATCGAGACGGTTCACGGATGTCATCGTGATTGTTTCGGGCGTAATTTTCATGACCATCATCACCCCCGATTGACCGACCTCGCGGTACCACGTCCCGATCGGGGCTTTCGTTTTTGGGGTCGTCACTTCGGTCACGCCAGATGCGGGAACCACGTTGGGATCGAAATTTCCCGTCTTGAACATCTCGACCAACTGCGCTGGGACCGCGTTCAGTTGCTCCGGTGTCGGCGGCGGCACGAGTTGAGTTGGTGGCAAAATCCGGGTCACGGTCGGGGGCAACATCTGCGGTGCCGTCGCAACGGGCAACGGCGGAGTCGTTGGCGTTGCAATACCGTTGATACTGTTAGGAGTTACGCAGTTGCCTGTTAGCCCGACGCGCCAGCGAGGGGTTCGGCGTAACCCCGCGCTGGCGCGTCGGGCTAACAAAACCTTTACCAATGCTGCAACTGCGTAACTTCTAAAATCATTGGAAAAATGCGGCCAACCGCTTCGATGACCCTCTTCCCAATTCGGTGGAACGAACTATATTGATGGGTCTAGGGTCATTATTTCACAGCGGGATGGATGAGTCATGGCAGAGCGGATGTCAACGGCGACGAGGATGGACCGGGCGCGGGCGAACGGGAAAGTCACCCGACGGGAAAACGGCCACCTGAAGCGAAAAGAACGGGCCAACCGTGACAAGCGGATGACCGAACTGGTGAAGAAAGGGACGTTCCCGTTCACGCCAAGTATCATCAACTGGATCAGCGTGAAGGTTGGTAAGCCGTCCACGCAACTGACCGAAGCCGATGTCAAATCCGTTGTGAAGTAAGCGGCCTGTGACGCCGTGAAAAACCGCCCGTTGCGGGCGGTTTTTTCGTTATTCTGCTGGTGCGTGTTGATCGCAGTAGGCTAACAATCGTGGGAACAGCGGCACCTTGCCCCAGAGCTTGTGCCATCCCTTTACTTGCACGATGGCGGGCCGATCACAAAAACTGCACACAATCGCGGTGCCATCGGCCTGGAACAGCACGTCGGTTTGCCGTTGGTGGTGATGTTCCGCAATTTGGTCTTCATGGACCCCGCGATTCGATAGCTCCGCATAGATCAAATCGACTGCGGCTGGCTCCATTCCCGCACGGTAAACCGTGACGCGGTCCAGGAGTTCTTCCGTGTCCGTTTTGCGGATGTTCTCCGCAACAATTCGCAAATCCAGATTCATGACCTACCTTCTGAACAGGATGAGTTCGGGAACTTCCACGCCGAATCACGCATCAAATGGTCAACCCGCCAGCGTCATTCGCCAACAAACCAAGCTGTCATACGATACCACGATGCTTGACTATGGTTTACAATAGTAGCAGTTGTGAGACGTTGGAACGCGATCGAAACTCCATGAAATCACTCACCGTCACATGTTACCCACTTAGCGATAAGACTCCTTGGGGGTGTTGGATGAACCGCCTGACCGCTGGACTCTTGGCTGCTTTTCTTTTCGCAGTCGTGCCGGTCGCCCCAGCCGCTGAGGGCACGTCACCGCAGACTGCTTCAATCAATGAACTGATCGCCGCGAAATGGAAAGAAGCCGAGATCAAGAAGCCGGCCGCGAAATCGACCGACAGCGAGTTCTTACGCCGGGCCTTCATTGACCTGGTCGGTCGTATCGCCACCGTAGAAGAAGTCGTTGATTTTGAACAAGATAAGACAGCCGACAAGCGAGCGAAGCTCGTGAAGCGGTTGCTCTACACAACGGACTACAAACCCAAAGCCGCCGGCGCGCCGGTCAAGTTGGACGCGAAGACGGTTCTGAAATTTGACTACGTTGACGAGTACGCCGAACACTGGTCGAACGTCTGGACGGTCTGGTTGCTCAGCCGTAGCGTCGAGGAGCGATACCGGGCACAGATGCGAGTTTGGCTCCAATCGGAACTGTTGAAAGAAACCAATTACAAAGACATCGTGACCCAAATCCTGACCGCGACGGGCAAGACGAACGACAACGGGGCGGTCAACTTCATCGCCCAACAACTCGGCGAAATGAACCCGCCCGATAAGCGTAACGATCTGGGGACGTTCGACGCCGTCCCGATCACGTCGCGGGTCACGCGGTTGTTCCTCGGCCTCCAGACGCAGTGTACCCAGTGCCACGACCACCCGTTCAACAAAGAATGGGTCCAGTCGGACTTCTGGGGCGTGAATGCTTTCTTCCGGCAAATTCAGCGCACAGGTGCGCCGACCCGACCCCAAGCGAATAACCGCATGATGATGGCGCTTCAGCAACTCGAACTGAAAGAAAATGCCAGCGTGAACGTTGAAGGGCGCGTGTTTTATGAACGCCGGGACGGTCAGTTGAAGTCCATTAAGCCAACTTTTTTGAAAGACGTGGCCCAAGCGGAGAAGGGCGAGACTAGCCAGAAGAGCCTCAGCGATGGCGGCGATAAAACTCGCCGCGAACTGCTCGCCGAGTACGTCGTTACGCACGACAACTTTGCCAAAGCCTACGTCAATCGGATGTGGGGCCACCTATTCGGTCGCGGGTTGAACAAAGAGGCGTCGATCGACGACTTCGGCAGCCATAACGAAGTGATCCACCCCGAACTGCTGAACAAACTAGCCGAAGAGTTCGTCAAGTACGGGTACAACTCGAAACTCCTATTGGAGTGGATCTGCAACAGTGATGCGTATCAACTCAGCCACGTGGCGAACAAAGAGTACGCCGACCCGAAGTACGACGCTTACTTTGCCCGGATGCCGCTGAAAGCACTCTCGCCCGAAGTGCTATTTGAATCGATTTCTATTGCCACAAAGGCGGACACGGTTAAGAGTGTGGACCCGAAGAAACGCTTGGAATCGAGGGAACGCTGGATGGAAAAGCTGGTCCAACAGTTCGGCGACGACGAAGGCAACGAGATGACGTTCAACGGCACCGTGGTCCAGGCTCTGTTGATGATGAACGGTCGAGAGTTGAACGAAGAGGTCGGCACCAAAGGTGCCAACGCAGTGCTAAAGATCGTGGAGAAATTCAGCAAGACCGGCACGACGAACGTGGACGGCGTACTCGACGAACTGTTCCTGATGACCCTGAATCGGCGGCCAACCGTTGACGAAAAAATCAAGCTGAAGTCGATTCAGCAAAAGGGCGCGATACAGAAAGCCGAAGTGGTGAAGGAGCCATCACTATCGGCTACTAAGCCGCCCGCGAAACAACCTAATAAGCCGATGCCAAAGCCCGCCACTGCGACCCCCAGCATCGTGATGCCGTCGCACCCCAATGATGTGACGTTCTACCAAGACGTCTTCTGGGCGCTGCTCAACACGAACGAGTTCATGCTGAACCACTAACCCCTGAACGCAATCTACTAAAAGCACCCCGCGAATGATTCGCGGGGTCATTTCGTTTACACCGATCGCCCCTTGAACAACGGCTTTTTCAGGATTGGGTCGTACTCGGTAAACGGCCCGTCGGACGTGTCGCGGGTGAGACAGCGGATGTACATTTCCAGCTTCGCGTCTAGATCATCGACGTGATGCAGGATCAACACTTCGGGTATTGCCGGCAGTCGCGGCGACCCCCATTCTGGTAGCGAAAGATGGGTCATCACAATGTGTTCGAGAAGCGTGACCAATTCGGGGTTCAACTCGGGGATCAGTTTGGCGGCATCGCGGATGAGATCGCGGCCCAAGGCAATGTGCCCGAACAAGCGGCCATTGACGGTATGTTCGGCGGGTTGTCCCATGACACCCGGCGTCAACTCCTGCACACGCCCGATGTCGTGAAGCACCGCACCAGCCAACACCAAATCCCGGTTCAATGGTGGCTGAAGCTCGGGGTAGTGCAACAAGTAACGATCAGTGAGTACGAGGCAACTTCGCGTGACACTCAGGACGTGTTCCAGCCAACCGCCAGGAAACGGGAAGAACCGCCGATCCGAAGCAGGGAGTTGTTTCAACACCTCCGCATGGGCATCCAGAAGAGTGACGATGAGTTGTCGCAACGGCAAGTCTTTCACTTCCGCTTCGACGAGTTGACGCAACTCCGTGAACATCACGTCCGAATCAAACCGGGAGCGGTCGAAGAAGTCCACTTCCTTGAACCCGTCCGCGCGGTCGTCCTCCCGGATGGGCCGTAGTTGCTGCACGTCGATTTGTGGGCCATATTTTTCGTGCTCCGTAAACAGGGCACGCACTTTGTAAAAGCTACCCGCATGCCAGTCTTTTTCGCACTCGTCAAACGTCGGGCTGTCCGCCCACACCTTCGATACGACCGTCCGTTTCACATCCTTGAACCGGCAGGTGAAGTAGGGTTTGTTGTCGCGTGTCGTGCCGTGAGTTTTTTCGGCGAGCAGTGCGAAGAAGTCTGCGACCTGACCCGGTTGCAATTGGTGAAGCGGCACGACGATCGGCTTGCTTTTTGGACGCGACATGTTGCACCGCCGATTGAGCCAAAGTCCGGACCAATAAAAAAAGCCCACCGGAGCAGTGTCCGGTGGGCTTGGGAGTTTGTCAACAATTCAGACGTTATGCACTCAACTTATCCGTCTTCTCAATGATCGGTTCGGGGATCGTCGGCGGGGTGTAAATCCGTTTACCCCGAACCACGTCGGCTGTCACCACGTGACGGCCTTTATGCTCCATGTCAGGCAAATCGTACATCACGTCTAGCATCATTTCTTCAACAATGGAACGCAAGCCTCGGGCACCAGTATCCCGAGACTTGGCCAGCTTGGCGATTTCGCGGAGGGCCTCGGGTTCAAACTCCAACTCGGCGCCTTCCATCTCGAAGAGCTTCTGATACTGGCGAACCAGCGCGTTCTTGGGTTCAGTCAGAATCTTGATGAACGTCTCTTCGTCGAGGGCATCAAGTGGCGCGATCATCGGCAGGCGACCAATGAATTCCGGGATCAGCCCGAATTCGGACAGGTCTTCGGCGACCACTTGGCTGAGCAACTCCGAGATGCCGCGATCACGGTGGGTGCTGGTTGACCCGAAGCCGATCGTCTTCTTGCCGACCCGTTTCGAGATAATGTTTTCCAACCCCACGAACGTGCCGCCGACAATGAACAAGATGTTCGAGGTGTCTACTTGGATGTACTGTTGCTCCGGGTGCTTGCGTCCCCCTTGTGGTGGGACGTTCGACACGGTGCCTTCGAGCATCTTCAACAGGGCTTGCTGAACACCTTCGCCCGACACGTCGCGGGTGATGCTGACGTTTTGCGAGGTCTTCGCAATCTTGTCGATTTCGTCGATGTAAATGATGCCGCGTTGGGCAGCCTCGACATCAAAGTCAGCAGCGTGCAGCAGCTTCAGCAACAAGTTCTCAACGTCTTCGCCGACGTAGCCCGCTTCCGTCAGTGTCGTAGCATCGCCGATTGCGAACGGCACGTCGAGAATCTTGGCCAGCGTTTTCGCTAGCAGTGTTTTCCCACTGCCGGTCGGCCCGATGAGCAGGATGTTGCTCTTCTCGATTTCAACGCCATCGCGGATCCCATCGCCCAGTGACAACCGCTTGTAGTGGTTGTGGACCGCGACCGAAAGCACTTTCTTGGCCCGCGTCTGACCGATCACGTACTGATCGAGCTTTTCTTTGATCGACCGTGGCGACGGCGTATTGCTAGCCGCAGCGGTTTTACCCGGACCACGACGTTTGCGTTCCTGCTCGATGATCGACTGGCACAAGTCGATACATTCGCCACAGATGTAAACGTCACCGGGGCCTTCAACGAGTGGCCCGACATCGCGGTGACTGCGACGGCAGAACGAGCAGTACGCATTTCGATTTCGACCCGCCGCACCAGGAGGTTTTCGTCCCCCGCCGTCGCCGGTTGTACGTTCAGCCATTCGTTCCCCGATAACGTAAAAAATAAGGACAATGTCGATCAACACGTGAAGTCGTTAACTTCCAAACTATAGCTTTGGTCCGGTCCAATCCGAATCCATCTTCACATAATCCGCGTAAAGGTTGTGGGTGAATCGTCTGACCTGCGGATTCTACACGGCACACCAACTGCGGTGTTCAGGAACGTTGTTCCGGGGTTGGCGGTAAGTCCGGTGGCGTCGCGGTCGGCGGCTCGTCGGCGAGCGGGAGTGTCGTTTCCGGCAGATTCAACTTGTTCGTGACCACGTCTTGTTTCACTCGTGTTGCCACTCGCGCCCGAATCGCTTGGTATTCGGTCTCCGTGATTTCACCACGATCGTACAGAGCACGATAGTGGGTCAGTGATTCGAGAGATTCGTGACCGGCGGAAAATTGCTTCTTTCGCCAGCTGTCCGTGAAGTATAGGACGACTGCACCGCCCAACAGGGTCGCAATGAGCAAGCCGATCGTGACCAGGAATTCCGTTGACAGGAACGGATTGTCGGCCCCGAACAGTAGGAGTGTGGAACGGTCCGCGCTTGCCATCTCATCCTTCTGGGTGTGGGATTTTCCGGAGTCAGAATCCAACCAGTGTCGCACCTGTCACGGCATTATAACCCGCCGATTCCTCCTCGTCGATCGTTTGTAGACACTTCGCAAAAATGTAGAAATTACAATTGACACGACTTGAACGAAGTGCGTGACGCGAACTGTTTTTGACGAACCTACATCGGCATTGCCCGTATCCATTCTCTTGCGGCTCCGACTTCGCATAATACCTAGCGTTCCCGTTCGCCCGTAGAAGGACCACGGCTCATGACGATTCGCGCTCGCTTTGCCCCCAGCCCGACGGGTTACCTTCACATCGGGGGCGTCCGCACGGCCCTGTTCAACTGGCTTCTCGCGCGACGGCACAACGGGCAGTTCATCCTGCGGATTGATGACACCGACTTGGGACGGAATCGACCCGAAGCGTTGCAGCCGATCATTGACGGGTTCAAGTGGCTCGGCATCAATTGGGATGAAGGCCCAACCGATGACGGGAAATCCAGCATCGGCCCCTACGCCCCGTACTTTCAAAGCCAACGCAATGAAACCTACGTCGATGCCGCGATGAAGTTGGTGGCGGCGGGTCATGCGTACCCGGACTACCTGACCAAAGAAGAACAAACGGCGGACCGGATTGAGAAGCACCTGAAAGTGTTCCTGAGTGCCAACCCCGGTGCGTCGGCGGGGCAAATTGAAAAAGAGAAAGACGCGGCGGCGAAAGGGCAACGCCCGTATCAGTTCCGCGGCACCTTGCGCGACAACAGTCCGGCGGACAACCTACGAGTGTACCGAGAGAACCCTTGCCCCATCCGCTTCAAAGTGCCGACGGGGCAAAAAGTGACGGTCACCGACATCATCCGATCACGGACCCGTGATGGCGATCAAGTCATCCCCGGCGTTGTCGAATTCGACACCAATGGCATCGGCGATCCGGTCATTTTGCGCGGCCCCGATCCTACCGATGGTGTGTGCCGACCGCTATACAACTTCGCAACCGTGGTCGATGACATTGCGTTGAAGGTCACCCATGTCGTTCGCGCGGCGGAGCATTTCTCCAACACACCAGGGCAAGTGCTGTTCTTCCAGAGCTTTGGCGCACCCGTGCCGATGTTCGCCCACGTGCCGGTCGTCAACGCACCCAAATCGAAAGACAAACTGAGCAAACGCAAGATGGCGCAGTTCATGACCCCCGAGGTCGTGGCGAAACTGCGGGCCGTCCACGCGGTGCCGGCGGATTGGACCGAAGACCAAGTGAAAGACCACGAAATGTTGAACCCCGCCACCGTCGAGTTCTACCGTGTGATGGGGTATCTCCCCGAAGCCGTTTTGAACTACCTCGGCAAACTCGGGTGGTCGCTGGACGACAAAACCGAGTACCTCGAATTGCCGGACATGATCGCCAATTTCAGCCTCGAACGTGTCAACGAATCCCCCGCCAGTTTCGACCCGGACAAGCTGTATTGGCTGGCCGGCGAGTACATGCAGAAGCGATCAGTCGCGGAGAAAGTCGAAGGCAGTTTGCCGTTCCTACGCCGCGCCGGGTTGATCGGTGACACGATTGACGACAGCACCCGGACGAAACTCACAGCAGTCGCCACCTACGCCGCCGAACGGATCAAGCTGTTCACGGACATGATTCAATACGCCGGACCGATCCTCCGACCCAACCCCGACTACGACCCGAAAGCAGTTGCCGACAAACTCAAAAAACCAGGCGTCGCGGACCGCCTGCAAGAGTTCCACACTACCCTGGCCACGCTCGAACCGTTCGACGCCGCGACCGTCAAAAACTCCTTCACGGCATTTGCGGAGAGTCACGCCATCAAGACGAAAGACCTCGACGGCCCGCTGCGAATCGCGGTCACCGGCGTGGCCGTCGGCTTCGGTCTGCACGAAACCATGATTTTGTTGGGGCGTGAAGAAACATTGCGCCGCATTCAACTCGGGATCCATCAGGCCGAAATGTAGCAACTGCACCAAAGCCCACGAACGATCGTTCGTGGGCGTTCCCTCAACACAACAACCACACCACCACCCATGAAACCATTCCAAGTTTGCGGCCTCGGCAACGCCATCGTGGACATCTTCCTCGAACTTTCCGACACCGATTACGCGCCGCTCAATTTCGAGCGGGGCACGATGCGGTTGGTCGATAAGCCCGAGCAAAAAGTGTTGCTCGATAAATTCCACAGCCAGGAACCCCGTCTCGTCAGTGGCGGTTCGGTGGCAAATTCGCTGATCGGGTTTTCGCAACTGGGCGGCAAAGCAGCGTTCATCGGCTGTGTGGGGGACGACCGTTACGGCCTGTTTTACCAGCGTGAATTCGAGCAACTCGGCATCGACATCGGCAACCCGGCGATCGTGGATGAAACCACCGGCACCTGTGTCTGTATCATCACCCCCGATGCCGAACGGACGATGCGGACTTGTTTGGCCGTGTCCAGCCACCTCGCGGCCAAGCACGTCGATGAAGCCCGCATCAAGGATTCGGAATGGCTCTTCATCGAGGGCTACGTTTTTGCGAACCCCGAAACCGGGCAGGGTGCGATCAAGCGGGCCATTGAAGTCGCCAAGAAACACAACGTGAAAATCGCGGTGACCTGTTCGGAAGCGTTCATCGTCGGCGTCTTCGGCGAACCGTTCTTTGACGCACTCAAGCACGCCGACTTGCTGTTCTGCAACGCGACCGAAGCAATGGCCGTGGCGAACGCCGACTCCGCCGCATTTGCCTTCGCCAGGTTGAAAGACCTCGTCCCCAATGTCGTGGTGACGGACGGTCCGAACGGCGCGTATGTCCGGTTTGCTGGTATTGAATCCCATGCCCCGGCCGTTGCTTGTGAGCCGAAAGACCTGACCGGGGCAGGGGACATGTTTGCGGGCGCATTCCTGTACGGGATCACGCACGGGGTGCCTGCCGACAAAGCCGCACACGTTGCGAACTACCTCTGCATGAAGGTGATTACGCAGATCGGCGCCCGGCTTCACCACGGCACCCGCGACTTCTGGGACGCGGCCCTCGCGCAAGCTTAACCCAGTCTTAAATCCAGTGACAACGGACTGACATCATGGCTCGAATTCGTACTTTTGTCGCCATCGAAATTGACGACGCGATCCGAAACAACGCGGTGGCGTTGCAGAAATTGCTCGGCAACACTGGCGCCGATGTCAAATGGGTGGAACCGCACAACTTGCACGTCACGCTTGTTTTTCTAGGTGATGTGCATGAACGGGAACTGGGTGCGGTGTGTCTCGCTGTGACCCGAGCCGCAGCGCGCGAACCTGCGTTCACGCTGGGTGTCTCGGGTGTTGGTGCGTTCCCGACACCACGGCGACCGAAAACCTTATGGGCGGGTATCACCGAAGGGGCTGCCGAGATCATCAAGTTGCACGCGGCTTTGGAACAACCGTTACTGGACCTAGGTTGCTACCGCCAAGAGGAGCGTGCCTACACGCCGCATCTCACACTCGGCCGCGTGAGTGCCGAAGACGACACCCAATTGCTAGCGACCGAACTCCCGAAGCATACGGCCTGGAACGGCGGTCAAACTGCAATCGAGCAAGTGGTCATCTTCACCAGTGAACTGCGACGAGAAGGCCCGGAGTACACGGTCATCGGTCGTGCCAAATTGGCGATGCGATCGGCGGAGTAACCGCCTTGCGACCCGACGGTCAACCTGACAAAATCCCACCCACGCACCCGTAGCTCAACTGGATAGAGCAGCCGCCTTCTAAGCGGCAGGTTGTGAGTTCGAGCCTCACCGGGTGTACTGCTTTTTGTAGTGTTTCGAGAAGTGTTGGTGTTATGCAGTTGGGATACTGGTCAAGTATCGCCAACTGCAATTGAGTGATGTGTCAAGCTGTGTCGTCTTACTTTTTGGCTTTCGATGTGGCTTTGAACTCTTCGGCCGTGAGTTTTTTGACCGTGCCATCTTGGAGTAACACAAAACCACCTGATTCTGGGGCTGATTTTTCGTATGCCAGAATCGAAGTACCACCTGCTTGATACTAAGCCCCCCAGACATATACGATCATTCCGTTGCGAATTGCAGTACCTGCACCGGGAATAAGTGGTTCGATAGAGTCCAATTCGGACATTTTGCCAGGGGCCTTTTTAATATCGGGTGGCAAGTTTTTTAGTGCATCTCCAAGTTCTTGTAAATAGTCTTTGTTGCTCGGAGGTACAGGAGCAGTAACCGTGTTGGAACCACAACCTACCAACGTTGTTAAAGCCCAGATAATCATCATAGACGTAAGCAAAGTTCGCATAATTTCCCCAATACGACGCAAAATGCCCCAAAGGACAATCTTCTGGGGCAGACTAGCTAATGCAATCAAAAATCTAGTCCAACGTAACAACCTCGCCACCAGCCTTTGATCCAACATTTTGCCAAACAATAAAATCGACTGAATCTCGTATTGAACGAATCGAACCATCTGCCATGCAAGTGTTTACGATACCCGTATGGTAGCTTGATGCGGCAATGTGCGCACGCCGGAAAGACCCATCGCCACAGGTGTATTTCTGCGTTGCAGCATTATTCGTATTGCGATTCCAATTCGGAGGTAGTGAGTGATTGTAGAAGGAGTTGTGGCTAATACCGCCACGATGGTACTGAAGACCAACATAATTGATGAGGCGTGTTACGGTGCCACCAGCACAACCAGAGACTGTACGTCCGTCATACAAACCTGGTGCGGCAGCCATTGCACCGCCGGTCACGTTCGTTGTGTAATCTACGGTCGCGGTGTTTGCGGTCTGAGCTCGCATGACTTCAGAGAACATTGCTGTGTTGCTAGTTCCGTCAGTGATTGATAGGATCGGAATCCCTTTTGGTGTTGTACCTGCAACTGTTGCAGAATCAGCGAAGAATACTCCACCTTTGCTATCGCTTGGTAATCGACAGTCGGCTACGGCGCCAGTGTTACCGAAGTAACTCGTGCGACCCATGTTCAAACCAGCAGCGTTTGTCAGCTGAGAGACCATACGGTAAATAATCATGCGGCGAGCCTAGGATTTTGAGCGTTTGAGGCACCGCCTGAACCGGGGGTCGTACTCCTATTTGTCAGCCGTCTCACCATTAACCTGA
>JAYVXO010000126.1:0-16851 GCA_043785105.1 Fimbriiglobus sp.
GTGGGCGGCGACGAGCAGGCACTCGGACACGTCGGCCCCGGCCCGGCCCGCCGCCCAGCGGTACACGTCGGCGTGCGGCTTGTACTTCCCCACGTCCTCGACACTGAGTAGCGCCTCGAAGAACCCCGTCAGCCCGGCGTGCGCCATCTGCTCGGCCACCGCCGCCTTCGAGGAGTTCGTTAGCGTGACCAGTCGGTAGTTATCACGCAGGCGTCCGAGTACCGGGATTACGTCGGCGTGCGGCGGCAGCGACCTCATCGGAGCCACGGCTTTCGTGGCGGCGTCCTCGGACAACTCGATGCTGTGGTTCTTGGCGATCATGCGGAGGCACGCCGCCCCGATCTCGCTGAAGTCGCTGTAGCGGTCGGCCACGGTCGTCACGAGCGAATACTGGAGGAGCGTCGTGAACCACAGCGGGGCAAGCTCCGGGCGACCGCCGAGGGCCTTGCCGACGCCCTCCTTCACGGGCGTCAAGTCGAGCAGCGTCTCGTTCACGTCGAACAAAATGACCTTGGGTCGTGCCATGTGAAAGTATCCTTTTGTACCGCAACGGGTGTGGTTTCGGCTCCGTTCACTTCCCCGGCAGCGTCCCCACGAACTTCGTCGTCCGTTCGATCTATTCCGCCAACTGGTCATCGTCCTCAACGCCTTCCGGCTCGACCAGCACCCAATTCCTCATCGGCCTGCCGGTGATGTCGAACGCCCGGACGTGTGGTTCCAAGAGTGCCGCCCCGCCCTCGTCGGGGCCAGGCGGGCGATGAGGGAGTCCTTCCACACCCCGACGAGCAGGTTGCCGTTAAGCAAGAAGCGGTAGTGGCCTAGCAGTGTGTTGATATTGCCGGATTGTTTCTGCCCGCACTCCGGAAAAAGCGATCAACACACTGTTAAGCCACTACCTGACCCACACGATTAGGAGCGGTACGGAACGCCCTGGTTGTACGGCGGACTGGTGGTGACGACCGAGATGGACTCGGCGGCGACCCGCTCCCGCATCACCGTCACGCAGTCGCCGCACCAGATTTCGATCCCGCACGTCTTGGCGGACGGGGCAGCCTCGGCCCTTGGTGCGGAAGCGCTCAGAACCTTCCGCATGATCCGCTTCACCGGCTCGTGGGGTTCCAGGTGCGCCTGGGCAAGAACCGTTCCCCGTAGTTCCCCATCGCGTGGCCCAACCTTCCTGGCACGACACGGTGTGTTGTTATCAGCGCGACGGATCGCGGGTGAATGGTTGGGCCACTCTCTCACGGTCGTGGCTCGGATGGAATCAGACGCACACTTCCAACGTCAGGAACTCATCCGGTTCTTTGGCATAGGTCGCGGCTGCGATGCGTAACGTTTCGATCCGCACGCCGTGCCAGGGGTTTTCGAGTACGGGAAAGGTGTCGGGGTACGGGAAGTTTATCAGATGGTCTTGCTTAATCAGCATTGCCCGCACTTTGCGGATTCGCTCATCCCCAACGACTTCGCAGGTGAGGAAGAGTGCGTACCGCACCTTGATAACAGGTTGCCCGGCATCAAGTTTAATTTGCCCGGCGGCGAAGTGTTCTGCCACCGCATTCAACGCGAAGTTCAGCAAGTACCACCGATCCTCTTTCGGGATCGGTAACATCGGTTGTGCCGGCGTACACTTCTTTGCCGCTGCCAGCACTTTTTCGATCGCAACTTGGTTCAAGAACACTTCTTCCAGTGAGCGTTCCATCACGGTGCGAATCTTCAACACGCCGGCATCGAAGATGTTCAAGCTCACGATGACGCGGTTCAAAAACTCCTTCGATTTCCACTCCCGGTGGGCTTTGTACCAGCCCCAATAGCGACCGACAAAAAACGAGAACACCCCGGTGACGACCGCGACAATCACGCTGACCAGGATCTTTTTGCCAGAGTCGTTGGCAATATCGCCGACCGGGTCATCGCCGAGCAAGAACAACATTGGGAACCTCACACGTCAGAACTGGATTTGCTCAAGATACCCAGACGTGTGGCAGACGCAACCGTTTCTTGCTAGGAGTCCGGGTGGGCGTCACGAAAGTTGGTCACGATTCTGATCATTTTGTATCGTCAGACCGAATGCCTCGGAGGATCGCCGAAAGAATAACTTCCGTGCCAATCCCCGAGCCAACCAGGCCGCTGGGTAGTGAACTGTCCGTGAGCAACGCTAAAGTTGGTGAGTGCGTGGTCCTGGATTGGTGACCCCGTTAGGGGTCAAGGCATGTAGCCACGGGTGGAGGCTTTGCGCAACCCGTGGACACGGTGACTCGACTACTGAACCGCCCTGACGGGGCGGAGGATTCCTTCGCCCCGTCAGGGCGAGTGACAATGGGGTGTCGCTGTCCACGGGTTACGCAAAGCCTCCACCCGTGGCTACAACCCGGTGCCCCGTCAGGGCACAAAACCAAGACGGCCCGTTTGAATGAACTAAAATCCGCCAACACTCAAGATGCTTTTAGTGACCCATTTTCTCGTCAAGCCACGATTTAGAATGGCGATTGGCGCGGAAGTTATTTTTGCAGCGCTCCTTATAGACACAGCCCAGGGCGAGAAGGCATTCATCGGCACTCCCATGACTCCAGCTTACTGCTCAATGCTACTCGGCTAGTGCGGGCGCGAACAATTGCTTCTTTCGTCGCAACGGCTCCCTATTCACGATTTGTGAACTACGTTTAGGCATGGTTCCCGAAGTCTTTACCATTTGTACCGCCTCGGACTCCTTGGCTTTGCCGAAATGCTCGCTGTGCCGCACCGATCCAGTTACCTGAAATCCGTCGGCGATGAGCCACTTCCCGGCTACCGACTCATCGCCCCATTGGGGCGGGGCGGTTTCGGGGAAGTCTGGAAGTGCATTGCCCCAGGCGGTCTTCAAAAAGCAATCAAGTTCGTGATGGAAGACCGGGATTCGGCCAATCCCACGCAAACACCACTTCAGCAAGAATACCAAGCCGTTCAACGGATCAAAGAGATTCGCCACCCGTTTCTGATGACGCTCGAACGGGTCGAACTCATTGACGGCGAACTGCTGATGGTGATGGAATTGGCCGACAAAAGCTTGGCGAATCGTCTCGACGAGTGGCGGGAACTCGGGCAGGCCGGGATTCCCCGCAGCGAGCTGCTTTCGTACATGGTTGACACCGCCGAGGCACTCGATGTCTTGAGCCTTCAGTATCAACTGCAACACCTGGACGTGAAACCGGCGAACCTTTTCCTCGTGGGTGGTCACGCCAAAGTGGGCGACTACGGGTTGGTGGATCGCTTTGAAAACGGCACGGGCCAGCTCAAGATCGGTCGCGGCCTGACGCCCCGCTACGTCGCCCCCGAAGTCCTCAGCAATCAAGTCGATCCCCGGTCGGACCAATACACGCTCGCGCTCGTGTATCAAGAACTATTGACCGGCACGTTCCCCTACGACGCCACGTCCGCCCAGGACGTGATGATGCAGCACATGACTGCGGAACCGAATCTCAGTGCCCTTCCATATGGTGACCGGGAACCGACCCGCCGAGCGCTGTCCAAAAAGCCGAGCGACCGATTCCCGTCGTGTTTGGAATACGTCAAAGCCCTGATGTCTCATGTGGGTCCGAAATCCGGTACCATCACCACGGTTGTGAACTCCACGACTCCGTTGAGCATGACGCCTAGCCCGCTGCGACCCAATAGCCACGTAGACGGATTTGATGGCGACGTGACGATTGGCCGCAAAACACCACTTTCCAACACGCCACTGACCAACACACCACTGACCAACTTGACCGTGTTGAAATCGTCCAGTGGCATCGCGTCGTTGACACACCGGCCACAAACCGCACCGCCGTCTACGAGTTCCGATGAAGTCGCCCAGGCCTTCCCCACCTACCGGTTTCATAGCAATCTGGAGGCGACCAAGCGGGGGAAAATCGTCCGGGCCATCGACAACACGGGGCGTGCCCACCGCGTGCATTTCTTGCGGTTAGGGTGCGAGGTCGGGCCGGACCTGGAAGTCGTACTCCGCGCCGCTGCCGCCTCGCACCTGAATCTGTTTCAAACCATTGCCACCCCGCAACCCAGCGTCGTTGCGTTCAGTGTGCCCGAAGAACTCACGACGCTTCGGGAAAAGCACCGCCAACTGGTCGCTGAAGGAAATGAGTTCAAACCCGTTGAACTCTTGAGGATCTTGCGAACCGTGGCGCGGTGCCTGGATGATCTTTACGAACAACACACCTGTGCCCACCTCTTGCTGAACCCCAAGCACGTCATCACACGAGGACAAACCACCGGGATCACCGGCTACGGGATGGGGGAACTGTTGCGGCGAACCCACGTCGAACCCGATTGGATTCCAAGCGATGCCTATGCGCCACCGGAAGTCCTCGAAGGCGACCCCAGTGCGACGAGCGACCAGTACAACCTCGCGCTCATTTTCTTGGAAATGATACAAGCGTGGACCCCCGATACGACGCGCCGAACTGGCCGTGCGACCAGTTCGATCAAGGCCATTCAATACGGCAATTTGAAGGACTACGAACAAGGTGCGGTCCGCCGGGCGTTGTCCGAAAATCCGGTGGATCGCTTTGAGAATTGCTCGGCGTTCATCACCGCGTTGCACCCCCCTTCTGCGGACGGGTGCTGTCTCGATCAACTTCGACTCGTCGAATCCATCGCCCGATTTGACGGCCCAATCGTCTCCAAAGTGACGCTGCCAACGCCACCGGCGTTCGTGCAAGCCGTCATGCAAATGGTACCGACGAACTCGCACGGGATGACCGCAGCCACCGCCGTGCGCCAAGCCGACGGCCGCTGGGCGTTCCGCTTCCCGGTGCGGCTGACCCAGGACATGATTCAACTGAAATTGGTCGTGTTCAAAGACGAGTGGTCGCTTCAGTATTTACAATTGTCGGGCGACACCTACCTGTTCCGGAAATCGTCGAAACGGAGCCGTCCCGGTGTGGAATTAACCATCCAGACCACGTCCACGAAACTGGCTGCGGCTGAGATTGTCGTGCTAGGCCGGTCAATCGGGGGCTTGGAATCCAATGCCATCCCGGTACCAATTGCGGTCGCGGAGATGATGGAGAATTTGCGCCGCAGTCTGCAAAATTTAGAGGAACGGCGCCGGTCCCCCCGGTTCCCCACCGACCTTCCGATCGGCCTCTACGCGATTGATGATGAACTGAATGTGGCCTTACCGATTACCGCACGAACGCGGGATATTTCCGCAACGGGGCTTTGTTGCGTGGTGTTGGAACCCGTTTCCATGTCCCATGCGTTCGTGTCATTCCCGACCGTGACAGCCGTTGCAACTTGTGCAATCCTCTCCAAGATTGTTCGCAATCAGAAGGACGGGCAAGGCCAACTTCTGATCGCGGTTCAATTTTTGTTGGGGAAGAAATAAGCTGGGTTACCCGTCAACGTTCCGGGAACGTGCGGACTGATCGCCGTTGGATTTCGACTTCCCCCGTTTGCCCCGGCTCTTTTTCGATTGTGGTGTGGCGACTTTTTCACCTCGCATCGTGGCGATCTTATCTCGCAGGAGTGCCGCCCGTTCAAACTCCATGTTTTGCGCGGCGTCCAACATCTCTTTGTGGAGTTCTTCCAGGTACTCCGCCGTCACGACATCTTGGGCCGAGTTGCCGGCCACTTCTTGGGCGAGTTCGTGCGCCTTCACTTCGTCCTCAATGCCACTCTGGATCGCGTTTTTCACGGTCCGGGGTGTGATGCCATGCTCTTGGTTATACGCCAGTTGAATCACCCGCCGTCGGTCGGTTTCCCCAATCGCCCGTTGCATGGAAGCGGTCATCACGTCGGCGTAAAGTATGACTTCGGCGTTCACGTTGCGGGCCGCGCGGCCCATCGTTTGAATCAGCGACTTGTCGGACCGCAAGAACCCTTCCTTGTCGGCGTCCAGAATGGCCACGAGCGCCACTTCGGGGAGGTCGAGACCTTCCCGCAACAAGTTGACGCCCACCAGCACGTCAAACGCCCCTTCCCGGAGTTCCCGCAGTGTGGTGACCCGTTCGATGGCGTCCAACTCCGAGTGCAGCCATTTACACCGGACGCCACCGTCGCGGAAGTAGTTGACGAGGTCTTCCGCCATTCGCTTGGTCAGAACCGTGACCAAAGTTCGCTCGTTTTTCACGGAGCGTAGTTCAATTTCCTTGACGAGGTCTTGCACCTGTCCGCGTGCCGGTTTGACGTGAATAATCGGGTCCACTAAGCCAGTGGGGCGGATCACTTGTTCGACGATTTCCCCGCCGGATTTCTCCAACTCATACGGCCCCGGCGTGGCGCTGAGGCACAGACATTTCGTGAGCCGTTTTTCAAATTCCTCAAACCGCATCGGGCGGTTGTCCATTGCACTGGGTAACCGGAAACCGTGTTCGACGAGCGTAGTTTTTCGCGATTGGTCGCCGAAGAACATCCCCCGGACCTGTGGTAGCGAGACGTGAGATTCATCCACAACGAGTAAGAAATCGTCCGGGAAAAAGTCTAACAATGTGTACGGCGGTTGGCCCGGTAGTAACCCGGTGAACCAACGGGAGTAGTTCTCAATCCCGGAACAATATCCCACTTCGCGCAACATATCGAGATCATATCGGGTGCGGGCTTTCAATCGTTCGGCTTCGAGAAGTTTGCCTTCCAACTTGAATTGCGCCAAGCGGTCCGTGAGTTCTTGCTCGATACCTTGGATGGCAACTTTTACCCGTTCGTCCGATGTCACGAAGTGCCGGGCGGGGTAAATGTACGTTTCGTCGAGTGACTTAATCGTCTCCCCACTGACGGGGTGAATGATCGAAATCGCGTCGATTTCATCGCCAAATAGCTCAATCCGGAACGCCACTTCCTCAGTCGCGGGCCAAATTTCAATGGTGTCCCCCCGCACCCGCACCTTGCCGCGCTCGAACGCAATGTCATTGCGTTGGTATTGAATGTCAATCAGCCTCACAAGTAAATTATCGCGGTCTAACATCTCGCCTTTCACAAGGCGGATCACCATGCGCTTGTAATCACTCGGGGAACCGAGGCCGTAGATGCACGATACCGATGCGACAATAATCACATCTTCCCGACTGACAAGCGCTGCCGTGGCGGCGAGGCGGAGGCGATCAATGTTTTCATTGATGCTCGAATCTTTTTCGATGTAGATGTCACGTTGCGGGATGTACGCTTCGGGTTGGTAGTAATCGTAATAGCTAACAAAGTATGATACCGCATTGTGGGGGAAGAAGTTCTTGAACTCCTTATACAACTGCGCTGCCAAGGTCTTGTTGTGGGCTAACACCAACGTGGGCTTATTCAACGCCGCGATGATGTTGGACGCGGTGAACGTCTTCCCGGTCCCGGTGGCGCCGAGCAACACTTGTAGCGGTTTGCCGGCGGCGAAGCACTTTAGCAGTTCCGCAATCGCGTGCGGCTGGTCGCCGGCCGGTTCGTACTCACTGACAAGCTGAAATTTTGCCGCCATTGGGAATGGCTCCTGAGTTTGCGTGCAGTCCAATGACAATTGTAGACGCCAACTGGACCGACTTCGATTGTCCCTGTCGAGGTCGGTTGCACGGCCTACAATTACGACATGCTTACCTGGTTCCGCAATCGTCGTCGGCGCAAGTTGTTGGAAGAGCCGTTCCCGCCGTGGTGGGAGGTGATCTTGCAGCGGAACGTCGCGCTGTACCCCCGGCTTTCCCCGGCGGAACGGGCGAAATTGCGGGACATTCTGCGGATACTCCACGCCGAAAAAACCTGGGAAAGCGCGAACAGTTTGCACGTCACCGAGGAGATGAAAATCACCATCGCCGCGCAAGCCGCATTGCTGTTGCTGGGCGTCAACCACGATTATTTCGCGCGGGTTTCGTCGATCGTGGTGTACCCGAGTGCCTTTGCGACACCGAACCCCGAGGACGATTGGGAGGACGACGAGCTGTCCGACATGAGCATTGAAGGGCAAGCGGTGTATCGCGGGCCGGTGATTTTGGCGTGGAATCACGTCTTGAACGAGGGCCGCGACTTGGAGCAAGGGCACAACCTCGTGATCCACGAATTTGCCCATCAACTCGACTTCCTGGACGACGTGGTGAACGGCACGCCACCGCTGGATAGCCCACAGCAAGAAGCCCGTTGGCACCAAGTCATGCAGGTGGCATTTGATGCTCACGTGAAGGCCATCAAGCACGACACCGAGACGATTTTCACCGAACATGCCGCCGAAAACGAGACCGAATTCTTCGCCGATGCCGCCGAGGTGTTTTACTGCGCCCCCGTCATCCTGAACGCGGAACACCCCGAGGTCTACGACCTACTCGCAGGGTATTTCCGCGTGAACCCACTGGCGTGGTTCCCGGAAGGCGAGTGACACGTCACGCCGCAACCGTTGAACCAGTTTCTCGCCGAATCCGCCGTCGAACGAACCCGACCAGCCCTAAGCTCACCACGCTGACCGCGAGATAGGTCGAGGGTTCCGGGACCGGAACTAGCTCGAAGGCGCCGGCATTACCGATGAACTGGGCGTCACCCAGACCAAATCCACTGAATTGCACGTGCGTTAGGAAGGCGGTGTAAGTGGCGTTCAAGCTCGCCCCGCCGAAGAGGATCTTCCCGTTCGTCCCGGACGTGCCAATGGTGCCAGTCCAACCCAGAATTGTCAACGTGCCAACGGGGCTGGCATTGATGTCGGCGAACGACAGAGTGTGAACTCCCGTCCCCAGCGAGATCGTCGAATTCGCGGCGAGTGTGAGCGGACCAACCGCTTGGGCGTTGCCGGCCGTTGCGCCGGTACTCAGGGTGCCACCTGAGAGCGTGACCGTGCCCGTGGTCGGCAACACGTTCGCGGCCCCCAGTTGTACGGTGCCGCCCGCGATCGTCGTCCCACCCGTGTACGTGTTCGCCCCGCCCAAGGTCAACACGCCGCTGCCGGACTTCGTGACCGCCCCCGCCCCGACGATCGTGCCGGTGTAGTTCGACGCGCCCGACCCGTTGACGTTGAATTGGCTGCCGACGTTAACCAAGTTGATGACCGGCGTACTTCCGCTGGCGTTGGTCAACTGCCCGGTGGAAACTGTACCGCCCGCGCCGGCCGTGCCCACGGTGACACCGGACGCCGTGTTCCAAAGGGTAAGCGTCCCCGTGACGTTTGCGGACGCGCCGTTCGTCACGTTGAGCGTGCCGAGTCCGCCTGAAATGAGGTTGCTACCGCCGACGTAAACGTTGCCGGCGTTGTTCCAGGTCGTGCCCGCACCGGCGACGCTCAGCGTCCCGTTACTGGGGTTGGTCGTTCCTTCACTGTTGATACCAGCGGCAATCGTCGTCGTGACGGTTTGGAGTGTTCCCCCGCCGGACACCGTAAGGCTCGCGCGACCGAGGTATTCTGCCACGGCCAGCGACGGGGTTGTTTCAACGGCGTTGGTGAGACTGTACGTGGCACCGTTTGGAACGCTTATCGCCACCACGCCTTGGCGGACGCTGGCGCGGTCGTTGACCGTCGTACCGGCCGGCAGTGTGACCGTGTAGTTCGTCGTGCCGTCCCCGTTGCGGCTGAAGATCACGTGGTCCGTTGCCGTCGGAACAACGCCGTTGTACCAGTTCGCGGCCGTGGCGTAGGTTCCGGTGATCCCGCCGGGGGTCGTGGCGTTGATGCTCGCCCACCGTTTTTCGCCGGCCACACTCGGAATGATTTCCGACGCTTGCGTCGCCCACGTTTGGCTTTGCGTGCCAGCGTTGCCGGAGGCGAACTCTTGCGTGGACCAAAAGATGCCAGGGTCCGTGGGATCGACATTTGTGGCGCTGTAGTCACCCCATCGCTTTTGCCCGGTGGCAGTACCTTCCGCAGCATTGAAGCCGATGTATTCTGCCAAACCGCGCCGCACTTCGACTTGTGTCCCCAACGACAACGTAGACACGACCAACGTCCCCACCGAAACCGTGGCACTCGGGTAGCGGTTGGCCGCGTTGCCGCTACCGATGAACCCGGACCGGGTGTATCCGACGACGACGTCCCCACGAGCGTTGGCCGCGATCGAGCCGATATTATAATCAAAATTCGCTTCGCTCAGTGTGGACTCCGCCACCACGGCGTTCGTGGTGGCATTCAACACGGTCACCCGTAAAGCGCCCCGTGATGATACGATGGTTTCGTGAACGGAGTAGATGAGATTTCCGACCCGATAAACCGAGGAGCCGAACCGATCGTCGAGTGCGTCCATAGTGAACGTCGATTGTGCCGTGTTCGCTGCATTCGGCTGTAATGCCGCTAGGTTTAAAACAGCCGACGTCGCCTGAACTGCGACATTGACGGTACCACCCAAGGTAGCAGTCGCGGACGCCGTTCCAGTCAAGGGGGTGAGGTTAACGGAATTAACGTTGCCCACGGCGTAAATCGACGCGGCGGTGGAGTTGGTTTGGCCGAGATTAGAGTTTGTGACACCCTGAAGTGTGAAACCGACTGTGTTCGCATTGAGGTTTGCAAACTGTGTCGCGTTGGCCAATGTCGGAGTCGTCAACAGCAGGTCGGCTTTCGGAATGGAATACAGCCCCACGTTTGAAAAAGCACCCGCACCGGTAAAATTGTTGGTCCCGATGTAAACGCCGTTGCGGTCGATCCCGAGGGTGGGGTAGTCCGCGAACAGGTTGTTCGTGGTCGTCAACGAGACTGCCTTGAAGCCGTCCAGCGGGTTGGACGTGTTGGAGCGGGCGATCAGAATCCGATTGTTGGTCGTTTCCCCGGTAATCATTACTGCGACCCAACGACCACTGAGCGGATCGAACGCCAACCGGGGGTCGAACACGTTGCCCACGTTCGATAGTCCGGCATTGGTCCAGAAAGTAGTGGGCGAAACTGCGGCGGCTGCCGTGCTGCCATCTTTGTTGAAAACGACGAAACCATCGTTGTTGAACTGTGTCCAATGGCTGATCCCGATCGCACCCATCGTGTCCGGTGGCGTGAAATTGATTCGGGTTTGGGTCTGGAAGTTCGCGCCGACGTTGACTTGGGCGAATACCGTCATGGGAAACGTGAGGCAAAGCCAGAGGCCAATCACCATTCGGGCCGATCGAACTAATACACGATTCATTCTTGTGAGTCCTGAAACGAGTAGAATAGTGTCTGTCTGATTGTTGCAGTCGCAGCGAGTCGCGGACTGTATAAATGCAAACAGCACGGAATACAAAAGCGATGACGTGGGAGAATGGTCCGCAGTCACAATCTTGTCGATGACTCCGGATAGTTTCAAGTGGCAATCTCTGCAATTCATCAGTTACAAATAACACACGGAGCCGCATTTCCGGTCGTTCGTGGCCTGTCAGCTATAATCACCGCGTTCGTTCCGATTCGCACCAGGAAGGCACGTTATGCGGTGGTCTGTGGCTCGGTTGATTGCGGGGAAAGAGTTTCGGGACTTGTTGCGGGACCGGCGGACGGTCATGCTCATTCTCGTGCTACCGGCGCTGCTCTACCCGCTGTTCGGCATCTCGGGGTACCTGTTTGCGGCGTCGCTGATGGCGCACCCGGCGGTCGTGGGCATTCGCGGCGCGGAGTTTTTGCCGAAGGCCGAATCGGGGTTGCCGCTGTTCGTGCTGAACGGGAAGTTTGCAGACGGCCTCGACGTGTCCGACGAGGCGGCGGGCGGCGTCTTGGTCAAGCCGATCACCATTGATGCCGACGAAGCACTCCGCACGAAACAGGTCGATGTCGTGCTGACCATTTCACCGAATTTTGTGGCCGACCTCACCAGCGACGACCGCAAGCCGACGCTGAAGATTCAGCAGCGCGACGGCGACGAGAAGTCGAAGCTTACCGCAAAGCGGTTGGCCGAGATCGTTCGCAAGTGGGAAAGCCAACTCCGCGAGTTGCGGTTCGCCAAGAAGGGCCTCAAGAAAGACTTCGACCAAATCTTCACGATCGAAGACGCGCAGACGGACAAGCCGAAGGGCAAAAAGGCCGCCGACGAACTGCGCGACACCTTCAGCAAGGTGTTCCCGTTCATCCTGATTATGTGGCTAGTGACCGGCGCGATTCAACCCGCCGTGGACATGACCGCCGGGGAGAAGGAACGCGGCACAATGGAGACGTTACTCATCAGCCCCGCCGAACGCAGCGAGATTGTGGTCGGCAAATTCCTGGCCACGACGGTGTTCGCGTTCGGGTCCGTGATCTGGAACGTGATCTGGCTGTCCGGCGCGGGCCTCATCATCGAGGGCCTCCTCGGGTTCCCGATCGTCAACAAAGTCGGCCTCATTTCCTGCGTGGTCCTCGGCCTGCCGCAAGCGATGTTCTTCAGTGCCGTCTGCCTGGCACTCGGCATCTACGCGAAGAGTACGAAAGAAGGCCAATACTACCTGATGCCGATGATCCTGTTCACGATGCCACTCGCCTTTTGGAGCATGTTACCCGGCACCGAACTGTCGCCGTGGACGTGCTGGGTGCCCGTCACCGGGCCGATGTTGCTGCAATCGCGGTTGCTCAGCGTCAGCACCGAACCGATCCCGTGGGAATACTTCGCCCCCGTCCTCGGCTCCGCCACGCTTTGGGTGAGCATCGCGCTGTGGCTCGCCGTCCGCCAGTTCAAAAACGAAGCCGTCCTCTTCCGCGAAACCGGCCCCACGAAGAGCGGCGGGCTGATGCGGAAGCTGTTCGGGCGCAAAGCATCCCAATGATTGGGGGCTTCAAGATGGGATAGTGCTTTTGTTATGCGGAGAATGAGTTTCCGATAGAATCACTTCCGTTGCCCGTTCCAAATCCGCTTCAAACTCCGCAAGCCGCAAGCGGAGTTCGAGTCTCATTAATCGTCTCAGTTTCACCCCCTCGATCATTGTTGATGCGTGGCGTGCGAGATCAGTTGCGGGCGGCCGCACTCTGATAAACCATTTTTTGATAGCGTTGAGTTTATGTTCATCGGGATCATTAAAATCGGGAACAGTCCCACGTGTTCTTCTAGGCTTGGTACGAATTGATTCCTGTATCTCTTCCGCCAACTTGACTCGTTGACGAAGTTTCCTGTTGTACTCGCCAAGTAAGTCAATCACTTGATCGGGTCGTAAATCGGCAACGACTTCGTCAAACGTCATCACCGGCGGATCTTCTGTCGCATTTTCGCTCATGGCTCATCCCTCCCACTCTCGTAGTCCGTCAACTGTTTCAAATACTCGCCTCAATGAATCCGATTGCATTTTTTGGTCGTAGCCTTCGGTGTTCCGTTTCAGTTGTTGACCTTCGTTCGTCTCGAAATTGCGGATCACCAAAGAAGTGAATGCAATCTCATCCCGAAACCATTTTACCCCAAGTTTGGATTTGATAGCCGCGATTTCTGACTGCCAGTCGCCAGTTGTGTAATGGTCTTTCACGGCATCACGGCCATCCCACCACAAATCCTGTTTCGTGACAACGACAAACAACCAGATTTTCTTTGCCGCCCCTTCAAAACCCTGCTTCAAGAACTGGAGAACTCGGAGTTCCTCGACACGGTTGTCGTTGAGCAGGTTCTCGATAAATTGCTTCTTGTTCTTTTGGTAAAGTGGGTGAGTTTTATAGCTTTCAATGACATAGCTGTGGTAGCCGTAACCAACGACAAGAATCACTCCACGATACTTCCCATTCGTGATGTCCGACTGAATTTCAAGCCATGTGGCCTCGCGTCGAGATTTCTGCCCCGGTGGGATCACGACTTCGATGCTTTTATCGTCCGATAAACTGTAGTGTTCTTGGCTGATGCTTTCGGCGTTCTGCCAGTAACCGTTGAATAGGTGGTTTTCGTACTCGCCCGATAACAGCCGCGCCAGGGTCGTTTTGCCCACGCCGCCAGGGCCGATAATCAAGATTCCGGGTTCTTGCTCAGTCGTCACCGAGTTCGTTGTGGGCTTATCCTTCCGAAACCAACTGTACACTTTACCAAGTCGGGTTTCGATCTTTTCCCAGTTGTCCCATGCCCAAGTACCTGCCCGGAACCAGTACGTGTCGTCGGTGGTCATCCCTGGTTCTCCACTAGCTACAGCGTCGGTACGTCCCATTGCCGCGTGGCATTGTAACAAATCGTAAGAACGGATGGTAACCGTTCGCGGGGTAAAACCGCTGGTTTCAGGCGATTTTTGGGTGTGAACAGTTACAACTGGGAAGTGGCCTCGCGTCACTTTTTCGGAGTTTTAAGACCCATTGGCGGCGAAGTCGGTTAGACTTGGAAACCCCAGCCAGTCAGAGGGTCTTAATTATGATTCTGCAATCGACGATTCTAAAAGGGAATTCCCGGCTCGATCAAGTCGCGGCGGGCGGGCAGCCCGTGCGACCGGCGCCACCCCACGACGACGCCGGGGCCGTCAGTCGCATTCAGAAAGCGCTCCGGACGCTGCTGAAAATCTCGATGGACAAATCGTTCCCGAAGGGGCCGACCGAGGAACCCGACGGGAAGTATGGCGAGGAGACGTTTCAGGCCGTCATTGCTTTCCAGAAAAAAGTGTTCCCTACTGATCCCAGCCAATGGGACGGCCGCGTCGGCATCAAGACACTCACCGAAATGGACAAGGGATTGCCGGGCGGCGGTGGCGGGACGGCCCCCACGCCCCCCACAGCCCCCACGGCCGCGTTCACGGTCGTGCCGTTCACCGAGACCGCCCCGTTCTTGATTAGTCAGCAAAAGGACAACCGCGCCAAGGGTGACCTGGATTCGTCGAAACGGGCGAGCCTGTCGCACCTGCCGTTGACGACGCAAGTGAAGATTGCCGAAGCTCGACTCTCGTTTACTTCGACGTTGGAGCAACGGATGCTTCAGGAACTTTTGCTCGGCGGCACGCTCCCGGTCGCAATGGGGACCACGTTCATCCGGAACGCCTCGGTCCAGGTCGTTCCGTTTGCGAACGGCAGCGAATTGTCGAAGGCGGTGCGGAGTTCGTCCGTCTTTCCCGTTGCCCATACCGACGTCCGCGACGAGATCACCAAGGTCTTCAAGGCGAGCATCGCGGCCCGCAAAGTCGTGGACTTCAACGACCTCGCGGCGGCGAAAAAAACGGTCACGCCACCGCTGTTCGGGTTCGCGTTACGTGGGGATTTCGCGTTGAAAGTTGCGATCGGGTCGTTTCAGGGCGTGGACCTGTTCCTCTCCAAGTTCGAGGCGAGTGTCACGCCCCGGCGCTGGAAAGCGACGCTGATTTATGATTTCTTCGACCACTTCGGCGCCGACGATTCGGACACGATCCTGGACACGTCATTGCACGGCACGCCCGGCCAAGTCGCGCTGTGGGTGATGCAGCACGAGCGCCACCCCGGCCACTTCCCGTTCATCAGCAAAGTGTCCGTGGAAATTGATGTCGAAGACACCCTATGACCCACCCGATGCAACTGTTCATGGTCGAACTCGCGGTTACGGATTGGGCAGCGTCGGTGGCGTGGTACCGGGATCGGCTGGGGTTGCGGGTCACGTTGCGGGACGAGGCGAACCAGTTTGCGTTGTTGGAAGCGGCGGGTGGCGGGCGAATCGCGTTGAAGGCGGGGACACCACAACCGGGTGGCGTGACCGTGCATTTTCAAGTCACCGATTTAACCGCTGAAATGACCCGCATGGGCATCACAGCCGAACCGAAGACGAGTCCCGAAGGCTACCGGCGGGCAATCGTCCCCGACCCGGATGGCTACACGATTGTGCTGTTCGAGTGGGTCAGTGCATTTCCCGAGGCAGGATGAATCGCACGCAAGACACGGTCAACACCCCGAAGGTTGGGACGGGCAAACTTCTCGGGCAAGTGATGTCCCCTGGTTTTCGGCCCTGAAAGGGACGTGCTGTCAGCCCAGGGCCATGCCCTGGGGACCGCGCAACGATTCGGTTTTCGTTCAATTCTGGGTGGTTCATTTTCGCCGACAGTTAACCGCATGAACCGTCCCTTCGAGAGTTCCCAGGGCATGGCCCTGGGCTGACAGCACGACCCTTTCAGGGCCGAAAACCCCGTGCCGTCGCTCGCGCCCCTCGTTCGCCGGAATTTCCTGAAGGACGTGACGGGCCGTGAAATCGTCCACACAACGTGCCACTACTTTGCTCGCGGTTCGGTGCCCCACAAGTGGCGGATGAAGAAGTCGGCGCGGCGGCGTTTGCCGTAGGGTGATTCGCACGACCCGTGGCCGGCGCCGGTCATGAACAGCAGGTCGAAATCCTTGTTCGCTTTCACCAGGGCGTTGGCCACTTGCAGGGTGCTGGCCGGATCGACGTTGCGGTCGAGTTCGCCGACCACAAGCATGAGCTTGCCCTTCAGGTTCTTGGCCTGCGTCACGTTCGACTGGTCGTCGTAGTGCTTGCCGACGGGCCAACTCATCCAGAGTTCGTTCCACCAGATTTTGTCCATGCGGTTGTCGTGGCACCCGCAATCGGAGACCGCCACGGTGTAAAAATCCCCGAACGCCAGCAGCGCCCGCGTGCTGCTTTGCCCGCCCGCCGAGCCGCCGAAGATGCCGACGCCCTTGCTCAGGTCCATCTCCGGGAACTTCTTCGCGGCGGCTTGAATCCACGGGATGCGGTCCGGGAACCCGCTATCGCCGAGGTCATAAACGCGGCAAACAAACCTAGTTGTCGTCGCCATGATGTGGTTCCCTAATCGCTTGCCATGTGTCTGTTCTCGGAGTAATTCGCTTGGAATGACTGCCGCTTTTCGTTGGGCTGATTGTACCCGATGGGCAGCCGTGTGAGTTGATCGAATCGCCGACATGCGAAACGGGGGTCTGGAATTCGTTACAAATTACCCAATTTCATTTGACAACCCCAGATGCAGGCATTAACGTCACTCTCTACAGGTTGCCCAGTGTGTAACAACACACACCGCCATCTATACTCTGCCCGGTAGTAAATGATCTTTTTCTGTGAGCTAGATTCTGTTCTACTCTCCTTCTCACAACGGAAGGGAGTCCCGAATGGCCGCCTG
>JAYVXO010000127.1:0-41912 GCA_043785105.1 Fimbriiglobus sp.
CAGGAAGCCGTACTCGACTTCTTTGCCTTGCTTCAGCACGGCGATGATTTTGCGGTAGTTCGGGTCCATCGGGATCGCAAAGCCGCCGCCCGTTTCGGCACCTGTCAGCGCGGCAATCGGTGTCGAAAGCCCGATCAACTCGCCGTCCAGATTCAGCAACGCCGCGCCACTGCACCCGAGCGTGATCCGGGCGTCGGTTTGCAACAGGCAGTTGTACTGGTGAAACGGCTTGTAACGTTGGTCCTCGCGGACAGTTGTTGCCGCCCGTCGGCGGACGTTGCTCAAGATGCCCCAGGACGCACTGGGTACGCCATCCGTGAACCCCGTCGCATGGGGGTGACCCAGCGAAACGACCCACATTCCCCGCGCGATGTTGACCTTCTCGCCGTTCGGACCGTCGCTGATCCGTCCCTCGGCAATCTTGATGGCACGCATCCCAGCGGGTGGCGTCAGGAGTTTTAACACCGCAAGATCGCTGCGGGAATCCGCCGCGTGGATGTCGGCATACGACCCCTTGCCGGCAGCCGTCTTGACGTAGATTTTTTTGGCGCCTTCGATGAGGTGATAGTTCGTCAGGATCAAACCGTCGGCGTCCAACACGACGCCGGACCCGAATTGGTTGTCGGCGACGTTTTGCCAGTTGGTGAGGTCCAGCTTCGGATCGACGATTGGCATCCCACGGAACTGCCGACCAAAACCTTCGGGCACAGCGGGGTAATCACCCAGCCGACCAGGGGTCGTGCGTTCGGAAGCGTGTAAGGCGGGGTAGCGTGGGTTGCTGGAGACGACGACTGCGACAACCGATGGCTCCGCCGTGTCAATGATTTGCCGCATGTGGCGTTCGACATCACGAACTTTCTCCCGGATGGGGCGGTCGTCATCCGTCAGACCAAGTCCGGAAGTCGTCAGCAGACAAACAACCACAAAGAAGCCGCGTTGCATGATCCACACCCGAAGGGATGCCGGGCATTTGCGTACCCGAACACGGTGACGCACCACCACCGTTTTACCCACAACTGAGGTCAGAGTGTAGGCAATTCGAGGCGAGGCGACTTAAATCTCTTTCGCGGCCCGGATGTAAGCTTCAAAATTGGCCACAGGCGTTTCTTTCCCGACACCATGATTCAAGTTGACGACGTGCCGATGACTGCCGCCTGCGTTCACGACTGCGCGGGTTGCCGCAGTCACTTGCTCAGGGGTGCCGGTTCGCAGGATGTCCTCGCTCACGTTGCCTTGAAACACCATGTGTGGATATTTCGCTTTTGCTGCCGCAAGGTCATGGGTTAAGCCTAGGCTGACCACTTCGGCGCCCGTGTTCACCATCAAGTCGATGTGGGGGCATTCCTTCACGAACAGAATCCGTGGCACGGTTGGTGAAGCTTGAAATACCGAGCAATGGTGAGGGTGTGCCCACTGGTTGTACTCGTCACGGGTCAGCATCCCGGCCCAGGAATCGAAGAGTTGATAGATGTCCGCGCCATCAGCGAGTAGCGTGTTCAAGAACAGGCCCGTTGCATGGCTGAGTTTAGCAAGCAGACCGTTCCACACTGCGGGGTTCTCGGCGGCGAATCGGCGGGTCGCGTTCATGTCCTTGCCGGTGCCGATGCAATACGTCGCCACGGTGAACGGCGCTCCGGCGAAGACAATCACCGGCAATTCGTCGTTCAGTTCCGCTTTGACTCGCTTGAGGAGTTGGCGGATGTGGTCATACGATTCCGGCGCCGGTTCGGGATTCAGCCGCGCCAGATCGTCCATTGTCCGAATCGGTCGGTCGGGAGTCGGGCCGATGTCTTTGAGCAACTCGAACGGCAAACCCATCGCTAGTGGTAGGGTCGTGATGTCGTAGAAGAGGATGATGCCATCGACACCGAAGCGTCTCGGGCACAACGACGCCTGCGCGGCTTTTTCGACATCCGCGGAGAACTCGTAGAAGGACAGGCCGCTGCGGATTTTGGTGAACTCCGGATCCCAACGCCCGGCCTGTCGCATTGCCCAGACCGGCGCGCGTTCCACGGCTTCACCACGCGCGGCACGAATCAACAGATGACGGGACGCAGGCATGAAAAACGACTCGGCGGAGGGTTCGTGGAAGTGACCCGGCTACGGCGCCGGATTCGACTTCACACCAACGTATAACGTGGCGATTCCGAAGGTAAACGGGTAGTACCGCAACTGCGTTAACCCGTGATTCGCCATCTTCGCAGTCAGTTGTTCGTAATCTGGGAACGACATCACGCTAGCAGGCAGGTAGTTGTACGCACTCTCCGGGCTACGGGAAAATAGCTGCCCGATGCGTGGCAACAACGACTGAAAATACCAGCGATACAGCGGCCCGATGATTCGCCCGCGCGGCTTAGAAAACTCCAGTACCGCGACGCGACCTCCCGGACGGGTGACCCGGACCATCTCCGCAAGCCCTTTGTCGGTGTCCGTAATGTTCCGCAGTCCGAACGCGACCGTCACCAGTTGAAAATGATTGTCCGCAAACGGCAACGCCTGGGCATCCGCTTCGACGAACTGCACGTGATCGTTGATTTTACGCACTTCCGCTTTACGCACGGCCCGCACCAACATCTCGTGGCAAAAGTCCGCCCCGATGATCGGAACCGTCTGGTTCGTCGCCCGATCGTAGGCAATGGCCAAGTCCCCGGTGCCCGTGCAGAGGTCCAGAATCGGCCCCGCTTCGGGGCCATTCGCGGGGACTAACTTCGTAGTCTTACGCCGCCAATAGCGGTCGATGTTCAGGCTTAATAAATGGTTCAGGAAGTCGTACCACGGCGCAATCTGGCCGAACATTCGTTGGATGCGAATTTCACGTTTATCGACGGTGAGTGGTGTCAAGATCGTACTCGGTTCGTGGGCGAGGTGGCTTAGTACGGGCGACCTCATAGCCGTATGTTGTGTAACCGCCGGTCGCCCGTTTTCGCAACCGACTCCGGTTTATAATCTAACCACCGTTATCAGCCCTTCCCGAACAGTGTAGGAGCAACCGTGCTTGAAACACGTCGCTATATGGTGAAAGAACAAGTCAAGTTCTTCAAATCGCACCATAGCTATGATATTTTCGACGGCGATACCGAAGTCCAGATCGGGGTGGCCGAAGAAAAAATCGACTTCCTCACGAATATGCTCCGTTGGTTTGTTAGCAAACAACTGATGCCCACGAGGGTTGAAGTCCGGGAAATACCGGACAACTCGCTCGTGTTCACCATTAGTCGCGGGTGGTACCTATTTCGATCCCGAGTCGAGATTCACGACGCCGACGGGGTGATGGTCGGTTACCTCAAGAGCAAGATTTTTTCGTTCAGCGGTGGATTTCATGTGTACGACAAGAACGACAAGCAGTTCGCCGAAGTGAAGGGGAACTTGTTCGGGTTCAACTACCGTGTGCTGACGCCGGACCACGATTACGAGATGGGCAAAGTGACGAAAAAGTGGGGCGGCATTGCGAAGGAACTGTTCACCTCGGCGGACACCTATATGGTGGAAGTGAACGACGATCTGCAAGAACAACCGATCGGCAAAATGCTGGTTTTAGCCGCCGCATTGGCCACCGACATGATATTCAAGTCTGGCTCCAACACGGCCGGCAACCTCCTGGATGCGTAAGGAACACCGCTCATGTTGACTCCCGAAGGCTGCAATCAACGCCGGGCACGACTGCTCCAAGAATTACAATTCAACGAGCCACTGCTGCTGGGTGATCCGCTCAATTTGCGCTACTTTGCGAACTGTTACCTCGACCCGTTTAGCATTGGTGCGGACTTCGGCGGGTTACTGTTAATCCAACCGGACGGCTACACCACGTTGTACCACGACCATCGCGCACCAAAGTCAGTGGAGTTGGCATGCGTCGATGAACGCATTCCGATCAAGTGGTACGACGGCAAGTCACCCGGCCAAGGCCCCCGACGACTCATCTTGCGCGAAGTGGTTGACCACGCCGGAACGAACGGTCTGGTTCACGATCAGATCAACGACCCAAACGCCCCCGAACTGTGGCGAATCATTACGGACATGCGTCGGGCAAAAGACCCGGATGAAATCGAACTGCTAAATACCTGCATGAGAGCGGGCGAAGAGGGTCACGCCTGGGCACGGGCCAACGTGCAACCGGGGATGACCGAACTGAATGTTTACAACGGCATCCTGCAAGCTTGCAGTGAAGCAGCGGGGCATCCCGTGATCTTGTACGGCGACTTCACCGTATCGTCAGGTGCTAGCACGCGCGGAGGACCGCCGACCCAACACAGGCTTCAAGTTGGGGAAATGTTGATCCTCGATTTCTCCGTCATCATCCAAGGCTATCGCAGCGACTTTACCAACACGCTTGTGATCGGTGGTAGGCCGATCGAAGAGCAGAATCGGCTGCTACAGTTATGTGCGCAAGCCATGAAAGCCGGCGAACAACAACTTCGCGCGGGAACTACCTGCCAGACCGTCTACGATTCCGTCCGTGATGTTTTTGCGGTTGCCGGTGTTGCAACTGCGTTTCCGCACCACGCCGGACACGGCCTGGGAATATCTCACCCGGAGCCACCATTTTTCGTGGAGCATTCGACCGAAACGCTAATCGAAGGCGACGTGGTCACGCTCGAACCCGGCCTCTACATCGACGGCATCGGCGGGCTACGGATCGAGCACAATTACTTGATAACATCAACCGGCTACGAGCGGCTAAGCAACCACACGATTAGCTTGAAGTGATATTTTTTGATTTGTCGGTCGTGGTCGAGACTTAGCGAGGCCCGACACTCGACCGCCTCCGATCAAACGGCGGACTCTGTCGCGTTCACGCCCGAGTGTCGGGCCTCGCAAAGCCTCGACCACGACCTACAAGACGCCACTGTCCATCGCTCCGTTACCGTCGTGGCTCGGTTGGTTTGAGTTCGATGTCTTTGAAGTGAATCTCCGCACCCTCGGCTTGTAGCCCGATGCGGCCTTGCGTCAGGCTACCATCGTTGCCTTCGTTCACGAGCATACCGTTGACACTGATCGAGACATCACCGCCCTTGCAGTTGATTTCATACTGGTTCCACTCGCCGATCGGCTTCTCGATCTTCTCGCCTTTGCCGATGCGGAAGTACTGCCGCCCTTCTTTGTTCGCCTCGTTCTTGCGGGCCGGGTCGATACTCAGTTTGGGGAGTTGTTTCTGGGCGTCGTACTGGAACCAAATGTCGCCGGCTTCGCCGGACGCGAGTTGGGCTTCGTAGGAATGCGGCCAAAACACATCAGCTTTTTGGGCATGAATCAGCACGCCGCTGTTCGGGCGTTTCAAATCGGTCGGGGCGAATTTCCATTTCAAACGCAGTGTGTAGTTAGCGTACACTTTGTCCGTCACCAGATACCCCGTCGGCTTACCGCTGCATTTCAAAACGCCGTCCGTGACTGTCCACGTGGCTTTGCCATCGGCTTTCGCGTCTTTCGTGACGACGCTCCAACCGCTGAGATCCTTCCCATTGAATAGCGCCGTGAAGCCGTTCTTGTCATCGGCACTCAGATTCAACAGTGACAACGACACGACACTGAACAGGACAACCGCAATCAATCGACACATGGGCAATCCTCAACTAAATAAACCACGGACCGGGTCGCCGGTGACGATTCGTGTTGGGCGGCCGGCGGCATCGGTGTAATGGGTGTCCGCATTAATACCGAGAGCATCGAACAAGGTAGCGGCAATGTCGCCCGGCGTCACCGGATTGGATTGTGGGTAAGCGGCATGGCGATCGGAAGCACCGTACACCGCACCCGGAGTGATCCCGGCACCGGCGAGTACGATGGAGTAGCACTGCGGCCAATGCTTGCGGCCCGGCGAGGTGCCGAGGAAGTTTTTTTCCAACGCCACAAGGGGTGCGCGACCGAATTCACCCATGCACACCACCAGCGTCGATTCCAGCAGCCCGCGTTGTTCCAAATCTTCGAGCAACGCTGAAAACGTGAGTTCGAAGCGGGGTAATAGATGCTGCTTCATGGCGTCAAAAATGTCGTTGTGCGTGTCCCAGCCGTACTGGTCGGAATCGTCAGGATAAATGTCCTGGCCACGAACACTATGGTTCAAAAATACCGTGATCCACGGCACCCCCGCTTCCACCAATCGCCGCGCCAACAAACACGCTTGCCCCGCGCGGTAACGGCCGTAGCGGTCCCGGACTTTTGCGGGTTCCTGCGCGAGGTCGAAGGCGTTGCGGGTGCGCGGGGAGTTCATCAGCTCGTAGGCTTTTTGCACTAGTTGCGTTTGCGCATTGGCTTCCGGAAACCGCGCGCCGGATGCGTCCAAGTTGGCCGCGAGGGTCCGCCGGTCTTCCGCTTGCTGTTTCGATAAATGGGCAGGTCGTTCCAGTCCATCTAACAGCATCGAACCCATCGTGACATCGCCGAGTTCGATCGGGTCATAGCCACGCCCGAGGAAGCCGCCGTATTGCCCCGGACTCGGTTCGCGCGGCGTCAGTAAGGGGCCATTCAGTTGCATCGCGGAGTGAGGAAAACGGTCGGTCGGTCGCACGCGGTGCAGCACGGCACCGAGCATCGGGTAATCGGTCGGTCGTGGCGGCGGGTTCGACGATTTGCGTTGGTGCGATTGCCCCGTTAATGAGAGGTAGCACGCCGAACCGTGGTCTGCGTCGTCGTGGGTCATCGACTTCAAAACCGTGTAACGGTTCGCCAGTTTCGCCAATTTCGGCAGGTGTTCGCAAAACCGCAGACCGGGGACCGCAGTCGGAATGCTCTGAAACGCACCGCGAATTTCCACCGGCGCGTTCGGCTTCGGATCCCACATATCGAGTTGGCTTTGCCCACCACTTGTGAACACCACGAGCACCGATTTCGCCCGTGCCGTTGTCGGCTTAGCGTTGCCAGAAGTTGTCACGCCGAGTGACGAAAGCATTGTCGGAATGCCGAGCCGCAACCAATCGCGCCGCGAAGGCGGTTGACCGAAGGGGGTGAAACGAGTGGCGAACGGAATCATCGCGGAATGCCGTGGGTATCAGTTGCGGTAACGGAAGTTTATCACGGAGGGCCGTCGGGTGCGAGACCGTGGCTGTCGAGGCCGGGTCACGTCCCGTTTATCCCGTTTGTATGCGGTTGGCGCAGAGCCAATAAATTCCGCAACCGCTCGATTTCCGCCTCTGCGGTTTCGGCACGTTTTCGCTCGGTTTCAACTTGTAGTTCTGCACCTTCGGCCCGTGTACGCTCGGACTCGGCCCGTTCGGAATCGGTGGGGAGCCAGAGTCCTGTTGCCGGGTTCCACAACCGCAAGTCGGTGCCGCTCCGCTCCAGATGGAGGCCCAAAATCCGGCTCGGGAGCCGTCCGTCTTTCAACCGGATCGGTCGGTACACCCCGGCCGCCAGACGATACCCTTGCATCGAGGGCTTCAGGTAGTCCTCCAACGGGTCGAACAGAAAGTATTCCTTCACTTTCAACTCGGTGCGGTAAAGCTCCATCTTGGTGTGAAGGTCTTCGCGGCGGGTGGTTTTCGAGGTGAGCTCGATCACCATTTCCGGCGCCTGACCCTCTTCCCAGATCAGGTAGTTCGGGCGCTGACCGTTCGGCACCCCGTGGACGACGAACACGTCGGGCGAGATGTGCCGGCGTTTGTCGGCGGGCCGATAGAACACGAGCAAATTGCCTGAGACGTAGGTATTCGGCTGGTCGCGGAAGTGGTGCTGCAACGTGGCGATCAGTCGCAACATGAGATCGCGGTGCCAGTCGGTTTCGGCCATCGGGCGACCATCCGAGGTGGGGTAGGCGTTCAACACGAACGGGTCGAATTCGGCTCGGCGGACCATTTGGCTCCTCCCGACGAAAATACATCCGAGACGTTACCACAAATGATACCAACCCTGTTGTGAAACGCATCACGGATCAGGTTGCGGGCTGAAGGCATTCGACGCGATTCGTATACTTTACCAGACCGAACGGTTTTTTCGTGACGTGGAAATCATGCTACTGGATCAGCTCACTATTATCGGCGTCGGGTTAATCGGCGGGTCCGTCGGACTGGCGGCGAAAACCCACGGCATCGCCCGCAAAATTGTGGGCGTTGGCCGCGACGAACGGTCGTTAGCCCGCGCCCAATCCGTCGGCGCGATTGATTCGTTCACCACCAGTTTGGAAGAAGGCGTGAGTGCGTCGGATTTGGTGGTTGTCTGCACGCCCGTCGATCGTGTGGCCCAGGATGTGATCTCGGTTGCGTTGGCGTCCCCGCCGAAGGCTGTTGTCACGGATGCGGGGAGTACGAAGGGAAACATTGTCCGCGAGTTGGCCGGGAAGATGCCGGTTGGTCGGGCGATGTTCGTGGGTAGTCATCCGCTCGCGGGGTCGGAGAAAAAAGGCTCCTCGAATTCGCGTGGCGACCTGTTTGAAAGCCGACTAGTCATCGTGACGCCAACGTCGGACACGGACATGGAAGCGGCGGCATTGGTGGAGCTATTTTGGCAGCAATTGGGTGCGCGGGTCATCCGCATGGACCCGTTCGACCACGACGAAGCGTTGGCTGTGACGAGCCACTTGCCGCACGCGGCGGCGGCGGGGTTAGCGGGCGTGACGCCGATTGGGTTGTTGTCCCTGACGGCGGGCGGGTTCCGCGATTGCACTCGTGTTGCGTCCGGTGATCCGCAACTTTGGGCGGCGATTTTTAACGCGAACCGCGAAGCGGTGTTGACCGCGACAGACAAATTTCTGAACCGAATGACCGACTTTCGGCGGACACTTGCGGCTGGCGACGTTGCCGGCCTGACGAAGTGGCTCGCGGAAGCGAAGCAGGTGCGTGATGCTTTGGGAAGTTGAAATTCGACCGCTCGGTCGGGACGGCGAACGCGAACGGGTTTGCGACGAGTTCGACCTGTTGACGCACTCCAAACGGGGTGGCGATCACGTGGTCGCGTCCGCACGGGGTTACCTCCTCGAAGGGGACATTGCCGCCGACCAAGTGACAACGCTGTGTCACAAGCTGTTGGTCGATGAGATCGTCGAAACGGTCGTGGTCCGCGAAATCGGGTTGCCGATCTTGGACCCGGTTTACACGGTACTGCTCAAGCCCGGCGTCATGGACCCGGTCGCCCAGAGCGTGAAGAAAGCCGCCGGTGAAATCGGCGTGGATGTCGTCGAGGTGCGCACTTTTCGCCGCTACTTTGGCCGCGTCAATATCCCGGAATTGGACCGTGATTTACTCTTCCGCAAAGTGCTGGCAAACCTTGCCATCGAGCAAATTATCGAAGGGCCGATCCGTGCCAACCACCTGAGTGTTGGCAAACCCTATCATTTCAAACTGATTACGGTGCCACTCAGTACGCTCGACGATGCCGCACTAGTCAAGCTGAGCAAAGACGGACAGTTGGCACTGACCATCGACGAGATGAAGACGATTCAGAGCCACTTCCTGCAACTGAAGCGTGACCCGACGGATGTGGAGTTGGAATCCATCGCGCAGACGTGGTCCGAGCACTGCTCGCACAAAACTCTGAAGGGCACGATCGACTATACCGAAATCATCAACGGTCGCACGGTTCACCGGCGCTACCAAAACCTCTTGAAAGAGACTGTTTTCGGCGCCACGCAAACAATCCGGGCGAACCTGGGCGCCGACGATTGGTGCGTCAGCGTGTTTTCGGACAACGCCGGGGTGGTGAAGTTTGATGACCAGTTTCACATCTGCTTCAAAGTGGAAACCCACAACCGCCCGTCGGCGATCGAACCCTACGGCGGCGCGAACACCGGCTTGGGCGGCGTGATCCGGGACGTGATCGGGACGGCGCTCGGCGGGAAGCCGGTTTGCAACACGGACATCTTCTGCTTTGCCCGCCCCGATTACCCGCCGGAGCAACTGCCGCCTGGCGTCTTGCACCCACGCCGGACTATGCAGGGTGTCGTGAACGGCGTGCGTGATTACGGCAACCGGATGGGGATTCCCACAGTAAACGGTGCGATCATTTTCGACGATCGGTATCTGGCGAACCCGCTCGTGTTCTGCGGCACCGTCGGGATTATCCCGGTCGGGATGGAACACAAGCAAGTGATGCCCGGCGATTTGATCGTCGCGGTTGGCGGTCGAACGGGACGGGACGGCATCCACGGCGCGACGTTTTCATCACTGGAATTGACCGACGAATCCGAAGTCGTCAGCGGCGGGGCAGTGCAGATCGGCAACGCGATTGAAGAGAAGAAAGTTCTGGACGTGATCTTGCAAGCCCGCGACCGAGGGCTGTTCACCGCACTGACGGACTGCGGCGCGGGCGGGTTTAGCTCGGCGGTCGGCGAGATGGGCGCGGAACTCGGTGCCACGGTGGACCTGGAAAAAGCACCACTAAAATACGACGGGCTGAGCTACACCGAAATCTGGATCAGCGAATCCCAGGAGCGAATGGTGTTGTCAGTGCCGCCCGAAAAGTGGAAGGAATTAGAAAGTCTTTGCAATTCCGAATCGGTCGAAGCCGTAGTCCTTGGCACGTTTGAAAATACGGGCCGGTTGAAGTTGAATTACCACGGGACGCAACTCGCTGACCTTGACATGCACTTCTTGCACGAGGGCCGACCGAACATTGTGCGGAGTGCGGACTACGTGCAGAAGCACAACCCACCGACGGCACCCGACACCGCGATACCAGTTCAAGAAACGCTGCTGAAAATCCTGGGCACGTACACTGTTTGCTCCAAGGAATGGGTGATCCGGCAATACGACCACGAGGTGCAGGGCGGGAGTGTGATTAAACCGCTCGTGGGCGTGTTGAACGACGGCCCGTCCGATGCCGCTGTGGTCATGCCGGTCCTCGGTTCCAACGTGGGGGCCGCGATCGGCAACGGGCTGAACCCGCGCTACGCCGACCTCGACCCGTGGGCGGGAGCGGCAGCGGCGATTGACGAGGCGGTTCGTAACGTCGTCGCGGTGGGCGCCGATCCGAGTCGGATTGCGATTCTCGACAACTTCTGCTGGGGCAACGTCACTGATTCCGAATTGCTCGGCGCACTGGTTCGCACCGCCGAAGCCTGCCGCGATGTGGCGATTGCCTACGGCACCCCGTTTATTAGCGGCAAGGACAGCCTGAACAACGAGTACAAATCACCGACGCAACGGATCACGATCCCGAACACGTTGCTCATCTCCGCCCTCGGTCGCGTGCCGGATGTCCGCAAGTGCGTGACGATGGACTTGAAAGAACCGGGCAACGAATTGTTCATCATCGGTCGCACCAAAAATGAACTTGGCGGATCGCATTACAACTTGGTGACGGGTCGCAACGGCGGCGAACCACCCCGACCCGACTTGACCGAAGCGCCGAAGATTTTCGCCGCGCTGCACGCTGTGATTCAAGCGGGACTGATCCGGGCGTGCCATGACCTGAGCGAGGGCGGCCTCGCGGTAACACTCGCGGAGATGGCATTTGCCGGCGGCGTTGGTGCGGACATTACCGGGTTGAGTGAGATGCCAGGAACGGTCGGCTTGAGCGATGAGTTGCGATTGTTTAGTGAATCGACGACACGGTTTGTTGTTGAAGTTCAGCCGCAACATGTGGTGCAATTCAAGTTGGCTTTCGCCAAGTTGCCGGTTGCGAAACTCGGCCACACTGTGGTGGAACCGCGACTCCGTGTGGCCGGTGCGAACGGCGAATGGCTGATTTGGACGAAGCTAGCCGAGTTGAAAGAAGCATGGCAAAAGCCGCTTCGGTGGTAATAACGACACGAGAACGTCGAACCAAAAAACCCCACGAACCGCATTCCGCTAACGTAGAATGCGGTTCGCTGTTTATCATGGTGTTGGACACAGGGATATTGAAGTTGTGGAGACGTGGATGAACAAGTTGACCCGATGCGGCGCATTTCTCGTCGCCACTTGTCTGTGCTTCCTAATCGCCATTCCGCGACAAGCTCCCGCCGCCCCACCGCCGGACGAACGCGAGGAGGTGGACAAAGTCAATAAAGCCATTGATCGCGGTGTGCAATACCTCCGCACGCAACAGCGGGACGGCAACAACTGGGAAGGGTATTGGGCGACTAAACTCGTGGGCTTAGAAGGCGGGGTGACGGCGCTCACGACATTGGCATTATTAAATTGCGGCGTGAAGACTGATGAAAAAGAGATCAAGGGCGCTCTGGAATATCTACGGGGTATCCCACCAAGCTGGACCTATACCGTGGCGTTAACCACGATGGTATTTGCCGAAGCCAGACAGGCCCGCGACCTACCTATCATCCAAACCAACATTGATTGGATATTGCGGACGGCGATCAAATCGAATGGCAAGATTATTGGCTGGAGTTATCCACGGGAAGGCGACCCCATACCGGACGGCTCCAATACGCAATATGCGTTATTGGCGTTGTATGCTGGAAAAATGGCCGGCGCCAAAGTGAGTGAAGCGGATTGGACTGCCATCCGTCAACTATACATCGACAGCCAACAAAAAGAGGGTGATGATTCTGGGTATTGGAAGTACACCAACCAGGGTCGAACGCCCAGTTTTACCATGACCGTAGCGGGCGTGTCCGGCTTGGTGATCGCGGGTATGGGGTTGAACCAAAGCCAACAACAACTGGACGTGGCAACAGGAATTGCTGCAAAATGTGGCCGGTACGATTCCAACGCACCGATCGCACGCGGGTTGAATTACATCGGGCGTAACTTCACCTTTACCCTCTCACGGGGTCAATCTACGTATTATAATATGTATGGTTTAGAGCGTGTGGGCCGATTGTCCGGACAGCGTTTTCTTGGGCGAACCGATTGGTATCGTGACGGGTGCAAATTCTTAGTCGAGCAGCAAAAGAAAGAAGGGTTTTGGGCACAAAACGACGGTGAGGAATATGACGCCGTGAATGTGATCTCCACGAGCTTTGCATTATTGTTTCTGTCGAAGGGACGAACCCCGGTCTTGATTAGTAAGTTGGCCTACGGCGACTTTAGTACATCGGCTGACCAAAAAATCATACAAGAGAAGGGCAGTGATCCCGGTGTTGTGGGTTGGAACCGTAAGAATAATGACGCGCGCCACATTGCAGAATTTGCTAGCCGCGAACTCTTCAAGGGGCTACCACTCGGTTGGCAAGTTTACGACCCCCGACGCCGAGAATTGGCCCGCAATGAAGACATCTTGGCCGAAGTGGGTGTCTTGGTGCAATCACCAATACTCTATTTCAACGGCCACGAAAAACCGGCGTTGCGTGGGCAACACCGGGAAATCTTGAAGCGCTACATCGAAGAAGGCGGCTTCGTGATTGCCGAAGCGTGTTGCGGTTCGCCGGAGTTCGCCACCGGGTTCCGAGAACTCATCCGCGACCTGTTCCCCGACAGCAAACTGCAACCGTTGCCCCCCGAACACCCCATCTGGCGTTCCTATTTCGCCGTCCCGCCGACGGAATTTCCCAAACTGGAATGCCTGGATCGGGGCTGTCGGACCGTGCTGGTTTTTAGTCCGGAACCGCTCGCCGGGTACTGGGAAGAAGCCCGATTCATGCCACCCACTGCGAAAAAAGACGTGAGCCACGGCGAACAAGCGTTTCGCCTTGCGGGCAACATCGTGGCCTACGCAACCGGAATGGAACCGCCCCAACAACGGCTAACCGTGAAGCGGATTGTTGATTCCAGCAAGGACGTTCGCAACCCGCCGAAAGGGTTTTTGAAAGCCTGCCAACTCCGCTTGTCCGGGGAGAATGCACCGGCACCGGCAGCCATGCGTAACGTTATGGGCTACCTCCAGGCGAACGCCCGACTCGACGTGGTGTTAGAAAAAGAATCGTTGGTACCCGATAGCCCCGACCTGACGAAGTATAAGTTTCTGTACCTCCACGGACGGAAACGATTCACCTTCAGCGATGATGAAATCACCAACATTAAAGCCAATCTCCAAAGTGGTGGCGTGCTGTTAGCCGATCCGTGTTGCGGCAAGGCGGAGTTCGATCAGGCGTTTCGGGCGATGGTGCTGAAGATGTACCCCGACCAAAAGCTTGAAGTCATCCCGCAGAATGACGAGTTGTACTCCGCCGCGTTGAACGGCGGCGTTGCCATCACAACCGTGAAACGGCGTGAGAAAACCAACCAAGGCGGTGACGAAACCGGCTTCTCCGACCTGCCACCGTTTCTAGAAGGCATCAAGTACGAAGGGCGATGGGTCGTGATTTACAGCAAGTACGATCTGGGCTGTTCGCTCGAAGGCCACAAATCGACCGACTGCCTGGGGCACAGCCGCGAGAGCGCCCTCAAACTGGCAAGTGCGGCTGTGGTGTACGGGTTGAAGAAATAGGGCGATGTCACTAACCCAGGCGGCGTGAACCCTGGGAACTCCCCACTCCGTGCATAGCCTAGTCGCCATTAATCTGGTCCGTCCGGAACTTTTACTAACTCTCACGAATCAAACCTTTGATTCACGGCACCACCCCGCTACGATTGAGTAGTTAGCGATCGTCACAAAATTTTTCCGCTTATCCGCTTCATTGTCGAGTTGCCCTTCATGACTACCCCGAATGATGTCGAGATGCTGAGCAAGCTTCGTGACGCACATAGCCGGTTGCGATCCGAAATCGGCAAAGTCATTATTGGGCAAGAGCAGGTTCTGGATCAGCTTTTGATGGCGATTTTTTGCCGTAGCCATGCGCTGTTGATGGGGGTGCCGGGGTTGGCGAAAACGCTGATGGTCAGCACGTTGTCGCAAGCGCTGGACATGTCGTTCAAGCGGATTCAGTTCACGCCGGATTTGATGCCGTCGGACATTACCGGGTCGGAAGTGATTCAAGACGACCCGGCGACCCGACAGCGGATGTTTAAGTTTTTGCCCGGCCCCATCTTCGCCAACATCGTACTCGCCGACGAGATCAACCGCACACCGCCCAAAACGCAAGCGGCGTTGTTGGAAGCGATGCAAGAACGCAAAGCCTCCATTGGCGGCGAAGACCACCCGATGCGGAACCCGTTCTTCGTTCTCGCAACGCAAAACCCGATCGAGCAAGAAGGAACCTACCCGCTTCCGGAAGCCCAACTCGACCGCTTTTTGTTTCTGATTAAGGTCGATTACCCGACCGACGCGGAAGAAGAACTCATCATGCGGGCGGGCACGTCGGACAAGGTGGCGCGCGTATCACCCGTTCTGAACGGCGGCGACATTATTCAACTGCAACAGGTTGTTCGTCGTGTTCCCGTCTCCGATGACATCTTCAAGTTTGCGAAACGGATCACCCGCGCCAGCCGACCGGGCACCGACGACGCGGCGAAGTTTGTTGACAAGTGGGTCAGTTGGGGCGCCGGCCCGCGTGCCAGCATGAACATGATTTTGGCCGCCAAAGCCCACGCCATTTTACGTGGGTCGAATCACGTCTCGAACGAAGACGTGGTCGCAGTTGCACTGCCGATTCTTCGCCATCGGCTCATCCTCAACTTCGCGGCACAAAGTGAAGGCATCACGGTCGAAGAAGTGGTCAAGCAACTCATCCGTGGCGCGACGAAAGGCGTCGCGGTTTGAACTAGTAGGAACGAGAAGACGTTTGACAGGATTAACAGGATTGAACAGGATTAACGATCAGATTTGAATCCTGTTCAATCCTGTTAATCCTGTCAAAAATACTGAACTGGTACCCGATGCCGACACTGCTTCAACCTGACATTCTCGCCCGTGCGGAAGCGCTTGGTCTGATGGCCCGTCAGGTCGTCGAAGGCTTGCGGGTGGGGGACCACAAAAGCCCGTATCGTGGGTTTTCCGTGGAGTTCGTTCAGCACCGGGAGTACGTGCCCGGCGACGACACGAAGCACATTGACTGGAAGAGTTACGGGCGGTCCGATCGGTACACCATCAAGCAGTACGAGCAAGAAACCAACTTCATTGCGCACCTGTTAGTCGATGGCAGCAACTCGATGCGGTACGGCGCCGGGGCCGCGAACAAGCTGGAGTACGCCAAGCTGTTGACCGCATCCCTCGCGTACATGGTGATTCGCCAACGGGACAGCGCGAGCTTGCGAATCTTCGACGACAAATGGCGTGACGAACTCCCGGCTTCCAGTCAGATGGGGCACATCAATACCATTTGCCACAAGCTTGAAGCCGCGCAGCCCGCCGACAAGTCCGGCATGGGGCCACTTCTCGAAAAGCTTGCTGATCGTGTCACGCGGCGTGGGCTTGTGTTCTTGATTTCCGATTGTTTCGACGACGTGCAACCGATTTTGAAAGGCTTGCAACACCTGCGGTTCCGTGGGCACGAAGTCGTGTTATTCCATGTGATGCACCAAGACGAAATCGAATTCCCACTCGATGGCAACGTCCGCTTCCTCGATCTCGAAGGCAGCGAAGAGTTGATGACGCGGCCCCACCTGTTGCGGCCGTCGTACCTTCGCGTGGTGCAGGCGTTTTTGCAAGAATTGCAACGGGGCTGTGATGCCAGCCGCATCGACTATGTGCGGATGCCGACGAACCGCCCGTTGCAAGCCGCTTTGGGTGAATACCTGGTGCGACGATTGCAGTATTCTAAAAAACGGTAACGACGCGAGGTTCTTTGCGCGATGAGTCTTCTGCCCGGTTTTCTAGCACCTGGGTTACTGCTCGGCGGCTTGGCCGTTTTGGTTCCGCTTGTGTTGCACTTCTTTTACAAAGCACGCTACCGCAAACAGCCGTGGGCGGCGATGCGGTTCTTGAAGCTCAGCATCGAACAGACCAGTCGCCGATTGCGGTTTCAAGAATTGATCCTGCTGGCACTCCGCTGTCTGGCGTTGCTGCTGTTGGCGTTTGCCCTGGCACGACCGACCTGGAACGCGATTACTGGCGGGGGGCGGGGTGAAAGTATTGACGCGGTGTTCGTGTTCGACACGTCTTACAGCATGGGCGCCAGTGACGGCGAGATGTCACGGATCGACCGTGCGAAAGTCGCTGCTTTGGCGGTGATTGATAACTTGCCGCCCAACTCGACCGTGCAAATTTTGACCTGCGCCGATCGGGCTACTCATCTCGGACCGCTGACACCGGGCAACCTCGACCAAGCCCGGCAGGTTGTGAACGCGGTGCAACTCACGAGTTTGGCCGGCGACATCCTGCCCGGCCTTGTGGAAGCCGATTCCGCACTCGATCGCGGCGCCGGATCGAACAAGGAAGTTTACCTGTTTACCGATTTGCAAAAGACGGGTTGGGACCGGCAATCCGCTGCGATTCGGGCGAAGGCGGCGGAGTTGCGGCAGCGCGGCACGCTCATCGTGGTTCGGTGCGGCAACCCGGACAAAGCGGTCACCAACGTAGCCCTGGTAGACTTGACGTACCCCGGCGGAATTCCGCACACCAAGAGCCGATTGCCGGTCACGATCCTCGTGAAAAACACCGGCAAGAATCCCGCGAAGAACCTGACCGTGACGCTTGAAGTCGATGGCCGCTCCAACGAAAAGGAGACGGCCACGATCGACGAGATTGCCGCCGGGCAAACGCTGCCGATCACGTTGACGGCCAAGCTCGAAGAAGCCGGCGCCCGCTTGCTGACCGCGAATATCCAAAGTGATGACCTGCCGGGCGACAACCGCTTGCACCGCCTGATCCCCGTCCGTGATACGATCCGTGTTCTCGTGGTCGATGGCACCCCGGATTGGCGCGACCCGAAACAATCGGGTAGCCATTTCGTGCAGAACGCGCTGTTGCCCATCCCCAGCGATCAACAAGCCGATTACCACATCCAAGTGACGACCGTGGCGGCTGAAGACGCCGGTGCCGGGCTGCTGGGGGTTCACGACATTTGCTTCCTGTGCAATGTGCCGGCTACAAATACAGATCGCCCCGGAACACCGGGGCTAAGCCCGGAGTTTGTGTCGCGGTTGTCGGCGTTCATCAAAGAGGGCGGCGGGCTGATTGTCGGAGCAGGAGAGAACATCGAACCGCAAAGTTACAACGCCACGCTCGGTTCCCGTGGTGCGCGGTTGTTGCCGTTCGACTTCGACGAACCCAAAACTGCTTCTGCCGACGAACCGTATAAAGCCGCACCGGATTCGGTGGAAAAATTGTCGTTTTTGGCCCGCTTCCGCGATGAACCCTTCAGCACCGTCACCCTGGACGCGGACTTCACGAAAGTCATCGGGATCAAGGAAGCCGAGCGATCCGGTGGCCGCGTGTTGATGCGGTTGGCGAATCAATTGCCGTGGATCACGACCCGTCTTGTCGGTGAAGGGGAGGTCATCGTCGTTGGCTCCTCGTTCGACACCAGTTGGGGCAACTGGCCCGCAAAAGCGGGGTCGTACTTGTCGTTCTTGCAACTGACACTTTCGCATCTCGCCAGCAAAGCGACTCGTGGGTTTAACCGGCAGGCGGGCGAGACGTTGACCTGGCACCCGACCGAGGCGTCGAAGGGGTTTGAGTTGATTCGCCCCGACCAAACTCGGGTGAAACTTGGCAAAGCCACTGGTGGCGAGAACGGCGAAAAGCTGAGCGTGAACGCGACAGATACCTCGCAAGCGGGGCTGTACCGCTTTGCCTTGGAGGGGGACGATTTGCCCAGCGGCCCGGTCTTCACGGTGGCACCGGACTTGCGGGAAACGGAAAACCTGGACGCCCTCGCGGACACCGAAGCCGAAGAAATCCTCGGGTTCAAACCCGTGCTGATGCTAGCCGGCCCGGACACGTCCCGTGAGTTGACGACTGAACGCAGTCGCCGGGAGTGGACGGTGTGGGTGCTGATGGTGCTGTTTGGTGTCGCGGTGGGTGAAGCGTTTTGGGCGTGGTTTTGTGGGAAGTCGTGGTAATACAATTAACCACGGAAGGCACGGAAAGCACGGAAGAAATCAGGAAAGTAGAATACACTGAGTGACTTGTGTCTGGCAAAAGTTTCGGGCACTCCATGTGGAACGGGTTTTCGGCCCTGAAAGGGTCGTGCTATCAGCCCAGGGCCATGCCCTGGGAACTGGCACCCAGGGCATGGCCCTGGGCTAACAGAACGTGCCTTTCAGGCCCGAAAACCAAGAGAATTCACCCGCCCGAAAAATTTACCTGACCCTGTCGCTTTGAACAAAAGGTGTTTTTGCTGACTGCTTATTGTTTATGATTTACTTCCGTTCATTCCGTGTCTTCCGTGGTTAATTCTCTGGGTTGCAGGGTTTCATGATTACTGGTGTCACTCCGACTCCGTTGTTCGCCATGACGCTTGCCCTACGCGGTTGGTTTCCGTGGTGGCTGACCGTCATTCTGGGCCTGGTTTCCGTCGTTGCGGTTGCGTTCGTTTATTTGCGGGAAGCCGGGCGGGTGACGTTGTGGCGGCGTGCGCTACTTGCTGGCTTACGTGCCGCGACGTTGTGCAGCATTTTGTTCTTGCTGCTGAAACCCTCGTTGCTTTGGGAAATGAAGTACGATCGGCCACGACCGATCGCGGTCATCGTGGACGATTCGCAAAGTATGTTGGTGCGTGACCCGCGACCGGGCTTTGTCGATCGTTGGCGTGTTGCGATGGCCTTCGACCAAATTGCACCCGACAAGCCGATGCCGTCGCTGCCGAGTGCGGGTGATATTCCGAACGACACTCCGGATCAACCCACGCGGTTGGATATTGCCAAAGCAACGCTCACGAATCCCCGCCTAAAGTTGCTTGAAAAACTGAAAGCGATCGGCCCCGTTCAGCCTGCTGCGTTTGGCGGTTCCCGCTCGGCGAAAGACGCGCGGGACGACAATTGGGTCAAATCGCTCGGTGGTAAAGAACCCCGAACTGCGATCGCGGATAGTGTCTTCGACCTGTTGAAGCGCGACGACAACGAGTTGCCGAACGCAATTGTTCTCGTCACGGACGGACGCGAGAATTCTAGCCAGCGTGGCCTCCCCGAGTTGGCCCGTGAGTGCGCTCGCCTGCAAGTGCCGTTGCACATTTACGGCGTTGGCAGTTCCTCGTTCGGGCAGGTCACCATTCGAGACGTAACCGTCCCCGAAACGCTATTTGTGGACGACACGGTCAGCGTGCCGGTGCGGTATCGGGTGCGCGGCTTCAAGGACGGAAAAGCGGAAATCATCGTCAAGCTGAACGGCCGCGAAGTGGCGCGAAAAATCATCGACCTGAACGACGGCGACGAGGGCCGCGAAGTGTTGCCGTTCGTCCCGGTTCTGTCCGACGTGCAACCCGGCAAGCAAGAACTTTCCACGTCGATCCACATTTTGAACGAGCCGGACAAGGTCGTGGACGAGGTGAACAAGTCGGTGCGGGTGGTCGATCGCAAAATGAAAGTGCTGGTCGTCGATTCGATCCCCCGGTGGGACTTCAAATATCTGCAACGCGCACTGATGCGCGATCGTCGAGTGGACGCCAAGTTTTGGCTGAGCCAAGGCGACAAGGAAGCGATGAACGCCGGGCCGCCGTTTTTGCCCGGTTTCCCCTCGACCCGCGAGGAACTCTTTGCCTACGATCTCCTCGTGTTCGGTGATCTTCCGGCGAGTGCGTTGACGCCGACTCAACTCGAAACGATCCGCGATTTCGTCATCGAAGGCGGCGGTTTCATTCACATCGCCGGGCGGGTGGCCGGTCCGGCGACGTTCGTTAACACCCCACTTGCGGACGTGCTACCAGTCGAATTCCAAGCCGCGAGCTTCCCGATTGATTCGGGCAATCGCACCCAATCGTTCCGACCTGAACTCACGCCACTCGGGATACGCAGCGCGGTGTTGCGGTTGGATGATGATCCAGTCGAAAGTGTTCGCATTTGGCGTAGCTTGCCGGAAATTTATTGGCACTACCCGGTGACCAAACTGAAGCCCGGTTGCGAGACGTTGCTCGTTCACCCCACGGCCAAAACGACGGACGGCAAACCGATGCCACTGCTCGCCGCCCACTACTACGGCAAGGGCTACGCGGTGTTTTGCGGGTTCGATGAATCGTGGCGGTGGCGGTACAACGAGGCCGATCGGTTCTTCGGACGCTACTGGAGTCAGACGGTTTACCTCACCGGCGTGCCGCGAACATTCGGCACGAAGTTGACGCAACTGTCCCTCGACACACTCGATCCCCAACTGGGCAAGACCGGGCAAGTCTACGCCCGGTTGTTCAAGTCCGATCTCACGCCGCAACTGGCGGAGCAGGTGGAAGCCAGCATCGAACGGCTCGATGTCGGGCCGGGCGACAAGGACCGCACCACGCGAGTCACCCTTCGGCGATTGCCGGGGCAAACGGGGGATTTCATCACCACGTTGCCATTCAATACGGCGGGGCGGTTCAACCTCGTCGTGGACAACGGCGGCAATCCCGGCACGCTGGAATACCGTGTGACGTTGCCCCCGGATCACGAACTGTCCGTTGGTGGCATGGCGGAAGACGAGTTGCGGACACTCGCCGAACGCAGTGGCGGTAAGTTCTACCGCGAGGAAGACCTCGTCACGCTTTCCACTTCGATCAAGCCAAAGACCGTGCCGATCACGCAACGGGAAGAAACGGTCCTGTGGAACATTTGGTCTCTGCTAATTGTGATCGCGGTGTTCTCGTTCGAGTGGTTCTTCCGGAAATTTAACAGCCTGAGCTAATGCCCGAAGCGATGCAAACACTGTTGCGACAACTGCGAACTTGGCAACGCCGCGAATGGCTCTACCGCTTCGTGTGGGGTCTGGCGCGGTGTGTGGCGATCGTGCTGGTGGCCTTGTTCGTGGCGTGTTCGGTGGACTGGTTCATCGACCGCAACCGGGACACGCCGTTCGCGTTGCGGGTCGTCATGACGGTCGCGCAAATCGCACTTGCCATTGGTGTGGTGTGGACTTTGTTGCTTCGATTGCAGGTGCCAAGTCTCGACGCACTCGCGGCGAAAGCGGAACAGGCAATCCCGACTTTTGGCCACCGGCTGGTGACGGCCTTGCAACTCAACCGGGCCGCCGCGAAGACGCAGGGGATGTCACCGCAACTGATCGCCGAAGTCACGCGAGAAGCCGAAGATTTGGTTTCGCTGAGTGATCTTTCCCAGTTAGCAGATGCTACTCGGCTGAAGCGTGCCGTCATCGTGTTAGCGCCGGTGCTGTTCGTTGTCGGCGGGTTGTTCGTGTGGCAACCGGCTCTGGTTAGCACTTTGGTGGCACGGCAATGTTTGCTCCCCATCGAGATTGCCCGCAGCATCAACTTGAAGAATCAAACGACGGGATTGTGGCCCGCCGGTGATGCGGTCGTGGTCCGGTTGGAAGTGCGTGGGCCGATCTCGGAGGACGCAGTCGGCGTGCTAAAAGTCTACCCCGATGACCAACCGACTGAGACGTTCGAGTTGAACTTTACAGAGCGTGTTGATGCAGATACGACGATTTTTAGCACCCAACTTCCGCCGTCGTCTTCACCGTTCACGTTCCGCGCCTGGCTATCAGGCGGACGGTTGCGCCAACCGGGACAGGTGCGGTTTGAAGCGCGGCCGGTGGTGAAAACGATCGAAGCGTATGTCGTGCTTCCGAAGTACGTCGATCCACGCGGCGAACGGGAATACAAGCGGTATCAGTCGCAAGGCGAAGTGTATGCGTCACTCGATTCGTTCGTGGAAGTCCAGGCCGAGTTCACGAAGCCGGTTGCATCGGCGACGGTGGTGATTTACTCCCGTGACGAGAAAGGCAAGGACTACGAGACCAGCCGCATTCCAATGACATTGGCTAGCGAACGGGACACGGCATCTTCTCGATTTGCCCTGCCGCCACGATCCTCCGGGTACCGCATCGAAGTGGTTGATGACAACGGCTTCAAGAATTTGAACCCGCCGTTTCGCGGCATCACGTTGTCACCCGATCGACCACCCGAAGTGCGGTTACTTCCGGAGTGTCTGAAAGACCCCAAGGAAGACGGGCCACTCGACGACTTCCTCGTGGATGGCATGCCGCTGCGACTCGGCGGGCAAGTGCAAGTGGGCTACTTGGCGAAGTCGCCGATCGGTATCTCCAAGGCGTACATCGTGTACCGGGTCAACGACGGGCCGTGGACGCCGTTACCGCTTGCCAACACGGACGCTGATCTCACGAAACTTGGCAAGTTTCTGCCGGAACTCGGCGTCTTCACGGAATCCGGTGCGTTCGGGCAGGTGGAGCTTTATCAACTGCCGTCCGCGAATCCGGACCAGGAACCGTCGGGGTTGCAAGCCGGTGGGCGGTACAACTTCAAAACCTCGACGTTGAAGAAGAAGATGAAAGTTGGGGATTCCACAAAGGAATCGGAACTTGAGGTCGGCGATACGGTTGAAATTCGGGTGGCGGTGTACGACCGCAACCCAGCCGAGGCTCAACCGCCATCCCTGCCGCCACGATTCGGGAGTTCGAGCAGTAGTGAACCTGTGGTCGAAGTGCCAGACACCCGACGCCCGGCAGGGTGGTCGCCCGAATCCCGCATCAAGCAAGTGGTCAGTGAAGCCAAGTTTGAAGCGTGGCGACAGGAACACTACCGCACCCGCGTGAAGTTGAGCGAACTGGAACAGAAGCAACGTGCGGTGTTCCAGGCACCGAAATGATTTCAACCCCAACGGGGTTGAAAACCATGCAACCGGAAACAGTAACCGTTCCCCGATGTGCCGAACGGGAACTTGGCTGTTGTGAATCCGTTCTAAACAATGAATACTGAACTATCACGTGAGTTTTATCCGAGGTGCAGCTATGACGAGTCGATGCTTTCCTCTGAGTGTGATGGCCTTCGGACTAGCCACGTCGTTGGTGATTGCTGCCGATCCGCCGAATGCGAACCCGGTCATTCAACGGGACCAACAGAAGAAAGCGAACGCGGCGGTCGAGCAGACGGCCCGGTTCGTGACCACGTCGTTGCGGATTTTAGCGTATCAACGGCTCGACCCGACCGCCGAACAAAACGTCCTCAACGAAGTGGCCACCAGTTTGAAAAAGTTGAGCCAGGATGACATGAAGGCGGTATTGAACCACCTTGAAACTGCCGTGAAAGCACCAAACGAAGAGACTGCAACCAGTGAGCAACGGGAAGCCTACCAGAAGCACCGGGCGGTTGTCGCGTCGCTTCGGAGCATCTTGTTCAAGATGGACATTCTGCGGTCACTCGACGAAGCCGCGAAGCGGTTGAACGACTCGGCCAAGGCTGAGTTTTCGTTGCACCAACGCGCCCTTCTCACGGAGAACAACCAGCAATACCGCAACGCAGCACGGGGAATCCGCCGCACCGCTGATGACCGGGAAGAACAAGCCGACGGGCAGACCGACCTACGCAACGAGTTGACGAACCTGATTAAGCAACTCGCCCTGTTGCGACCCAAGTTGAACCCCGAACAAAAAGACCGGCTCGACCAAGCCGATGCGTTTGGCCGCAGCGGGCAGCTTGTCGCGCAGATGGAGAGGGCACTTCAATCCATCAGTGCGGCGAACTATCGTAACGCCGCCGAGCAACAACTGAAGATATCGAAGGAACTGCAATCGTTGGCTGCGGCGCTAGCCACGCCACGTGATCCGCTCACGGTGATGAAGGAAACGCGCGACAAAATCGAGCAAACCCGCCGGCTGCAAGTCGCCTTGAAGCAAGAAACGGCGACGAAGCCCGAAGTTGATCCCCGCGTCCGGGGGGGCGACCGGGGCCGACAAGATGTCGTCCGCGATCAAGCCAACAAACTCGCCGAGCAGCAAGGTAAGTTGGAGTTCGAGACGCGGGAATCCCGCAAGGCACTGGAGCAAGTCGCCAAGGAAGTCGCAGCGAAGTTGACGCCGGCGGAATCCGAGATGCGACGGGCGCAGGACCAACTGCGTCAAATGGAACAGAAGGACGCCTCCGAAGCCCAAGCCAACGCCGCCGAACGATTGAAGGAAACCCGCGACGAACTGGATAAGCTCATTGAGCTTGCGGAGAAGCAAAAGTCCGACCCGCTGGAAGCGACCAAGAAGGCCGCCGAGATGATCGACAAGCTCATCAAGGACCAAAAAGCGGCGCAGGAACTGACGAAGAAAAACGAAGCGAAGCCCGAGAATTTGAAGCCTGCCACCGAAGCCCAGAAAGACGTGGCGAAGAAGGCCGATGAAGTTAAGAAGTTACCGCTGCCTGAAAATGAAGCGGTGAGAGAAGCCCTTGAAAAGGCCGCCGAGCAAACGAAAGCCGCCGCAACCGATCTCGCCAAGAAGGACGCCAAGGAAGCCCAGCCGAAACAGGCTGAAGCAGTGAAGGCGCTTGAGAAGGCCAAGAAAGCCCTCGAAGAACAAGCCGCGATGATTGAAAAACGCCGGGATGAAATAGCCAAGTTGCAAGAGGCGGCGGAGAAACTCGCTGACCTTGCCAAGCAAGAAAAGCAAGTCGCGGACGACGCCAAGGCCGAAGCCGAAACGGCGAAGAACGACCCCAAGGCGGACACCAAGCCTGAGACAAGTGACCTCGCCAAGAAGCAGGGTGAACTCACCCCGCCGACGAAAGAAGTCGGGGAGATGGTGAAAGACGCCGCCCCGAAAGCCGCCGAGAAGATTGACAGTGCGGCCAAAAATCAAGACAAGGCGAAGGCCGAATTGGGCAAGAACGAACCGATGAAGGGCAGTGAAAAGGCGAACGAAGCGGCGAAGAATCTAGACGAGGCAAAAGCCGAGGTCAACAAGAAGATCGACGAACTGCAAGCGAAAGAAATCGCCGATCAAGCCGCGTTGCAGCCGAACAAAGTTAGCCCGATGGACGCCGCGGCGCAGATTGCGAAGGCCATTGAGCAAGCGAAAATGGCTGCCGATCAAGCCAGTAAAGCAGGCACGCCAATGCAAGGCGAACCGAAGCCGGGCGACCCGAAAAGCGAGGCCCTACAGAAATCCGCTGAAGCGAATGCCGCCGCCCAAGCCGCATTAACGCAGGCCCAAGCGCAAGCGCCGATGGCCGTGAAGCCGCAACTCGATGAGGCCGCCAAACAACTCAGTGATGCCGCCAAAGAACTGGGTGACGGCAAGCCAGCCGAAGCTGGCAAGGCCCAATCGCAAGCGGCTGAGAAGTTGGAAAATGCACTGTCTGCGTTGAACGCTGCCGCGAGTGCGATGGGCCAACCGACCACCGAACCGGGGCAAAATCAGCAAGCCCAAGCGGGGATGCAGCCAGGGATGCAACCCGGCATGGAACCAGGCGACGGCATGGAACCCGGCAAAGAACTGGGTAAGGGTCAGCCCGGTAAGGACGGCAAACAGCCCGGCAAGGACGGCAAACCAGGTGATAGCCAGGAACAAAATCAAAACAACGGTGAAGGCGACCGTCAGGGCAACGAGAAGCCGAAGAACAGCACGCCGACCGGCAAAGGCAACAACGCGAACGGCAACTTCATCAACTTGCAGAAGCAAGAGCGCGACAAGGTTCAGCAGAACGCCGAAGCCGCTTTCCCCGCCGAATTCCGCGAACTGATTAAGCAGTACAACATCAACATCAAGAAGAACGGTAAGCCCCAAACTCCCGCACCAGTGGCCCCGACCACGCCTGCGAAAAAGTAATGCGAGGCTTCACCATGCGATCGTTCACACTGTTGCTACTGACCCTAGGACTCGGACTACTTCCCTCAACGGCCCGCGCTGATGAAAAAGTCCGCGTTGATGAACGAACCAAAAAGCAAATCGACGACGCCCTGAAGTGGCTGGCCGGGCAACAGAACCGCGATGGTTCCTGGGGGGCCACGGGTAGCACGGCGGTCACGTCGTTCGTGGTGTTGGCGTACATGTCCAACGGCCACGTTCCGAACCAAGGGCTTTACGGCCCCGAGGTTTCTAAGGGGGTGCGGCACCTCATTTCCATTGCCAGTGACGCGGGCTATCTCGTCGGGCCGCGTGGCGGCAACATGTATTGTCACGGCATGGCAACGTTGGCTCTCTCGCAGGCGTTCGGGATGTCTGCCGATGAGGAAGTCAAAAAAGTGCTAAAAAAGGCGATCGAACTGATCGTGAAGACGCAGAACTCCGAAGGCGGTTGGCGCTACGAACCGGCGCCCACGGGCGCGGACATTTCGGTCACCATCATGCAGGTGATGGCACTTCGAGGCGCCAAAGATAGCGGCATCAACGTACCCAACGACACGATGAAGAAAGCCGTCGCGTACATCAACCGTTGCCACGACACCCGCAGCGGTGGCTACCGCTACCAACCGTATTCGCAAGGGCCGGGGTACGCTCGCACGGCGGCGGGCGTGTGCGTGTTGCAGTTGTGCGGCGATTACGAAGCGAAGCAAATCGCCAAGGCGGTCGAGTGGATGGAGACCAAACGCGACGACGACCAACACTACTGGTACGGCCACTACTACGCCTCGCACGCCTTCCACCAGATCGGCGGCAAGAAGTGGGAAGACTATTACACCCGGATCAAGACGAAACTCCTCGCCACCCAGAAGCCAACCGGCGAATGGTCCGAACGCCTCGAAGCCAACGTCGGCCCACAATACCAGACGGCAATCGCGGTACTGATCTTGTCCGTTCCAGCGAACTACCTCCCGATTTACCAACGGTAATCTGCCGGTTGTTCTAAACCTGATGCTGTTTTTCTGAACGGGGGACTAACGTCCCCCGCTCAGAAATAGTGGCCACCAATCAGATAAATAGTCCAGTCGTTTCCCATCGTGTGCGGTTCGCTAAGATAACCAACGTACAACAGGATTCCATTTTGTCATCAGGATTATGCACACATGGCGACACCGCTCACGGTGGTGATTTTCGGCGCTTCCGGCGACTTAACCGCGCGGAAGTTGGTCCCGGCTCTTTACAACCTCGCACTGAAAGACCGATTGCCGGAAGGAACCCGGATACTCGGCGTCGCGCGCACGGAACACACCGACATCACTTTCCGTGATTCGCTAGGCCTACGGGTCCGCGATGTGTTCAAAGCAACTGGCGAAGCATGGGATGAAGCGGTGTGGTTGAAGTTTGCCAGCCACATTCACTATGTACCCGCTGATGTGACAAAGCCCGAAGGCATGGCACCCGTTCAAAAGTGGTTCACCGAAATTGAAGGTGCCACGGGTGGGCGACGATTGTACTACATGTCGATCTCGCCCGAACTTTATCCCCAGGTCAGCACGGCGTTGGGCGAAGCGGGGTTCAACCAAGAGCAGGGTGGGTTCAAACGACTGATTATTGAGAAGCCATTCGGCCACGACAGCGGCACTGCGAAAGCCTTGAATACGGCGATTCACAAGCATTGGCGGGAAGACCAACTGTACCGCATCGACCACTACCTCGGTAAAGAGACGGTGCAGAATATCTTGATCTTCCGCTTCGCCAACACGTTGTTTGAACCGCTCTGGAACTACCAGTACATCGACCACGTGCAAATCACGGTCGGCGAAGAAGTGACGGTCGGTCGTCGCGGGGGGTATTACGACGGCAGTGGCGTGTTGCGGGACATGTTCCAGAGTCACATTCTGCAAGTGATGACGCTAGTAGCAATGGAAAGCCCCGCCCGATTCTCGGCGGACACGCTTCGTAACGAGAAGATGAAAGTCCTCGACGCGATTTCCGTGGCAGACGAGACTGAAGCGCGCAAGGCAGTTGTCGTGGGGCAATACCAAGGTTACCGCAACGAACCGGGCGTTCCCGCCACGACCAAGACGCCTACCTACGCGGCCGTGAAACTGGAAGTTCAGAACAGCCGGTGGAAGAACGTCCCGTTCTACCTCCGCAGTGGCAAGGGACTCAAAAGCCGCTACAGCGAGGTCATGATTCAGTTTCGTTGCCCACCGCACCTGTTGTTTCCGCTGCCCAAAGATGAGGTGTTGCAGTGCAACCGCATGACGTTGGTGCTTCAGCCGAACGAGGGGATTAAGCTCAACTTTCAGACCAAAGTGCCGGACGTGGACGGCGTGCGGTTGCAACCGCGTGACCTGTCGTTCGATTACAAAGAAGCCTACGCCGAAACACCGATGCCCGAAGCCTACGAGCGGTTGCTGTTGGATGCGATCCAGGGCGATGCGTCGTTGTTCATGCGCGCCGATGAAATCGAGCGGGCTTGGGAAATTATGGACCCGATCATTGCCGTGACGCAACGACCGGATGCGCCCGACCCGGAGCAGTACCCGCTCGGTTCGCAAGGGCCGAAATGCGGCGATGCACTGCTCGCGGCGGACGGCCGCGCGTGGCAACCGCTCGTGTAAATTAATGTAGCTAAAACCTTGTGATACTTGAGGACCGACATGGCCGGTTTGACGATTCGCCCCGACCCGTGTGCGTTGGATTTCCTCTCGCTCGGCGCACTGGTTCATCGCCTCGATCCTGGCATCATCCCGTTTCGCAAAGCGCGGCAACTGGACATTCACGTGTCTGGTGGGGAATACAACGTCGCGGCGAATTTATCCGATTGCTTCGGGCTGAAGACTGGTGTTGCGAGTGCGATGGTGGACTACCCGATCGGGGAAATTGTCCAAGCCCGTGTGCGCGAAATGGGCGTGACGCCGTTCTACAAAATGTTCGACCACGACGGCGTGCGCGGGCCGAACATTGCCACCGTGTACAGTGACCGTGGCGGTGGCGTGCGGGCGCCGGTGGTGTTTTACAACCGCGCCAATGAAGCCGGCTCGATGCTGAAACCGGGCGACTTCGACTGGCCGAGGATCTTCGCCGGCGGGGTGAAGTGGTTTCACACGGGCGGCATCTTTGCCGCACTTTCGGAGACGACTTCCGAACTGATTATTGAAGGGATGAAAGCGGCGAAAGCGGCGGGTGCGATGATCTCGTTCGACCTCAACTTCCGGGCGAAACTTTGGAAAGCAGCCGGTGGCGAAGGGCGTGCGGTTCAGGTTTTGCGACGGATCGTCGAGAACGCCGATTGCCTGATCGGCAATGAAGAAGACATGCAGAAGGGTCTCGGTATTCAGGGACCGGAGGTCTCGAAACAGACCGAATCGAAGCTCAATCACGACGATTTCTTCGGGATGATCGACAACGCCGTGAAGCTATTTCCGAACTTGAAAGCCGTCGCCACAACGTTGCGGGAAGCCCACAGCACCAACCGGCACGAGTGGGCGGCGGTGTTGTGGCACGACGGGCAAAAATACATCAGCCCGACGTGCGATCTGGACGTTGTCGATCGCATCGGCGGCGGGGATGGTTTTGCGGCGGGCTTGATTTATGGCCTCATCACCGGGCAAGAACCAGACTGGGCACTGCGGTTAGGTTGGGCACATGGCGCGTTACTGACGACGTTCCCCGGCGACGTGACGATGGCAAAGTTGTCCGAAGTCGAAGCGCTGGCCAAAGGTGGCTCCGCGCGGGTTCAACGCTAAGGTGCCACCATGCCCGACACACTTGCGAAGCCATTGGTTGGCATCATCATGGGTTCCCAATCCGATTGGGAAACCATGAAGCACGCCGCAGACATGCTGACCCAGCTTGGCGTGCCTCATGAAGTGCAAGTCGTGTCCGCGCACCGGACACCGGACAAGCTTTTCGTCTACGCCGAGACTGCCGAAGAGCGTGGGTTAGAAGTGATTATTGCCGGGGCAGGGGGGGCAGCACACCTGCCGGGAATGTGTGCGGCAAAGACGATGTTGCCGGTCCTGGGTGTGCCAGTTGGCACGGAGCATTCGACGTTACGCGGGATGGATGCCCTGCTGGCGATCGTGCAAATGCCGGCAGGCGTTCCGGTCGGTACACTGGCCATCGGCAAAGCCGGTGCGACGAACGCGGGGTTGCTGGCCGCGTCGATCTTGGGCAATAAATATCCGGTCATCCGCGATGCCGTCAAAGCGTTCCGCAAGCAGCAAACCGAAGCCGTCTTAGCCAACCCGAACCCCCAAAGCGTGTGATAGGAGCGCGTGATGCGTGTCGGCATTTTGGGCGGCGGGCAACTCGGGCGGATGATGGCACTGGCGGGGTACCCACTCGGCATTTCGTGTACGGTGTTGGACCCCAGCGCCAACCCGTGTGCGGCCCAAGTGTGCGGCCACATTCGCGGCGAGTTTGAGAACGATTTTGCTGCGATGTACGCACTCGCCCAAGTCTCCGATGTCATCACGTTCGAGTTTGAAAACGTCCCGATGGAATCCGCCCGGTGGCTGGCGGAGCGGGTGCCGGTGTTCCCACCACCACGAGCGTTAGAAGTCTCCCAGGACCGCATCACGGAAAAAAACTTCTTCCGCGACCTCGGCATCCCGACACCAGCATTTGCGGCGATTGATTCGCGCGACGACTTCGATGACGCCATTCGACACATCGGCTTGCCGTGCGTGTTGAAGACGCGGCGGTTCGGGTACGACGGCAAGGGGCAAGCGGTCATTCGCACCGCGACGGATGTGGAGGTGGCGTGGGAAAAGCTCGGTGGCCGTCCGTTGATTCTCGAAGAGTTCGTGCCGTTCGATCGGGAACTGTCGCTGATTGCGGTGCGGGGAAAAGACGGGTCGGTCGTCTGTTACCCGCTGATTGAAAATCAACACCTAGATGGCATCTTGCACCGCAGCATTGCCCCCGCGTCCGCAACGGGCGAAGAACTGACCGAGCGCGCCACGGACTACGCCTTGCGAGTGTTGACGGAGTTGGATTACGTCGGCGTGTTAACCATCGAGTGGTTCCAGGACGGTCCGCGATTGTTGGCGAACGAGATGGCGCCACGGGTCCACAACTCCGGCCATTGGACCATCGAAGCCGCCCACACCAGCCAGTTTGAAAACCACCTGCGTGCCATTTGCGGTTGGCCACTCGGCAGCGCCGCCAGCACCGGGCACTCCGCGATGTTTAACTTCATCGGGACGATTCCACCCACGTCGAATGTGCTGCAGCACCCCACGGCCCACATCCACCGTTACGGCAAACCGGACCGCCCCGATCGCAAAGTCGGCCACGTGACGTTACGAGCGGGCAGCGTCGAGGAACTGAACGAGATGTTACCGGAATGGTCGAGCGTCTTCGCCCGAAAAAGTCACCACGAATAACACGAATCGAACGAATCAGAATTTCAATCAGTGGAAAAGCATGAGATAAATAAGCCTGAAGCGATAAACACTGTTCTTGCGGATTTAGCATTTATTCGTCTGATTCGTGCTATTCGTGGTATAATTACTTTGCTACGTATCCCTCGAATCGCTTGGACGCCGTGACCTGCTCTTTTGCGTCGTCGTTTTCCTTCACCACGATGTACGTCGCGGCGTCCTCCAGCTTGTCGATCAGGGGCAACGCTTTTTCGGCGGGGAGTATACTGGCGACTTTGGCGTAGGCGTCCGCTTGCCAGCCCTTTTTTGCGATCACGGTCACGCTTCTTCGGCCCGTTAGTCCGAGGCCGGTTTTGGGGTTCAGCACGTGGGAATAGCGCACTCCGTCGATGACCGTAAATTGCTCCATGTCGCCCGATGTTGAAACGGCCATGTTGACTAGTTTCAGCCGACGGGGTGTTTGGCCCTTCGAGATCGGCGCGATGTCCACGGTCCAGCCGCCTTTGTCCGGTGGTGCATCCCCGCACGTGATGTCTCCGTAAGCGGCGACCAGTGCGCGGGAGATGTGAAACTGGTCCCGTAACACCGTGAGTGCCTCATCCGCCGCATAACCTTTGCCGATCCCGCCGAAGTCGAGCCGCATTCCGGGGACTTTCAACGCGACGGTCTGTGCGATTGCATCCAGACTCACTTTCTCGAAGCCGGTTTTGCCCATCGCGTCGGTTAGCTCCTTTGCGTCCGGCATCACTTGGGTTTTGCGGGCCAGACGCCACAACTTGACGAGCGGACCGACAGTCACATCAAACGAACCATCACTGACCTTCGAGACCGATGCGGCTTTCGCCAGGATGTCGAACAACTCCGCACTCACTGTCATCGGCTTACCCGGTCCGGCATCGTTCCGCTTGCAAAGTTGCATGACTTCGCTATTCGGGTTGTAATCGCTGAGGATGCGGTCCAACTCCGCGACTCGTGCGAAGGCTGCCACTGCCGCTTTATCAGCGGTGGCTTTGTCGGTTGTGTAAAGCACGATTCGGAACGATGTGCCCATGTGCTTCGATTCAAACTCGAATCGTGAAAGTGTTGGTTCTGCGGAGCGGCCACTGAACGTGAACAGCGTAGAATGTAACAATAAGATCAAGGCGATTTGTCGGACTGCCATAACCTACCTCCAGAATTCCTATTCCAACTTGGCCGGATTTCGTTGACTTTGTGCATCGGATCGGAGAATCTAGACATATGACTCACAGACTGTTTGCTTGCATCTTAGTCGTCGCCCTCCTTGGCGTGTCCTTATCGTCGTTGGCGTCGCAGCAGAAAGACGAGGACCGGGTCGTCCCGCAAAAGGTGACCGTCCCGGCGAAAGTCGAACTGCCGCCGAAGAACTTCACGCAAGAGATTCCGAGTGCGGAGATGAAGTTCGACATGGTTTACGTGCCGGGCGGTGAGTTCCTGATGGGCAGCCCGGATAGCGAAGACGGCCGCAAACCGGACGAAGGCCCGCAACGCAAAGTGAAGGTCAACCCGTACTGGATTGCGAAATGCGAGGTCACGTGGGCGGAGTATTACGGGTTTTGGAAGGACCAATCGCTGTTCGTTGCGGGGGAAGTTCCGGATCAGATTGCCAAGACGTTGCCGGCCGATGCCATCACCCGCCCGACAAATACTTACGTCGATGAACTGTACGAACACGGCCGGGAAGGGCACCCGGTGATTTGCATGTCGCACCATGCGGCCATGACCTACTGCCACTGGCTGCGATGGAAAACGAAACTCCCGTTCCGCCTGCCCACGGAAGCCGAATGGGAGTTCGCTTGCCGCGCGGGTCAGACCGGCCCCTACGGTTTTGATCCGAGTGAGAAGCTCAGCGACTATGCTTGGAACCTGGAGAACTCGGCGAACCAAAAGGACACCGACAAGGCAGGCAACAAAGGCGCCGCCGACGAACCCACCACACACATCGTGGGACGGTTGAAGCCCAACAAGTTCGGCATCCACGACATGCACGGCAACGTTTGGGAATGGTGCCTCGACCAGTACGACGCGAAGTCGTTCGAGAAACTGGCAGCGGACAAGCTAAACATCGGTGCGTTCAAAAAGCCCGAACCGGATGTGAAGTGGGGGCACGTGGTGCGTGGCGGATCGTATGCGGACAAACCCGATCGCCTCCGCAGTGCCGCACGCCGCGTGTCGGAACCCCGTTGGGTCAAGGACGATCCCCAGGGATTGAGCAGCATCTGGTGGCTCACCAACATGGATGTCATCGGGTTCCGCGTCTGCCTGCCCGTTGATGAGTACCCCGAACTCGTCGGCCTCAAGCCGACGTTGACGAAGAAACCGGAATCGTCCGAAATCGGTATCCGGAAGGTGAAGAAAGACTGACCCGAAATTTTCACCACGGAATACACGGACGACACGGAAAAGGTCTGCGAGAAGCTAATTACAGAGTAAGTGAACCGTTCTTCAACAGATAAAATCTGTACTTGGCGACCTTGACTTTTTCCGTGATTTCCGTGTGTTCCGTGGTGAGAGGATTGATCTTGGTTAGGTTTTGAACCGTTGTGACCCTTACCCTTTTTTGTAGGAGCCTCTCTCGTGGAAACGTCGAACACAAACCGCCGGGATTTTTTGAAAGCGGGCGCAATCGCCACCGCGACTGCCGCTAGCGTTAACTTGATGCCCACAGGTGTCCATGCCGCCGGGAATGAAACGATCAAAGTCGGCCTCATCGGCTGCGGCGGTCGTGGGACCGGGGCAGTCAAGGACAGCCTGGAAGCCGACAAGTCGATCCAGATTCACGCCCTCGGGGACTTCTTCCTCGATAAAGCGCAAGGCTACAGCAAACAACTCAGCAAGGATTACGGCGAACGAGCTGCGATCGGTGATCGGGTGTTTGGTGGCCTCGATAACTACAAGCAAGTGCTGAACTCGGGTGTGGATCTCGTCATCCTCGCCACGCCGCCTGGTTTCCGCCCGACGCACCTCGAAGCGGCTGTGAAGGCGAACAAGCACGTCTTCTGCGAAAAGCCAGTCGCCGTTGACGGCCCCGGTATTCGCAAGTGCATGGAGTTGGTTGAAGAATCCAAGAAGCGAAAAATCGCCGTCGTGGCTGGTACGCAACGCCGTCACCAAGCGGGCTACATCGAGACGATTAAGCAAATCCAAGACGGCGCGATCGGGGACATCGTTTCCGCACGCTGTTCGTGGAACGGCAACGGCATCTGGTTCCACCCCCGCAAAGAAGGCGTGTCCGACTTGGCCTACCAAATCAACAACTGGTACCACTTCCTCTGGCTGTGCGGTGACCACATTGTTGAACAACACGTTCACAACCTGGACGTGATGAACTGGGTTCTCGGTGGCCACCCCGTCAAAGCCGTAGGCTTCGGCGGTCGCATGGCGCGTCCTGTTGGCAAGCCGAATGACGTTGGCCACATTTGGGATCACTTCTCGATCGAGTACGAGTACCCCAACGGCGTGCCCGTTTCGAGCTACTGTGCCCACCTGCCTGGAATCACCTCCGACATCTCCGAGACGGTGTACGGGACCAAGGGTAAGTCGCAACTGAACGCCTACCGAATCAACAAGAAGAAAGTGTTCGATAAAGACCCCATCAACCCCTACGTTCAAGAGCACATCGACTTGGTGAACAGCATCAAGGCCGGTAAGCCACTCAACGAATTGCAAGCGGTCACCGAAAGCACCCTGACGGCGATCATGGGCCGCATGGCCGCCTACTCTGGCAAAACCGTCACCTGGGAACAAGCCCTGAATTCGACCGTGACGACGATGCCCGAAGGCTTGTCGGAATCGTCCAAGCTCGAAGTCAGCCCGGTGCCAGTGCCCGGCAAGTACAAAGTGTAAGTTGAAGTGGAAACGTAGTGTTATGGAAACGGCTTCGACGGAGGCCGTTTCTATTGATGTTGCGAAGTGGCGTTTAATGTCACCACTGACGTTTCGCACCACGCACAGAGAATTAGATCATGGGGGCAACAAGCATGAAATTCGATCGTATTTCAAGTAGTCCTGAGCGTATGAATGGCCAGCCCTGTGTGCGAAACCTTCGCCTGACGGTTCGTCGTGTTGTGGAAGTTGTTGCGAACTACCCAGACCGCGAGGAACTGCGGCGGGAGTACCCTGAGTTGGACGATGAAGATATTCGTCAAGCACTCTTGTATGCCGCAACGAGTTTAGACGACCGAGTTCTCGAACTCTCTGGTCATCATGAAACTGCTACTTGACCAAGGTTTGTCGCGTAGCTCCGCCGAACTGTTACGCCACGCGGGAATCGACACAGTTCATGTCGGAGAAATCGGTTATTCCACGGCGGAAGATGCCTCCATCTTGTTACTGGGATGTGAGCAGAACCGAGTTGTCGTAACTCTGGATACTGATTTTCACGCCTTGTTAGCCGTGACCAGGGCCACGATCCCATCGGTCATACGTATTCGTATTGAGGGACTGGATGGCACCGAGTTGGCCAATCTCTTGCAGACAGTGCTTGCCCAGTGTGGAGCTGATCTTGTGCGAGGAGCCGCAGTGACTGTGCAAGTTGGCCGGATTCGGATTCGACACCTGCCATTATTACCTGCGTGAACAGCAGACCCAGATCATCGTCCTGGGCCTACATAACGGTTCCTTCATATCCGAAATCCAATTGGCGTATGATTCCCTGCCATTCACAGCTCCAGAATCTTGTTCATGCGCGCCGCGACATCAGCGAGCCACTTCTCGTCGCCGCCCTTGACTTCGGCTGTGGCCCACGTGCTGTAACCGACTTCACCGCAAGCCAGTAGCACTTCCGGCCAGTCTTCATCCCCTTCGCCGATACCGACGTTGAACCCGGCCCCGTCGTTCATGGCGGCTTTCGCCTTGGCCATGCTGAAGCCTTTGAAGTCGAACTTCAGCATCCGCTTGCCGAGCGTCCGAATCCACGTCGCCGCCGGGACGCCGTACTTCAGCATGTTGCTGCAATCGAAGTACGCCCCGACCCACGGCGATTTGAACTGATCGACGTACTCGACGAGTTGCTCGGGCTTGGTCAGGAAGTTGTTCCAGACCACTTCAATCGCAATCTTCACGCCCGCCTTCTCCGCGTCCGGGATCGCCTTCTTCACTTCCGCCGTCGATCGCTCCCAGCACTGCTCGTAAGTCACGTCTTTGTTCACCACGCCGGGAACTAACAGTGCCGTATCTGCACCGACTTTCTTGGCGTCCTGAATCGCCCCTCGCAGTGCGGCCAAACCTTCGGCGCGGACTTCTTCCTTAGGGTGCGATAAAGTTTTGTTCCAATGAACGGAGTCGATCACACCGTGAATTTGAATCCCGGTTGTATCCCGTGCGGCAATCGCTTCATCCAAGTTCAACCCACTCGGGCTGTCGATTTCCACACCTTGGAAACCCAGTTTCTTAATCAAATTGAACTTGTCCGTCGGCGTACCCTTCAGTTGAATCATGCCATATTTCACGGCCTTTTTCAGCTTGGGCTTCTTCGGCTTGTCATGGCCAAAACTAGGACCAGCGAACGTGGCGACAACCGATGCCGTGGTGGCCACGCGGATAAAGTCTCGTCGGGTAGTCATTGGGAATGTCCTGAATGGTGCGAAAAAGAAACTCACCACAGAGGGCACAGAGAGCCACAGAGAGAAAACCAAAATCCTTTCTTATGGTTTTCTCTGTGGCTCTCTGTGCCCTCTGTGGTGAATCCGGATTTAGAGAGTTAAGCGAACTTGGTTTTGCCCGGTTTAGCAATTGGTGTGACGGGGTTTTCACCCCAGGCGAATTCCTTCGGCGTGATGCTCTGCTCGGACTTCAGCAGTTTTTCCCACGTGATCTTTTGGCCCGTGTACGCGGCTTCGCGGCCGAGAATTGCCATCAGCGTGCTGTTGGCGGAGACCAGGGCATCGTTGATCGGCTTGCCCGCCCGGATGGAAGCGAACAGTTCGTTGTGCTCCTGTTGGTACATGTTGCCGAAGTCGTGTTCGCCCTCATGCTTCCAGGTGCCGCTGTCGCTCTTGATGGTGTGCCGCATGAGATGCGCGGTCCCCTTGGTCGCCATAATGTGATCGTTGTTGTCGCCCATGCAGTCGTTCATCTGGCGACACTGCAAGAAGACTTTGGCCCCGCTGGCGTACTCGTACACGATGCTAAAGTTGTCCCAGATGTTGCCGTACTTCGGGTCGGTTCGGACTTGCCGTCCACCCAATCCGCTCGCGGCAATCGGCAGCTCGCCGTTCATCAGCCAACATGCTTTATCGACGTTATGAACCGCCTGCTCGACGATGAAGTCGCCCGACAGCCACGAGAAGTAGTACCACATCCGCAGTTGGTACTCCATCTCCTTGGGGTCGTTCGTTTTCGTGGCGCGGGTCCAAAGTTCGCCGGTCAAAAACGTCGTGTGAATCGCGTTGATCTTCCCGATTTGGCCGTCGTGAATTCGCTTCACCGTCTCCCGCTTGAAGTTGTCGTAGCGGTAACAGAACCCGCTCACGATTCCCAGTCCCTTTTCTTTCGCCAGCTTCGCCGACTCGATCACCGACTTCGCGCCGGCCACGTCCACGGCGTGCGGCTTTTCCATGAAAACGTGCTTGCCCTTTTCGATGGCGTACTTCAGGTGAATCGGGCGGAACCCCGGTGGGGTGGCGAGTACAACGACATCGGCTGCGTCGATTGCGGCTTTGTACCCATCGAAGCCACTGAAGATGCGTTCCGGCGTGACATCGACTTTTTCGGGAAACGCCGATTTGACGACGTTCAATCCCTTAATTGCAAGGTCGTCAAACACGTCCGCCACGGCAACGAGTTTGACGTTACTATCGGCGGCGAGGGCGTTCTTGGCTGCCCCAGTCCCACGACCGCCGCAGCCGATCAGCGCGACCTTGAGCGTATCCCCGCCGGCGGCATGAACTGCCGGTGCGAAGATCGCTGTTGAGGCCGCAGCAGCGGCTGACGTTTGTAAGAATCCCCGGCGAGATACCGGAAGGGACGATTTTCGATTCGACATCGTAAGAACCTCAGCAGGAAAGTGGCACGCAAGGCAGGTGGGAATTTATGCAAGTGTATTCTGCGCGAAGTGCAACGGCTTGTCACGCTAAAAATCACATCATCTCGTGAATCCACCCGGCCGGTGTTAACGGTACGCGGTCACCACTCTCTTCAAGCCACAAACCCTGATCCGTAACACATTCGCCGATCCGATACACGGGCACGGGGGATTGCTCTTGTAAGATCGCGGCATCGACGGCGGACACGGTGAAGATCAACTCGAAGTCCTCGCCGTCGTTCAAGGCGTGATGCAAAGGCGTTCGACCAGACCGTTGACTTAACGTGACCGCATCATCGTGAATGGGAATTGATTCGGCAAGCAACACCGCACCGCACCGACTTTCCGTTAGGATGTGGTGCAAGTCCGCAGCCAATCCATCACTGATGTCAATCATGGCGTGCAGATTCACCACCTGATGCAGTGCCAATGCTTCCCGAATCCGTGGCGTTGGTGCCAGATGCCGACCCAAAATACTGCCACCGACTCGACCCGTGACGAAAATAACATCCCCCGGCTGAGCACCCGACCGCAAGACCGCACCCCGTTCCGTCACTTCGCCCAACGCCGTCACCGAAATCACCAAGCCGTTGTCCCACGTGTTGGTATCACCACCAACAATCGGCACCCCAAAGCCGTCTGCCACATCACGCATTCCCCGATACAGTTGCTCCGCAAGTTCGCGTGTCGTCCGACCCGGCGGATGCTTCGGCAACGAAACACTCACCACAACCGCCGTCGGCACCCCCGCCATCGCCGCAATGTCACTCAAATTGACCGCGATCGACTTCCGCCCAATCGCAACCGGATCAACCTCCGCCAACACAAAATCGACCCCTTCCATGAGCATGTCCGTAGTGACCAACATCGCCCGCGACCGCGGTGCTAACACCGCGCAATCATCTCCCGGCCCCACGAGAACCCCAGAACTCATCGGTGTCTGCCGCCGAATCCAACGGATGTAATCGAACTCATTCCCAAGCATATCGAACCCCGAACCTGAAAGGGGCTTGTACTCTCCCATAGCTAGTGATAATTATAACCGAACACCACTAGGAGAGGTGGCAGAGTGGTTGAATGCGCTAGTCTCGAAAACTGGTTTACCGGAAACGGTAACGAGGGTTCGAATCCCTCCCTCTCCGCTGTTTGATGCACGTCGAAAAGCTGCAAATACCCCTTAAAAACTAGGCTTTCCGGGTAATCCCCGGAAGCCTTTTTCATTCCCGCTGCCCGGCTGGGGGGCAAATAGGGGGCAGCATCGACCCTGCGTTGGGGTTACGTCGCTTGTCCCCGCCCGAACAATTCTTCGGGGGGAACGCTATGGCCTGGCTCGAACGGCGGGGGAAACGGTTCCGGGTCGTCTTCCGGTTCAAGGACCAGCGGTTCTTGGCGATCCTGAAGACGGCGGACGCGAAAGAAGCCGAGGCGTGCCGCGGTCGCGTCGAAGAAAACCTCCGGCTCGTCGAACGCGGGCGGCTGACGGTGCCGGACGGGGCCGACCTCGGCCTGTTCCTGCTGTCCGACGGCCGACTCGAAAAGCCCGTGGAATTCGCCCGCACCGTCCGGCTGGCCGAACTGTTCGCCACCTACCGGACGCAATTCACGGCGGGGGCAAAGGAGGTCATCACGCGGGCGATGGAAGACATCCACATGAAGCACGTCACCCGGCTCATCGGCGGCGAGACGCCGGTGTCCGCGATCACCGCCGGCACCGTCCAGCAGTTCGTTGACGCCCGCAGCCGCGAGACTTGGAACGGACACCCGATCAAGCCTAAGACGGTGCGGAAGGCGGTGGCCACCTTGCGGTTCGTCTGGAACTGGGCGAACCGGCAAGGGCACATCCCGACCAAGTTCCCCGAAGTCGAACTGGTGTTCGCCAAGGAGAAGCAATCGGAACCGTTCCGCACCTACGACCAGGTCCAAGCCATCCTCGCCCGTGGCGTCTCTGACCCCCGGCGCGTCCGGGAGTTGTGGGACGGCCTCTTCCTCGACCCCGCTCAGGTGGCCGAGGTCATCGCCCACGTCCGGCAGAAGACGACCAGATACCTCTACCCGTTCCTCGTCACCGCCGCCTACACCGGAGCCAGGCGGAGCGAACTCTTCCGGGCGCGGGTGGAGGACTTCGACTTCGACGCCAAACTCGTCCTCCTGCGGGAGAAGAAGCGAAGCCGGGACCGCGAGACGTTCCGCACGGTGGACATGACGCCTCGGGTCGAGACCGTCATGCGGGAGTACTTCGCCGGAGTCCACCCCGGCGGTCAACTCGCGTTCTGTTCGGTGGCGAACCGGACGCTGACCGACGGAAAGGCGTGGAAGGCGTTCCGGTCGGGGGTCAACGGGTCGAAGTGGCACGTCCTCCGCGGCTACCACGCCTTCCGTCACTCGTTCGCCTCCAACCTCGCGGCAGCAGGTGTGGACCAGCGGGTGATCGACGAGCTGATGGGACACACCACGGTCGAAATGCAGAAACGCTACCGGCACTTGTTCCCGGACCAGCGGCGGGCGGCAGTGATGACCGTGTTCGGCAGTTGAACCCGGCCGGCGAATCGTGGTAGGGAAGCGAGATGCTCAAAGCCTACGTCGGTGTCGCCTCCCCACACGGTCTCGCCGTCCTCCAACCGGAACGGGACGACAGCTTGTGCCTCGTCGAGCGGCATGTCCGGACCGGCGGGTGGCACGTCGGAGTCTGGGCCGTCCTCGGCGACGCGGACGCCGAGTCGGTCCAGACCCCGTTCCGGAACGGCTACCCGCGGGAAGCCCTGGTGATGCTGGACCGGTGTGCGAAGGACATGGGCCGCATCCTGCCGACGCAACCACACCACTCACACCTTCACTGAGCCTCATCGGGTGACCGAACATGACCGAAGAATCCGAACCGCAACGGCTCGTCCGCGTGCTGGCGTTCGCGTTACGACACCACCCGCTCCGGTTCGGCGTCGGCCTGGACGACGAGGGGTTCGCCGACCTGGACGAACTCGTCGTCGGCATCCGCTTCAGCCACTACGACTGGGCGACTCTTGACCGGGAACAACTCGAAGACGCGATTCGCGGCACCGACCCCGGACGGTTCGAGATTCGGGACGGACTGGTTCGCGCCCGCTACGGCCACAGCGTCGCGCTCGGTTCGCCGGGGGAGT